>JACQHZ010000014.1 GCA_016198745.1 Verrucomicrobiota bacterium
CAGGTCACGCCCTCGGACACTTCTCAACCGGTGAAGGCGCATCTGCGGATCAAGACGGATTTCCCCAAGGACAAACCGCGTCTGTTCCACGCCCTGGCGCAGGTGAAATGAATGGCGTTGCGCCATTCATATTTATTGCGGCGGACAAGAGTGCCAGGCGAGCCGCCAGGTGGCCGGACGATTGCGTGAAAGCGGGATTGAACCGGTCTATGTGCTGAAAGGCGGCTGGGACGCATGGCGGAAGGCTCATCCGTGATCGCGGCGGGTTCCGGAGCGTTTCATCCTTCTGTTTTCGACCGGGTTCTTGCGTTTCGCGAGCAATTTTGCAAGAGTATAGGTGTGAATACCCTTCACCCACATTTTCAGCACACCGCCCGCCGGTGAGGTGGACTGAACACATCCTTGGCACGCGCGACGAAAAGGCACAATTATGCCGGTCATTGCTCGATTCTACGGCATCTTGATCAAGATGTACTTCAGCCAGAGCGAACATGGGTCGCCGCATTTTCATGCGATTTACGGGGAGTTCAATGCGGTGTTCTCAATCGAAACGCAGGAGATGTTGGAGGGCGATCTCCCGCTCAGGGCTCAACGACTGGTCAGAGAATGGGCCGCATTGCACCAACAGGAACTACGCGACATGTGGGATCAACAGCAGTTCAGACAACTACCCGGTTTGGAATGAAGTTGCCATGGAGAAAATACCGAAAATCGAGCGGGTTGCGCCCATCGGGGATGCCGAACTGTTTGTGCGTTTTGAGAACGGAATCGAAAAGACCTACGACTGCCGGCCCGTGTTGGCTTTGCCCGAATTTCACCTCCTGAAGATACCGGCTTTTTTTCGCGCCGTGCAGGTGGACACCGGCGGCCACGGGGTCTTCTGGAACAACGACCTTGATTTGAGCGAATATGAACTGTGGACGAATGGGAGGCAAAACGCATCGCCGGCTGAACCACCCGCTTGACAGAGAACTTTCCGGTATGGTTCAAAGTTCACGGTTCAGGTGTTCAGGATTGACGCACCCTTCCCAGGGGGGTTCTGTCACAACCGGATTGAGGCTGGCCCACGCTACGCCGCAGACCTCGAGGCGGCGAGAAATCGCCAACCGTTGAACCGTGAACCTTGCCTGCCTGCCCCCCACCTTGGGGGGCCACCCTCTGGATGGGTGGGAACCGTTGGAACATGCCCTCATTTCACCGCCTTCGGGATCATCCGCTCGGCCAGTTCCTGGGCGGATCGCTGGAGGGCGGCCTTGGCGGCGATTTGCTCGCTGAGATCCACCGCCACGCTGGTCTGACGATCCACGGCAAGAATTTTGCCGCTGGCTTTTTGAATGATCTTTAATTCAACGCGGCCCTTGCACGAAACCAGGTTGCCTTTGCGCATGCCGAATTCGCTCAGGGCCTCGCCCTTGAATTCGATTTCCGCTTTGTCGGTGGATTTTTCGTCCAGGAGTTTGAAGCCGCATTTCTCCAGGATGAAACTGATCTCGGTCTGCGCCGCCGGGTCAATGGTGATCCCGCCGAAATGGCGTTCAGGGATATGCACTTCCACCACCGGCAATTTTGCGCCTTTCAACGCTTTTTGAATCCGCTCGATTCGGTCCTCGGGTTTCTCGGCTTTGGCCACAAGCGTCTCGGCATTTTTTGAGACGCTGGCCGCAATCTTTTTGGCGAGCTGCGACGCCATGTCGGCAGGCGAGGCATCTCCGGCGGCCTTAACCGTTTCGCCATAGACCCGGCTGGTCTCGGTGCCGATGACCTTGGCGACCATGATGGTCTCGCGGTCAATCTTGAACACTTTTCCGGTCACGAGGACCTTGGCGCCGGTCAGATGTCCCACTCTGGCAACGGTTTCCGGTTGGATCGTTCCCGACAAGCCCATCTCCTGTTCCCCCAGAGCCTTTTCCAGTTCCGCGCGTTCCACGGTGATGATGCGCGCGTCCGCCGAAAGATCGGCGTTGATGAGGGCGGCCACTTTTGCGCCGAGGTCGCGCATGCCTTCATCGGTGGACTCGAAGTTGAACACCGCCACGGTGAGGACTTCGTCTTTGGCGGTCGCTGCAAGGGCTGTCAGCATCAGAGCTGCGGGGAGAGTCAAGTAATGGATGAGTTTCATAGAGGGGAGAGTTGAGAGTTCGGAGTTTAGGGTTCAGAGTTCGAAGTTACAAAGGGTTTTCGGAAAGAATTTTTTTTAACCACAGAGACCACAGAGAGCGCAGAGGGAGGGAGGGAGGGCAAACGGGTATTGCGGAATACGCGCTGCTCGTCAACCACCCCGCATGGGGTGGTCAAACGGGCAGCACGGATTCCGCAAGTTCTGCTCTTTCGATTTCTCCGTGTTCTCTGTAATCTCTGTGGTTCAATGTTTTATCTCCGAATTTGGTTGTGGCTCCGCCGCTTTGCGCCTTTGCGTCTTTGCGTGAGACTTCTTTACTCATAATTTTGGCTCCGGCTTCGCCAGATTAGGGGTTGTTTGGCAACAGCGGGGAATCGGGATTCAGCGCCAATTCGGCGAACCCAAGCAGGTTCAGTTGGGAAAGCGCGGAGTCCTTCAAGTTCGCAATCGCAGACGGCTCGGCAATGACCACCGCTCCGGCGCCAAGCCGGGTCACATGCGCCGGAATGACCGGGGCCGACGCCTTTCGTTCAATGGGTTGAATCCAGACGAGGGCCAAATCCTGTTTGACCCGCAAAAAAAAATGCTCGCGTGTTTCCGAGTGCGCCTGCTCTTTCGAAGTGAAAATTGCGATTGCCAGCCGGCCATGAAAAGCGTCCAGCCCGCCCTCTTTTTCCAGGTCTTCAAACTCAACTTTTGCTTGTTTAAGCAATGGTTTGAGTTGGTCGCTTGAATCCCGAAGACCAAGGGGCTTATCGCCCGCCAGCGTTTTTAGCTGCTTGAGCAAATCCTGCGGATAGACCAGAAGATCGGTGCGGCCGATGATTTTATTCTGATCATCCAGCCATTGGACCTGAAAGCGGGCGCCGGTTTTGATTTCCGGAAAGGTCAACGTGGCGCTTTCGATCACTGTTTGGCCGGGCAATACTTCCAGCTTCTTCCACGGTTGGGCGTCGCCCACCGGCATCAGGGTGGCCGAGCTGACCTGGAAAATGCGCGTGCGAAGGTCGGCCTGCGCCGTCTTCTCGCCCGGATTGCGAAAAAGGATTTTGATTTTTTGGGGCGCGCCTGCAAACACCGCCGGCAAGGTTTCGTCTGGAACCACCTGCACCTGGCTCCAACTCAAGAGCGGCCACGCCCCAAGCCACACAACCAGAAAATGTCTCAGAGCGTGTTTTGAAAGTCGTTTTTTGAAGGAACAGGAGGGCGCTGCTCCGTCAGCGCCTTTGCAGAGCGTGTCCGAAAAACCAAAGGGGACGACGGCGCGTCGCCCTCCATGAAACAGCTTGCCGGAGAAACTTCTAAAATAGAGTTTCATAACGATATCTCCAAAGGTTGGGCTTGAATGTGCGAACGACCATCACGGCTGGCCTTCGTGGAGGGATCGGCGCTTGACCAATACCAGCGCCGGCCCACCACCATCACGTTGCCGCGCGAATCCGAAAGCACTTCGCAGTTTTCACCGTTCACCCGGATTTGCTGGCCGCTGAAGGTGATGATGCGGCGGCATTGCCCGCCGTCGCAGATTTTCAACAGCAAGGGGGTTGAAGTCGGAATCTCCGCTTTTTCGGACAACACCAGGCGCACGCCCTGATTGTCGGAAATGATCGCGCGAATCTGGTTGGGAAACAGGGAGGCCATCTCTCGAAATAATTTTTCGTTCTGCGCCACCTGACCCGCTTCGCTGGACGCGCCATGCGTCCCGTGTGGATGCGCCATCCAATAGCCCGTTGCAAAACCGATCAAAAGGCAGGCGGCGGCGAGGACAAAGCTCCAACGTGAAAAGGTTGATGGTTGATGGTCGATGGTCAACGGAACAACCACCCCTTCCTTCAACCGGGTGGTGACGCGTTGGGGGAACCGTTCCCAATAGCCGGCGGAGCGTTCGGGGACAACTGCGGCCTTTAACAATTCGTCGAGTTCAAATTTTTCGGTATTCATGGTTGCGATGGATCGCCATTCGGCGGGCCGCCGAATGAAGCACGCGGGCCGCGTGCGCTCCCCGGTTGAAGGAGTTGTTTCAATTTTCTTCGCGCGGCAAAAATCCTCCAGGAAACCGTGGTTTCCGAACAACCCAGGGCGCGGGCGGCCTGGGCATGATTCATACCTTCGTAGGTCGTCAGAACAACTGCCGCGCGCTGTTTGGGTTTTAATTTCATCAGGGCCTCCTGGACCCTGGCGGCCATTCCCTCGTTCTGAGCCGGCTGATCCTGCTGTCCGGCCCAATCCTCGTGCAGTTGTTCGCGTCGTTCCCTTCCTTTTCTCCAGTTCAGACATTGGTTCATCGCGATGCGATAAAGCCACGACGAAAACCCGGCTTCACCGCGAAACCCACGAAGCTGCTGGTAAGAGCGAATGAAGGTTTCCTGGGCAAGGTCTTCGGCGTCGCTCAGGGAGCCGGTCATGCGAAAGGTCAGCGAATGAATCATGCGTTGGTAACGATGGATGAGGGCTTCAAAGGCCTGGTGATCGCCCTTCTGGCTTCGGCGTATCCATTCCGGTTCGTGATCCAGATCGGCCATGAGGCATGTTTTTAACTGATTAGACAACCGAGGACGACATTTCCTTTGAAAAAAGCGAGAGAACGGTTTGGACGAGAATCCCCCATCTGCCTGGCTGCGCCATGCCCCTGCCCTTTCCGTTTTGCACAAGCACATCCCCCAGCTCGGTCTCCTCATCTTTTCCCACATCTCAACTGCTGGACAACCTTGAGGAAATGGATTTTGAACAAAAACCCGCCATCGAACATGAGCACATTGGCAGACCGATAAGTTGTTCAGGACCTTTTGATCTGGGCAAGGCTCGGTCTCCGGGGGCAGGCAAAACGCGCCCATAGCCGCCTGGGCGCCGGGAAAAGTTGGCATCCAGGTGACTGCGTTTCTGGCTGCGGTGGCGCGGATGATGTTCAGATGAAACCAGATTCACGGGCGGCGCTGCTCGCGGGATGTTGCTGCAACCAAGCTTGCATTGTAGCAGATATTATTGTAGCTTGGTTTGTATGCAAAGCACAACGGTCCGGGTGAATCCGACGACGCACAAGGTTCTGGCCAACCTGGCTGAGGAAACTCATTCCTCCATTCAAACCGTGCTTCGTGAAGCGGTGGAAACTTATCGCCGCGAGGTGTTTCTCGAACGCACCAACCAGGCTTATGCTGAACTGAAGAAGAATCCCAAGACTTGGGCCGAATATCAGAAAGAGATGGCCGCGTGGGACCACACGGCAAAGGACGGGTTGTGACGGCCAGTCCACAGCGCGGAGAGATTTGGCTATTGGACCTCAACCCCACCCGTGGACATGAAGTCCAAACCCGAATGCGCATCTTGAACGAAAACCATGCGGATGTTTTTCGGATTTTTCCTTCTGATCTGCCTGTCTGCGCACCGGCTCGTGTCAGACGAGCGGGCGCAAGCCGAGGCCGTTCCGGCGAGCGCGCGCAACGCGATCCTGTTCATCGGCGACGGCCTTGGAATCAACACCCTCTCGATCGTCCGGGCGTACTCGGGGGGCGCAAATGGGCGGCTCCAGATCGAACAACTCCCTCATACCGCCTTCTCCCGCACCACATCAGACGATTCGCTGGTGACGGATTCCGCCGCCGCGGCCGCCGCGCTGGCCAGCGGCTGCAAGACCCCCAACCGTTCGCTCAACGTTCTGAAGGACGGACGGCGTCCTCCTCTCATCAGTCAGTTGGCGAAAAAGAGCGGCCGATCGGTCGGGATCGTCACCACAACCCGTCTGACGGACGCCACGCCGGCTGCGTTCTACGGTTACGTGGAGAAACGGGAGATGGAAGCGGCGTTGGTTCCGCAAATGATTGATTCAGGCTTCGATGTGATCCTGGGCGGCGGCCTGGCATGGCTTCTTCCCAAGTCGAAGCCGCCCGGTGTACGCGAGGATGGTCAAGACCTCCTGCCCAGTGCCAGGGACAAGGGGTGGACCATTCTTCAGGACGCAAAGGCCTTGACCGGCGGCGTTTCATTTCCGCCCGATGCGCGTTGGCTCGGGCTTTTTGCGGCGCACGATTTCAGTTATGCGGATGAACGCGCGCAACACCCCGGCGAACCGGGTCTCACGGAAATGACCCTTGCGGCCATGCGAAAACTCGCGCGCAATCCAAAAGGGTATTTTCTCATGGTCGAAGGGGGGCTGATCGACAAGGCCGCGCATCAGAACTGGGCGTGGCGCGCCTTTCAGGAAACCATCGAGTTCGACCGGGCGATCGGCGCCGCGCTGCACGAGGCGGGAACGGAGACGCTGGTGATCGTCACGGCCGATCATGAGACCGGCGGTCTCGCGTTGAACGGCTATCCGCCCATCACGGCGAGGGGCAACGCCCTGTTGGCGCGTCAACCGGACCAGGGTTTTCTGTTGGGCTGGGCCAGCGGACCGGGGGCGTTGTCGGCCACAAACGCGGTTTCATTTCTGGACCCGGTTTTCCGTCAACCGGCGACGCGCTACGCGCGCTCGGCGTTTCACACCTCGACGGACGTCCTGATCGCCGCGACGGGACCGGGATCGGAAGCGGTGCGCGGTTTCCTGGACAACACGGAAATCTTCGCCATCATCCGCCGCGCGCTGGGGTTGTAATAATCAAGAAAATGGAGCCGCTTGCAGAATGGCCGCAAAAAGGCGCAAGAGGC
>JACQHZ010000283.1 GCA_016198745.1 Verrucomicrobiota bacterium
CCGCCGCGGCGGGACGCCGCTACATCCCCCCTCAGAGGGGGGACAAGTTCGTTGGTTGCGGCTACGCCGCGCTGTGATCCTCCGTGATCTCTGTGAAAAAAATCGCATGCTTGCGCTTCCTTTTTTGTCAGATGCAGTCATTCGTTGTCGCGGGCTGGCGCCGGCCCGCCAAAGCCGACGCCAAAAATCGGCGACCACGACCAGGCCATGCGCAATGCGGCCATCCGCTATCATGCAACCGAACTCCTCTTCCGTCGTCAGTTTGACGGCAATGTCCTCCATGCCATCCAGCCTGGGAGCGCGCACCAGTTGAACGTCCTCGATCAGGATTGTGTAACAGACATTGTTCTGGAACGCAGGATTGGGATGGACCTTGCCGAGAACACGAGCATTGATTCCCTGATAACCCGTTTCCTCAAGCAGTTCGCGCGCGGCGCCGGCCTCCGGTGTTTCCCCGTCATCCATCACGCCGCCGGGAATTTCCCATGTAATCTCGCGCAACCCGTGGCGATATTGCTGGACGAGCACGATCTGCCGTTCCTTCGTGAGAGCCAGCACATTGACCCAGGATGCGCCTTCCAGGACATAGACATCATGCGTCTCACCCGTTCTTGGCGAGACGACACAATCCCTGCGCGTGGAGAAAATCTTGTAATCATTCAGCGGCTGCGACTTCAGAACGCACCAAGGTTTGATCGAAGACATGGGATGGATCCGGGTGAATTGAAAAATCGGAATGGTTCAACGGCTTCCGCCCGAGGCGAAAACCGTGAACTTTGAACCAAGCCAAATATGCGGGCTAATTCGCAGACCTGCATTTGCGCAAGAGCTCGGCGATCTCCTTGAAACCGCCCTCGGTCGCGCGTTCCAAGGCGGTCTTACCCTCCGCATCCTTGAGAGCGGGGTCCGCCTTGGCGGCCAAAAGGGTTTCCACGGCGCGTTTCTGGCCGCCAGCGGCAGCCGAGTGCAATGAGGTGGCGCCCTCGCTCGTCTGTGCGTTGATCTCGGCCTGATGAGCAAGCAGCAACTTGATGACGCTTTCCTCATTGGACGTGGCGGCCCAGTGAAGGGGCGTCGTGCCGTCATTGGACCTGGCATTGACATCCACGTTGTGAGAGAGAATCGCTTCCACAACGGCCTTCTCGCCGCTCAATGCAGCCAGGTGCAGCGGGGTCTTGCCTTCATTGGATTTCGCGGCGGGGTCCGCCTTGTTGGCAATGAGCAGATCCACCAGTTCCTTCGATCCGCTCTCGGCCGCCGCATGGAGGGGCGTCTTTCCTTCGTTGTCCCTGGCCTGAACATCCGCCTGATTGGCGAGGAGCAGTTGAACTGCCGTCTTGTTCATTTTTGAAGCCGCCACATGCAGCGGCGTCCTTCCTTCCGCGTCCTTGGCGTTCACATCTGCCTTGCCCTCCAAAAGCGCCTCCACAACCCCTTTTTTGTCGTTTTCGACAGCGAGATGCAAAGGCGTCAGCTTGTCTTCACCGGGCGCGTTCAGCAGTTCCGGATTGGCCTTGATCAGTTCCTTGACCTTGCCGGCATCTCCTTTGATGGCGGCGTCATGAATTTCGCCAGCGACCATCGTCCCGCTCCATGCAAGCAACACAACAGAAAAACAGGCCAATAAAAAATAATTTCGATTCATGCGGTTCCTTTGATCGGAGACTTTCACATTCATGCCACGGTTGCAAGCATTCCTTGGTCTCATCGCGATTCAGATCCGGAATTCATGCGGCTCCCGATCAGCCGTGTGACCGATTCTTTCATTTCTTCAAGGGCGATGGCGTTCATGCAGGCGCGCGTGAGTCCGGGACGCCAGTCGCAATGCGAACGCCGGTCGCGCGAGCACGGACAATCATGAACCAACACCTCATGACATACGCCCCATGGCCGCCAATTCTGGAATCCGGTCGGACCGAACAGCGCCAGACAGGGCGTGCCTTGCGAGGTGGCGATGTGCATCGGGGCGGAATCCACTCCGATGAAAAGCATGGCCTTCCGGGCCAGCGCCGCCCATTGCGCAAGGCTCAGGACGCCAAGGATGGCGTGCGGATTGGTCGAACAAAGAGAGAGCACGCGCCGAGCGCGTTCGATCTCGCGGGGATCGGGACCGCAGGTCGCTATAACCGGATGCCTGAGAGACGTCTGCACCCAATCGATCAGGGCGGCAAACCGCGCGTCTTCCCAGCATTTGAAAAGCCAGCGCGAGGTGGGGTGAACGAGCACAAAACGCGCGCGACCATCTGCGTCGGGCGGCGCGCCGGCGCCCAGTCCGAAATCCCGAAGCGTCCGATCTGCCGTCGCCCGATCGCTTGATGAAATGAAAAGCTCAAGACGGGGATGCGAAACGGCCATCCCGAAGTGTTCAAGCACACCCAGATTTTTCTTCACCTCGTGCAGGTCCGGATCGTCCGAATGCGGCGCAATGTGGGTATAGAGCAACCATTTGCCAAAAAATCCTTTGCCGTCGGGGTCGCGAGCGAGCCGAAATCGCGCGCCGCTGAACCACGCAAGCCACGCTGCGCGGTCCGCCGAGGTGAGGTCCACGGCCATGTCGAAGCGCCGCCGGCGCAAAGCGGATGCAAACGCAAGTTCTCTCCGGACCCGGTCCGGTGAAAGTCCCCTCATGCTTGAACGCGGAAATGAAATGATCTCGTCCAGGAGCGGATGATTGGCGAGCATGGATTCCGTGCCCTCGTCCACCAGGGCGCTGATCTTCGCCGTTGAAAAAGCGTCGTGCAAAACGCGAACGCACGGGGAGGCCAAAAGAACGTCGCCGATGTGCTTGAGTTTGATCAGCAGGATCCGCTTAATATCGGGAAAGGCTTGGTTTGGCGGAACGGGTTTCATACATTAAAGAATCGGGTGGTAACGTGACACATCCTCATCGAAAACTCAAAATCGTTCATACGGAAGCCTCCTTGGGTTGGGGAGGCCAGGAAATCCGCGTGACGGTGGAATTGCGCGAGATGGCCAAGCGCGGCCACCGCACCATTCTCGTGGCGCCGCCGGACAGCGACATTTTCCGCCGCGGTCTCGATCTCCAGATCGAGACGCTGCCGCTTTCCATGAGGCGGTGTGATTTCTTCCAGAATCTGAGGTGGCTGAGCGATTTCTTCCGAACGGAGCGGATTGATGTGGTGAACACACACAGCTCGCGCGACAGTTGGCTCGCCGGTTTCGCAGCCAAGAGGGGGGGGGTGCCGTTGGTGATCAAAACCCGCCACATTTCCGCCCGTGTGTCCCAGGGGTGGCTCACCCGCATCGTTTATCAACAGCTCCACGATTACATCATCACCACAAGCCGCAGCATTGCGGAAGACATGGTGCGGTTCAATGGGTTTGATCCGGAAAAGATATCAGCGATCCCAACCGGCGTGGATTTCAACCGCTTCGACGCTTCATTTTCCCGACTCAATTTGCGTGATGAACTCGGACTTCCGCCGGGTTGTTTTTTGGCCGGAATGATCTCGGTTCTGCGAAGCTGGAAAGGACATCCTGACTTCTTGCAAGCGGCCCGCCTGGTGAAGGAACGTTGTCCTTCGGCCAACTTCATCATTGTGGGCGAAGGACCTCGTCGAAGACATATCGAAGCTGAAATGCTGAAGATGGGGATCGAGGATTACGTGTTCCTGATCGGTCATCGCGATGAAATCCCGCAAATCCTGTGCGACCTGGACGTTTTCGTTCTTCCTTCCTATGCCAACGAAGGCGTCCCGCAGGCCCTCCTCCAGGCCCTCGCCATGGAACGCGCGGTGGTCGCGACTGCTGTCGGCGGCATTCCGGAGGTCGTCACTTCCGGAGAACACGGGTTGCTCTGTGAACCGCAAGACCCGGTTGCCCTGGCTGAGAAAATCCTGCAGATTCTGATGGATCCCGTTCAGGCCGCAAAGATGGCGCGATGCGGACGTCAGCGGGTCGTGCAACAGTTCTCGCTCGAAAAAATGGTGGACGACCTGGAAGCAATTTACTGCCGCATGCTCGGCATCCGCGACCATGCGCGCGAAACTTGGGAAACATCACGCTCATGCGCGTCCTCATCGTTGGCGCTTCAGAAACAGGTGGAACGGCAAACGACCATGGGATGAGCAAGCGAATTGCAACCACGCAGGTCTCCTCCCGCCCCCGGAAATTCAGAGCCAGATTCGCCGTGTTGGCTGCTGTGTTTTGGGTCTGGCGAGCAGCATCACCCAAAATCCCACCGCCATGAGGCACAGGACGGCGGCGATTGCCAGACGATAAGACTTCCGTTCGTTGAGCAGAAGATGGTGATTCGAGAAACTGTAAACCCGTGCCCAGACAAACGGCCCGATGATCGCCGCGCTGCGGCTGGCAAGCCCAAAAATCGCGAACATCTGGCTGCGCTCTTCGGGATGGCAGATTTCCTGCAAATAAGCCCGGCTCACCGTCCAGATGCCGCCAAGCCCCAGTCCGAACATCGGGCCTGTGATCCAAAACAACGTCCGTTGAACGCTGAACATGGCGAGCACCAGCGCCGCCATCCAGAGGATCAACACCGCCAGCAATGTCGTGTAATGGCCGGTTTTATCCGAAATGTGCCCGATGCCGAACGCGCCGAACATGGCGAAGACGGTTGATGTGATGAGAAACAGAGTGATTTCGCTGAGTCTGTACTGGAACAAGATGCGATCCTTCCACATCGGCGAGAGATCGAATCCCTCCTTGGGGTCCAACCCGACGACGTTCTCGCAGTAGAGCGCCATGTTCACGATGACGGTATGCACCGCATCCAGGCACAACAGACAGCCGATGAAGAAAAAAAGCATCTCCCGATGGCGCGAAATCCGGCGCAACGTCGTGACAAACGACCCGATGCTGTTGGTGAGGCTCTGCGCGAGGTTCAACCTCACCAGGCTTGGCTTTTCCTTCACGAACAAGAAGAGGGGCAACGCAAAAACGAGGACCATCGCGGCGGAGACCGGAAAGACCGATGAATAAAGATGATGCTCGGTGTCCACAAATTTTTCGGAGACAAGAAGCCCCAGGATGGATCCCAAATATCCCAGGCCGACGCCGATCCCCGAAATCCGCGCCTTATGGCGTTCATCCGCCACATCTCCCAGCATGGCGTTGTAAAACACCATCGCGGTTTGATACCCCACGTTGGCCGTCGCAAAGAGGAGCAAACCGAGAGCCAGGCTCGGAGCGACGCTCAAAAAAGCGCAGGCCGTCACACATAGGAGCGTGAACCAGACCACGAACACCCGCCGCCGTCCCAGTTCGTCGGAGATCGGGCTGAGCAGGATCTGCAAGATGGCGGCCACCATCATTGACAGCGAAACCGTGTCGTTGAAGACATCCACCGTGCCGTTCATCTGTTTTACCACCCACGGCCCGAAGTAACGGCTGATGACGTTCATGGAGAAGATCGTCGTCCCCATGTCGAACAGCGCCCAGGCAATCACGCGTGCATTGAACCAGCGCGGCTTTTTCGATTCCTCCCAGTACATAAATCATGAGACAACCGGAATCCCCTTTCCGTCACAAGCAAAAAGCCCCTTGTTTTTCCGCCTGATACGGCTTCGTCAACGTCACCTTATGCACCGGCTTCTCGTTCTCCGACCCCATCATGAACGTACCCGGCCGGATCAGCACCAGTTCCGTTTCACCCCGTTGCCCAAATCCACCATCAGGTTCTTCTCCTCGTCGGCGGCCGAAACGGCCGCCGGCGACAGAATGACAAACGCGGCAAGCAGGCCGGCCGCGATGGGTTGCTTCAATATACACCCACGCGCTCCCGCACGAGCGCGCGGATGATTATGCTTTCACGCAATAAATTTTGTGGTTGGATTCGCCTCTACGAAGAGACGCGCACGCGCTCGATTTGCGCGCCGAGACCGCGCAATTTTTCGTCCAGATGCTCGTAGCCGCGGTCAATGTGATAGACGCGGCGGATTTCGGTGGCGCCTCTCGCCACCAGCCCCGCAAGCACGAGCGCGGCCGATGCGCGCAGATCCGACGCCATCACGGGCGCGCCGCTGAGGTGATCCACCCCGTGCACAACCGCTGTGGCGCCTTCCATCTCAATCTTACCGCCCATCCGCTGAAGTTCAGCCACGTGGATGAACCGATCCGGAAAGACACGTTCCGTCACCACGCTCACGCCCGGCGTGACGCACATCAGCGCCATCATCTGCGCCTGCATGTCGGTCGGGAAGCCTGGATAAGGGCTGGTAATCACGTCGCGCGCGGAAGTCTTGCCATTGCAGCGAATCCGCAGCCAATCGTCGCCGTTTTCGACGGTGAAACCGGTGTCTTGCAGAAGGCGAACCACGGATTGCAGATGCTGTGAAACGGCCCCGCGCAACGTGATGTCGCCCCGCATGATGGCGCCGGCAGTCAGAAAAGTTCCCGCCTCGATTCGGTCCGGGATGATTTGATAATCGGCGTCATGCAGCGCGTCAACTCCCTCCACGGTGATCGTGTCAGTTCCATGCCCGGAGATGCGTGCGCCCATGGCGTTCAGGAAATTGGCGAGGTCCACCACCTC
>JACQHZ010000284.1 GCA_016198745.1 Verrucomicrobiota bacterium
CTCTCTTCCTTCTTCCCGAACGTCACGATAACCAAGGGAAACCACCCTCTCTCCCTTGTTATCCGTGCAAAAAAACGCCCGCCTCTCCATCAATTTTCAAGTCGAGTCTCAGTGTTGACGAATCTCAGTTTGCTTCGATCATCTTGAACGGGCCGTCCGTCCACTTCCATCAGGTTGTGAACCGCTGACTTGTCGCAAGCACAACCGATCCACCCCTGGGTTCCGAATCGCTCCCAATCCTTCGGAGAAACCGATATCCCAAGCGGGTCCCCCCCGCAGTTCCCTATGATGCAGATGGCCGACAGCCATTCCGCCACTGCCGGCGAAATCCAGCCCCATCGTTCCGGTGCATCCAGTGAGAACCGACCCTCACTCAGTATGCTCATGGCCGCCGGCATGATTACCGATAGCAGATCTTCGCCCACCCACTGGCCTTTGCAACAGTTCCGGCGCCCCCGCGGAGGCGGCCACGGATAGGAACTCGCGGGATTTCGCCAGCCGAACGCAACGGCCTCGTCGGCGTCGCGGAAAAACACTCCCAAGCCGACTTCCGATTGCAGCTTTTGGACGAGAGCATCCGCCATCCACGCTTCACGGGAGGATACCCGCGCTTCGACGTGCCGCTTCAAGTCCTCCGCTTCAATCCCCGCCAGGCCGCGGCCCAATCGCTCATTGCGTCTCAGCAGCATTGAAATCACCGATGCGCGGTCCTCGGGCAGACACACCGGGTTGCTCATGGAAGCGACCGCCATTTCCAGTAACTTGATGACCAATGTATCTTCGGCCAGCCGGACCGCATCGGGGCAGCCGATGGTTTCCTCGGGGAGCCAGGCCATTCGGAGCTGATCGAGGGCGTCCAATTTGTTCAAGACATCTCCGCACCTGTGAAGGACTTCCTGCGCCTCAATCCCTTGGTTTGGCTGGGCTTGGGACATGGCTTTTTCTTTCTCGCTTGTCACAAACGTCACGCCCCCTTGATCAGGCGCTCAGCTTCCTGACCGGAGGCGATGATGAGCTCGGCCAAACCCCGGTGTTCCTGGATTGCCTGGGCAAATTCACGATATCCGGCATCAGTCTGGATTCCCTTTTGGAGCGGGGGATGGCGAAGCAAGAGCCGGCCCAAAAAAACACCATATTCGCGATTGGTCTTGATGAGCTTTGCCGCGATGCGGAAGGCATTTGGGCGCAGCCCGTGCTTCGCCGCCACCTTGTTGAAAATGCACCCCACCACAAGATCCAGTTCGTCGAGCTTTGCGGGCGTCTTGAAATTCTCCGGGTTGGCCAGCAGCTGTTCAATGTCGGGCAGGCTTTCGGAGTGGCGAAGGTAAGCCGCAAACTGAGCGCCGGCCTCCATTCCGATCACGCCCGCGAGAGCCACCACGCGCAGGTCCAGGTTCTGGAGGCGCAGGATGGCGTCCAGCACCTTCGAAAGTCGGGTCCAGGACGCCGGACACGAATAGGTCAACCGCTCGCGCCGGGCGGGATCGAAATCACAAAACAACTGAGGGTGCGTATTGAGAAAGGCGAGAACCCGGCCGTCGATCTGGTGTGCGACGGCCCAATCCTGCCAGACCCCCAGGCTTTCCTCGATAACGATCCACACGAAACGCCGGCGGAGTGCCTGGTGCAGGTCGCGGCCGGCCGATGCCGCGGAGCTGGGATTTCCGTCGGCGATGATTTGAACGTTTTCCCGCAAGGTAAGATTCCCGATCTTTCGTTCGAGAATGAGACGGTACAGTACCGGGAGCACGGATTCGGGCGCGGCATTCAATTCGTTGAAATACAAAACGGCCGGCCGCCCCTTGGGACTATGCTCCCTGGAGAGATGTGCAACCAGTTGCATGGGGACGAAATCCGTGACGCTGGCCCCGTCCGGTCTCGTGGTCACGCGGGGCAAACCCGTGAAGTCCAGGCGGTCGTGCAGGCTGGCCACCACCACGTGAAGCTCGGCGTTCGCCGCCGCGGCGTAGAAGGTGACTGACTCGGTTTTGCCGAGGCCCGGCTTCGATTGCAGAAACACACTCATGCCCTGCGGCAGGAAGAGATCCAAAAGCTCCGGCAGATGGTTGATGGTGGTGGCAACATGGTTCAAGCCCATGGAACCCTCCTTTTCATGCAGATGGAATGGCAACGATCTCCCCAAATGGCACGCGGGCGTCTTTCAGGGCGTGCTCGTAAACGGCCCAGACGACCGGGTAGGCCGGCGCCGCCTCCGGCATCTCCCCCCAGGTGTCCGTGAAAACGACCAGCCCGCGAGGCGGGCAGGTTTCAACATGCCGAAAAAGAGGAAGGAAGCTTGTGCCACCGCCGCCCTTGATCTTCAGAACATCACCGGAACCGACCCATTCATCCGAGTGAATTGCGGCATCGCCGGTCAGCCAGCGGATCCGTCCGCCCGACTGAAGGATAATCTCGCGGATTTCGGCCACGGCGACCCCGAGTTGCTTGCGGCCGACACTGCCGCTGCTATCAACGTAAACGGCCAGATCCAGACCGAGGTGTTCCTCGCGGGGGAGGTAAAGGCCCAAGGCGGACGCCCGGCGCGAGGGCCAGGACCAATCTGTGCGTGCGCGTGCCATCACGTCGCTCATCGCCATGCGGAGCTTCTCCTGCCACGGAACGCGGGCGGCAGTTGCTTCATCAACAAGCCGCTGGAGATGGGACGGGAAGCGGCCAACCGACCTCGCGCTCTCGGCGGCCTCTGTCATGCGCATGCGCCAGCGGGCGAAGCTTTCCTCCGCCTCCCTCGTGTCAGACCCGCTGTCGGCGGCTGCGGCACCCCATTGGACATCCCCGTCCAGGGCGCCCGCCGCGCCCACCTTCCCTGCGCCCGCCCGCTTTTCCATTGAAACCTTGCGCGCGGCGGCGGCGGCCAGGGTCACATAAACCTCCTCGTAGCTGGCGTCCTGGAAACGTTGGTCCAGGAGACAATCCGCGCGAACCCAGTCGCTCTTTTCCTTGGCCAGGATGCTGTTGACCACGTAATCGTGCGCAGCGTTCGAGAGCAACGGGTCGTGGCCTTTCCCACGCCAAAAGATCCCAAGCGCAACGTGGAGAACTTCGTGGGCCAGAATGAATGCGCGCTGCTGGGGTGTGTCGCAGGAAGCGAAAAAACCCGGGTTGATCAGCGCCTCGCCGCGGGGAGTGACGGCGGCCGTCCCGATGCCAGGGCACGGGATGACCCTGAGATGCCAGGCGAGGTGAGCGAAGAAGGGGAAAACGAGGATCAGGTAAGTCCGGGCATCTTGAACCTGCGATTCGAAGACGGTGATATTCATAGGGGCGACGCAGCCTGTGCTATAAGACGAAAAAAAAGGACGGGTTTTTCGAAAAAAACCAACCCCCCCATAAAAGATCCCACACACAAAGCGCAACCCCTGCCAGTGAAACGCCACCACCCAAGGGGGTGGCTTTCTGGCGAAAGCGGGTAAAAAATTGGCTGTGCCTATCCTGGATATTTCACACTCTGTGTGTGAAATATGCGGGCTATCGGGGCTTCTTGCGACTCCTCAGCGCGTGTTTTAAAATTCGGATGGGGTCTGTTGCGGGCACCGCAAGAGCCAGCGACGGGAGGATGAAAACGTTGCTCACGCATTCAGTGTGGCGATCAGGCTGCGCAAGACGACAACCAGATCCTCTTGGCGCATGTCACCGCCCTGCCTTGGTGGATGCTTTGAAGCGAAATGAAATCCGCCAGCGACCGCCGGCTGCAGCCAAGGCAACGAAATTTTGTCCGCCCACCCAAGGAGCGGATCTCTCCTGGCTTACAACGAGGTTGGAGCTATGGAACGGCAGCGGCTGGGATTCACAAGTCGCCAGGTCGCCGGCGCGCCAGAAAACGGTTGATTACAGCGGAATTTCCTGAAGGCGTTTCCATGAGAGAACAAATGTCGCGCCAGGGTGGTTTTGCCGGATTGCCGCGGGCCCGTGATGGCAAGGGCAGGGTACCCGCGGGTCAACTCACGCAAGACGGATTCGATTTGCCGGGGAATCGCAGAAAACAACCTGGCACGGCTTCGGCTAATTGTCAATCCGATTTCCAATTAGCCATAAAATAAACCAAGGCTCAACTGGACGGCAAGCCGCTTTCGAAAGGGGACCCTCACCCGCTGACTGGCGAGCTTACCCTCCGCCTGTCCACGAAATGCAATCTTCGCTTGCGGGTGGTCGATTCCCGGAAAGGGGATGGCAAGCGCGCGTAGCCCCGGATATTTCAAACGACGGCGCGAAAATCCGGGAAATTCCGCATCAGCCGCGAAAAAGCCGGCGGCAAAAAATGATAAAATTGGGTGACACCTTTTCAATTCCGCGGCCGCTGCGCTTCGCCGAAAGCTGACCCGCGCGGCAAGCGTTGTCGGCGTCGTCGGCAAAGAGTTGGCCGTGACGGGGCGCC
Source organism: Verrucomicrobiota bacterium (assembly GCA_016198745.1). GTDB lineage: Bacteria > Verrucomicrobiota > Verrucomicrobiia > JABWAM01 > JABWAM01 > JACQHZ01. The sequence goes on from JACQHZ010000284.1 coordinate 4,394, forward strand.
CGTCAAAGCTTGGATTCCACCAGAGAGCGCCGGTTCCTGGCATGCCGGCGGATTTGCGCAGCAAGAAACCTTGAAGCTGGTCTGGGTGCCGCATCCGTCACACAAGCTGACTTAGGAGAGTCTCAGCAGGTACGCGAACAGGGGTCTTCTCCTCAAAACAGTTCCGCGCAACAAATGGCATTCCGAAGGCCACCTGAAAGGCATGCGCCGCCCCGGTTTGTTTCTGGAAACAAAAGAGATTCGGATTCAGGCTGGCTTTTTCCGAGGACTTGACCTCCACCATGAACCACGGCTTGCCATCCCGCGTCACCACGAAATCCACCTCCCGTTTCATTTTGTCCCGCAAGTAAAACAATCCGCAATCAGCCAGGCCGGTGTCGGTCCAGAAATGCACGGCTTTCAACAGATGGGAAGCCACCAGGTTTTCCCGACGCGCCCCCCCCTCGGCTGCCATGGTCCAATCCCAAAGAAACACTTTGGGCTGTTTGCGCAGGGACTTGGCCACGTTGTGATGCCACGGACGCACGTTAAAACACACGTACAGGGATTCCAGAGTCACAATCCAGCGGCGGATCGTGTCCACACTAACGCTGATCTCACGGGCGAGGTTGCTGTAGTTGACCAATTGTCCAACTTGGGCGGCCAGGAACTGAACGAGGATCTGGATCTGGCCGATTTCCTGAATCCGGCTCAAGTCGCGCAAGTCTTCACGAAAAAATTGTTCCAGTCGTAACCGCCGCCAACGGTTGAAGAATTGCTGCGTGCCCTTCAGAAACGGCTCGGGATATCCGCCGAAGCGCAAGAGGTGATCCAAGGCATCCTTGGCCGGCGGCCGGGGAGGACAAACCTCCACTTCGGAGCGGTCGGGCGAGCTGATTTCCGCCAGGGAAAGCGGATGCATCCGGTAAAGAAAGTAGCGTCCCATCAGGCTGTCTCCGCCGCGCTTGTACAAGTCGAGGCGCGAGCTGCCCGTGACGAGACACCGGCACTGCTTGCCGTAAACGTCAAAAAAGCCTTTCAGAAAGGATTTCCATCTGGCGAACTTATGGATTTCATCGAAGACAATTCGCCGGGGCTTTTCGCGCAGCGCATGCAACTCGGCTTTTTCCGCCACCGCTTCCGCACCCTTGGCCACCAGCAAACGGTCGGCGGAATGGTCCCAGTTGAAATAGGGGCCGCCCTCGGAAACGGCCATACAAGTGGTGGTCTTACCCACTTGGCGTGGCCCGGCGACAAAAGCCATTTGTCGCTCGGTCTGGATGTGGCGTTCAAGAAGAAGATCATAGGTTCGTTTCATGCGGCCATCGTACCGGACCCCAACCGCCAGGGCAAGACCATTTTACGATATACCGTAAATTGGTCCGAACCAATTTACGATGCATCTGAAAGAGGGGCGTTGGCATCTGGTTTCACTCTCAGGCAAGAACAAGACTCGACTGGACGACAAGCTTCTTTCGAAAGGGGAACCCCACCCCCTGACCGGTGAGCACACCCTCCTCCTGTCCACGAAATGCAATCTTCGCTTGCGGGTATCCGATTGCCGGGAAGCGGATGGCAAGAGCGCGTAGCCCCGGATATTTCACGCGGCAGCGCGAAAATCCGGGAAATTCTGAATAAGCTGCAAAAAAGCCGTCGGCAAAAAATGCTAATGGGCGACACCTTTTCTGAAGCGTTCATGCGGGGCGGCTTCCGCCTTGGCGCCGGGCAATCCAAATCCTGAAAAACCGATCCGTAATCACAAACGATCCGTTGTCGCGGTCAATGATGTCTTTTCCCAGCAGCCCCGCCGCGGCCCGTTGGGCGTTGGAGGCGGAACGCAGCCCATGGCGTTGCACAAAATCGGCGGCAAACGGCTTGACCCCCATCGGTTCGAGGGCCACCCCTCCCAGGAATCGCTGCTGATGGGCGGTCAACGACTCCCAAAGCGTCGTATAAGCATAACTTTCGCGCTCCAAAAGCAGGCGCACGGCGGCATCCAGCGTCACAGCCAACCAATGGGCAGGTTTTCGGTGGTTCGATCCAGAGCGAATCCTTCCGAACTCAAACTCAAGACCGCGCCGGCCCCGGCCTCGGCGCCACGCCGTTCCAACAGGCGGAATGCCGCCAGATCATGCGCGCGAACCAAAGCCGCCCGCTTGATTTCCACCGGGTAGAGATGGCCGTCATGGGCGATCAAAAGATCAATTTCGCGTCCATCCTTGTCGCGGTAGTGATAAAGCGCAGGGTCTTTCCCCCGGTGCCACCAGGACTTCAGGATTTCGGCGATCACATGGGATTCCAGAATGGCGCCGGACATGGCGCCGGCTGCAAGCGTGGCCGGCGACGACCATTCCGTCAGATAGGCGCACAACCCCGTGTCGAGGAAGTGAAGTTTGGGCGTTGTGTACAGCCGCTTGGACAGGTTGCTGTGCCATGCTGGCAAGAGAAACACTTGATGGCTGGCCTGCAAAACCGCGAGCCAGTTCCGAGCTGTATTCACACTAATCCCGCAGTCCCGCGCAAAATCCGAGTAGTTGAGCAGTTGGCCCGTCCGGGCGGCGGTGGCTTTGAGAAAACGCATGAAGCAATCCAGGTCGCCGACCTTGAGCAGATCGCGAACGTCTCGTTGCAGATAGGTCTGCACATACGAGCGATAGAACAAATCACGATCCCGCACGCGTCCCGTGACCAGGGCGGGGAAACTGCCGCGCCAAATCCGCTCGTAAACGGCGGCCAGCGTCGTTGGCGCGGGTGACGACTTTCGCGCCGCCACGGCGCCGCCACCGGGCAGAAAAGGCGGCAGATCGCTGGGCCGACGGTCCGCCTCGCGCGCGGAGAAACCCAGCAGATTCAGAATGGCCACCCGCCCGGCGAGCGACTCGGAGATGCCTTTCATCAGGGGAAACGACTGGGAGCCCGTCAGCCAGACGCTTCCGGGAACCGGGTGACGGTCCACCGCCTGTTTGATGGCGGGGAACAATTCGGGCGCATACTGGACTTCGTCGATCAATACCGGTGGCGAGAATTGCTGCAAAAACAAGGGGGGATCGCTCCTCGCCAGCGCTCGCAGATTCATGTCGTCGAGCGTGACGTAGGCCCGGTTTTCCGCGCGCAGATGCTCCAACAGGCTGGTCTTTCCGACCTGGCGAGGTCCGGTCAACAGGAGCGCGGGAAACTGATCCGCCGCTTCGCGCCAGGCCTCTTCCAAAGTCCTGGAGTGATAGTCTATATTGCGTCTGATTGTCATTTCAAATGCAAGATAGACGGCCTCCGCCCGGTTGTCAAGAATCCGTTTCTTGTGTGGCTTGGTGGTTTTTGGACTTGCCGCTGGGAAGCTTTCGCATCTCGAACAACTTGACCGCGAGGGCCAGACGCGCCTGCTGCTCAAACTCGGCCCTCGTCTGATGGAGCGCATCGGGCAGGCTGGCCGGGTATTCAATTTGAAGCGTCATGTTCAAACCATAACCCGGCGCCCTTCGGGATTCAAGCCCGACTTTTGGGCCCTTACCGGAAAAATGTTGGGCGCAGCATTTTCCCGGTTAATGGTGAAATTCTTGTGGTTGCGGTCATGCACTTGAGCCGCGATCCTGAACGGTGGCGGGAAAAAGAACGGAAAGTTTTTGGCGGGAATCAGGCCAACCTGGTCGGAAGTGGCGTATGCGCTCCGCTGGCTTTTGCGCCGAAAAACCTCACCGGGATTTCGCCGGGTCGTGGGTGCAATCACGGATGGCTTGAACTTTCCCAAAGCCAAGACGCGGCACTTCATCACAGCGGAAGTTCAGGCCTGGCAGAAGCGGCGTCCGATGCGTGGCCGACAAGGGATTGAACGGCGGGCAGTTGGTTGAACCCTCTGTCTCGCCATGTGGCGGGAACGATTCGATTACAAGGAAGCCGCGCCCCACCTGGTGTTGATGGCGTTTCTCCAGCGGGTGCTCAACGGCGGCAACCGGATCGTCCGCGAGATGGCGGACGGGAAAACCTTGCATCTTGTTGGCTGTTGATGTTGCCGCTCAACTTTTTTTTACCACGGAGCATGAAGAAGCGCCCGCGCTACCTGCCACGCAGCGCATTTCCCTTGCTGTATGACCGCCGAATATATCGCCCGCCATTTCACAACCCTGGGCACCCCGGCAACAATCAGCACGGCCACCATGCGTCAATTCTATCATTATCGCCTTTCCTGCCTCATCCGCAACGGCGCGATCATCAAGGTGGCTCTTCGCGAAGACGGTGTGTGGCACGGTGGCTTTTGCAAACGAGAAGCTGTTATGAAACGGGGCGCATCTGGGGGAACAGGATGGCATCTCGGATGCCATCCTGGCCGAGCAGCATCATCCACAGACGATTCATGCCGATCCCCTCCCGTCCGCGGGAGGCATCCCGGGCTCCATCGCAACCAGGAAATCTTCGTCCAGCTTGTGCTGTTTCGAATGACCGCTGCAGGCTTGTCCAAGCAATTGGAATCTCCTACGCTGGAGTCCATGATAAAGATTGTCGTCACTGGCGGTCCCGGCTCAGGCAAGACAGCCGTCCTTGAGGAGCTTCAGCGTCGAGGCTTCACCATTGTTCCAGAAGCTGCCCTGCACCTCATTGAAACGGAAGAGAAAGCTGGGGGAAATATTCTGCCGTGGACTTGTCTGCAAACTTTCAACGAGAGACTGATCGCCCTGCAAATCCAATGGGAGCAAGCCATTCCCAAAGACTGTCCCCTGGCCCTTTTGGACAGGTCTTTGATCGACCCAATCGCTTATCTGGAAAACGGGAATCTGGACGTTCCTTCAACTTTGAAAAAAGAGATAAAACGCGCTCGTTACACACAAGCATTTTTGCTGGAAATGCTCCCAAGAAAATATTGGAATCACACAACAAGTGGCAGACCGAGGAAGAGCCCCTATGCGGAGGCCGTGAAAATTCATAGTGTGCTCCAGCAAACCTATGCAAATATCGGAATTCCAGTCGAACCCATCCCCTTTCTTCCAGTGGAAAAAAGGGCCGACCTCATGGAAGAAAAAATGGAAACCCAATATGGACATGTTCACTGATGGTTCTTGAACTGCCACGAAACGGGGAACAGGACATCGAGCAAGCAGATCGGCCTCACCGCTTGATGAAGGATGCGGGAGATCCGAAATCCCGGTCGAAAGCCACTTGCCCCATAATTGCCCGTCCCAATTCCACGATCTCTTCGTCTTCCAGGATCAGAGACCTGTACACAGGGTCATCTTGACAATCCTTCCAGCGTGTGAGGACCCCCATGGCTTGCGCGTTGCCATCGTACGACAGCTTGTTGAAGGTGCTGCCTCCGCCCCACTGCGCCACCACATTGAGGGCTTTGTCGTTGAAGGGCATGCCGATCCGCTTTGCCAGATCCTTCCTGTACTCCGCAGACTCAAACCACGCGTTGTAAAAAATGTGTATCGTGTCGGCTGGAAGTAGCTCGCTACGGGACAGGTGCTCGCGGGCATGCTGCTTCCACCGATTGATGCTATCCTCCGTCAAGTTGCTGATGTGTGGTGATTTGTGACGCATCCTGCTTGCAAACATGTTCAGTGGATCACGCACCACGAGGACATTGAAAACGCGGTCACTTGGCCCCAATCGTGTACCCCAACGGTTTCCCTCCATGTCTGAAACCACCGTTGCCAGGTCAGTGTCCTCAACATTGAAAATATAGGCATCCCGGTACTCAGCGCCGGCCACAGGCGGATTCAGGAACTGGTAGCGCTCATACCGCCGGTCGTCGTAGGCGACGTTGTTGGCAAACAAAACTTCCCCCTCGAAAAGTCCCGCAACCCAGTTGATGATCGCATGATGCCCACTGCGGTGCATGCCGAGAAATCGAAATTCATATCTATTTTGAAGTGTTTTCATGGGCATTGATGCGTAAAATCTCCAAGGGGTTTCTTCATGCGGCCATTTTCCATTCTTCTCCGTGCAACCCCAAACATGCCAACGTGTTGTCCTTGGCTGTTTGCCAGGAGAAGTTGCGCGCCGCATTACGATTGCGAATCGAGATGGCCGCGCACTCGTCGGGATTCGAAAGCAAATGTGTGATTGCGGATGCCATGGCTTTTCGATCGCCGCGTTCCACCAAATAGCCGTTGATCCCGCTGCGGAAATACTCGGAAATGCACGGGATTCTTGTCGCTACCACGGGCAGCCCTGCGGCCATCGCTTCCAGTATGGCGATGCACTGGGTTTCACCAAGCGATGGCTGGACATAAACGGCGGCTCGTTCCGCAAAGCGAGCAATGGAAGCGGACGGCTGAACCCCTAGAAACTCAAATTGTTTGCGGCAGCCAGCGGAGGCAATTTCTCCATCGAGTTTTCGCTCGTACTGCATTTCGCCGTGCGCGCCGCCGATCACCGCCAAACGACAGGCGGAATGGGTGGTTCGCACATCACCGATAACACCAGGCAGAAAATGAAGCCCTTTCTGTTCAGCGATTCTGGCGACACACAAAAGCTGAGAATCCCGGCAGCGGGAGGCCCAGTTGGCCTGCAAGCCCACAGGCGTCGAGAAAAACACGTCGTCAACACCATTCGGAACCAAGTGTACACGCTGGGGATGGATGTTGTAGTGGCGGCAGATGAATTTTTTCTCGGCCATCGAAAGTGCGATGATGCAGGATACCGCCTGGCATGTGGCCGCTTCCTCCTGACGCACTGCCTCTGGAAGGTTCATGCTCAGCATTTCGGCCTTTTCCCCTGCCAAAAGGTGGGGCGTAAACACCGTGCGAGGCGCTTTTCGCAAGAAACTTGTCAATGGCTCGACGCAGGAAGCCCAGTGATGAATGTGGATGGCATCGTACTGAACACGTGTGAAGTCGGTCTGTTCGATGAGTTCGTGCGCGAAACATTGCGCGTCTTCCAAATAACGGAGAAAGGGGTTGCTCAAACGGCTGCCAGCGGGAGACAGCCGCATGACGTGCTTGTTCGCTGAATGTTGCCACACGAATGGGAGATCACCCGGCCGAGTCGTCGCATACACGTGGACTTCCGCCCCGCTGGTCACGCAGGCCTGCACCATGCGCAGCATGTTGACGACCCCGCCGTCACAAGCATCTTCCAGTCGCTCAGGGATGGGCGCACGGCTCAGAAAGCATATCCGTTTACGGTTCATGGCATCAACCTCCTTGGCTGCCCCCAGCCACGGCGCACCTTGTCTTGTTCGGCGAAAGGGTGGTTCAGCGCGTAGTCACGGAGCAATGCCTGCTTTGCTGGTTCGGTCAGACGGAAAGGTTGACCAAGCCCGGATGCGGCAGCCTCTCGGATTGGCTTTAACCTGCAGCTCCTGACCAGTCGTTGATAGATCGTGACGGCGCTCCCTCGGGATCGGGCCAGGTCGTGAGCTTGAGCGAGACGCAAGAGAGCGAGAGGCCGTACCCGAACGCTTGCGTGATACAGCTCCCCATGCCAACGGGCTCCCGCCAGTGCCCGCAGGAGCGGGATCGCCGCCCGCGCATGACCTGTTTGCATGAGAATCACTGCCTTCAAATAACGCGCCGTGTAGAGGACTGACCGTGATCCTCGACTGGTTTTGACCAGACAATTGAGCACTTCTGGAAACGCTGCGATTTTCTGCTGGCAAGCGGCTGCCGATTTGGTGCCGGTGGTCGGGTAAATGAGGCCGGGATGGAGGGCGCCCGTCATCATGCTGACGTGGGAGAGATGGATGCGGACCCGCGACTTTCCCGGCGGGCAAAGCGCCATCTCCGGGCACAAATGCCTCCTCTTTCGCAGGAACGTGATTCCTCCCACACTCTCGATCAGGTCGAACGTCTTGTTGCGGACGGCAGTCTCAACAACCTGGACGGGGCCGGGGTAAATGCAGCCCACCGTATCATCCATGGCAACGATACCCCCGACGACGACGAAACGTTCCCACACCGTGAAATCGGCAAGCGCATACGCCTCGCTGTGGTTGCCGTCGATATAGAGGAAAGAAATGGGATTCAGCCACCGGTTCGCAGCGTCGAGACTGGACATTTCCCATGGCTGAACCACGCTCCCCAACCCGAAAGCGGCGAGGTTCTTGCGAAATGACCCGTGGAACTGAACATCCACCGCGGTGAAGATCTTCTTTTTCCCGTTTCTGGTGTTCCGGTTCTGCACCGCCAGGGCGATGCAGATCGTTGACTTGCCGGCGAAGCTCCCAACTTCAACAAAAGCTCCTTGATCTGGGGCATTGGCTGCATGACGATAGAGAGCTGCAGCTGCGTCATCTCGGAGCCAGCCGGTCACCCGGTGCCAGTGCGAGCCAGCACCAAGCAGCACCGTCAAGTTCGAGTATATAGCGTTCGTCAGCTCATTCCGATCCTTCAAGCTCATTCCGATCTGAACAGCCTTGACGCCGGTAATCGTTTGGAGCTTTTCTATGCCGGGCATGGATCGCTGGGTGTGCAATACCGGCGCCTCTGCGCTCAGCTTCGGTGCCAGACATTCTGATTGCCGGACATTTCCGCAAACAGCTTGAAGCGCATTTGATTTCATGCCGCAAAGCTTACACGACTCTCCTACGCCGGTCAGCGGGAGCGATTGCCGGACGATTTCACACGCAGGGAGCCGCAGTCGCACAAGCACGCCAAATCAACCTGCTAAATTCGCAGGCTGAATCACCTGTGGAAGGCGCTGCTTGGCGCGGGTATATTTGCAACATGATAAAGACGACAAATGAAACTGATGGCATCGCAAGCCAGCCGCATGGCGCATCCTTGCTTCCGCAGCGGCACCTTTTACTGGCGGTTATTCCGCTAGGAATCGCTCTGAATTTGGGAGTCGGCACCACCGCACAATTGATTAAACTGCCGATTTATTTAGATGCAATCGGGACAATCGCCATGACGCTCTTGCTGGGAATGCGTGCTGGTATCCTGGTGGGAGTGTTAAGCTTTTTGATCGGTGGCTTGCTCGTGAGTCCCGTCCTCCCCTGGTTTTCGGGTACTCAAGCCGCCATCGCAATTTACGTGGCTATTGTCGCGCGCCGTGGGGGATTCAAGACCACGCTTCGCGTCATATTCTGCGGAATTGGATTGGGGGTGGTCGCTGCGATTGTTTCTGCGCCGGTGATTGTTGCAGTTTATGGTGGCGTTGATGGAAGTGGCGCCTCGGTTATCACTGCATTTTTGATCGCCAGCGGGAAAAAAGTGATTGAATCCGTGTTCCTCAGTGGACTCGCCGTTGAGCCCGTTGACAAGCTACTCCAGTGCCTTCTGGCGGTGTGGTTGATTAAGGGGTTGCCCAAAACCATAATCCGGCGGTTTAATGGTGATCTGCTTGAACCAAACAACTTGAAAATGCATCGATCTCCAGGATGTTGAACCCATCTCCTATTTGCCGTGGTCTGGCGACGTTATTGGCATTGGTTGGTACTTTTCTCGCGAAAGATGCCCTGCTTGTTGCATCGGTGTATTGCGCGGTTCTGGTTCCCTTGCTGGTGAGCCTTCGGCTGCTGCGCACCCACGCAAAGTTCGTGCTTGCGGGCGTCTTGCCTCTGGCAATCGGCCTCTTGATTCTTTGGGGTGTAGTCATCGGAGCTGCTCCCGGCCTGCCGCATGGCTCTGCTCCCATCGAAGGCGTAAAGCACGCGATCTTGATGTCGCTCAGGCTGGCCATGATCGCGGGGTTGTTTCAACTGTGCCTTCTGTCTTTGCCCTTTGGTGAACTGATGAGCGTGTTGGCAAACTGGGGAATTAGAGGTGATGGGCAGATCCTAGTGGCTGGCTCTCTAACCGTCTGGCCTGAACTCCAGCTACGAGCCGGTCAAATTGTGACCGCCCGGTATGCGCGCGGGCTGGTAAAGAATCGCTCTCTCCTTACCACAATTCGGCAGCTTCCATTCCTGCTCCGCCCCCTTCTCACCTGGGTACTTCACACCGGTATTCTCCGCGCCGAGCTATGGCACCAACAGAACCTCATTGAAAGGGCCAGAGAGGCAACTCCTCCCAAAAATGGAACCATTTTTGGGAACGCATTTTTTCTCGGCATCGCTGCGTCTTGGATGACGGTAAACGTGATTCGCTTCTTGCGATGATTACAAGCTCGTCAAACGTCGATTTTGTTCCGAAGGGAATGGCCTTGGCCAGCGCAGGGGAGATCACGGCCGTTATCGGTCCGAACTTCAGCGGCCGGTCTAGATTCATGAAATCAATGGCGGGACTGGAGCATCACCATGGAGATGGTCGAACGATCCGTGACGAACTCGCTGTGTACATCCGGCCTGATGTTGATTTGTCAATTTCTGGCCTTCGGCCTTCTGTGCGGGATGAAGTGTCTTATCATCTTGGTGGCAATCCGCACCGCGAAAGCATTTTCAAGCTCCTGCGGAGTGCCGGTCTTGAGAATCGCTTGGATCAGAATCCGACAACACTATCTGGCGGAGAACAGGCTGCGCTCGTCTTGATCATCAAATTAGCGCTCAACCCTGGCTTGCTGGCAGTGGATTGTGCGTTGGAGCAACTTCACCCCGAGTTAAAGGATCGGCTACTGACCGAAGTGAAACGATGCGATTTGATACGAACGACATTCTTACTGGCGGATAATCGCCTTCCGGAAAGTCGAGTGCCAATCGAGACAGCACTTGAACTGCCTGATTCGACAATCACCAACCCCGAAAACCAACACGACAGATCACCACCCTTTGGTCACTTGGATTCAAGTGTGGTTCTTCCCCTGAGAACAGAGCCGACCGCAATCGAACTCGATGATTTGAGTTTTAGCTACGCGCGAAGCAAGCCTGTTCTAAAGAATCTGAATTTGCAACTGACGCCCGGCAAAATTCACATGATTCGCGGCCGGAATGGGGCAGGCAAATCGACGCTCGCAAAGCTTTTGTGTGGAGTTCTACGCTGCAAGTCAGGAGCGATCAAGAGCAACGATCGCAAGCTGGTTCCTTACTCCGCACCTGGCCGTCTTGTGGCGTACCACTTTCAGTTCCCGGACTCGCAGTTTGTTGCTCGCACGGTTGGCGAGGACGTCGCCTCCGGGCCTGCTGCGCGCGGGCTACTCGGCGTGGCGCTCTCTTCGCGAGTGGACGCAGTGCTTGCAGCCTTTGGCTTGGAAACCCTCAAAGAATCTGAAATCTTTGAACTGCCGTACGTTATAAGAAAACGGGTTGCCATAGCTGCCATCGTTGCCACTGGTGCAAAATGGATGATCTTCGACGAACCTACGCTTGGTCAGGATGAGGGGAGTTGTAGCTTTCTCGCGGCGGTCTTTTCGCAATTGACTTCGCTGGGCGTTGGTGTCATCGTGATCTCGCACTCTCGGCTCTTCGCGGATTCGCTAAACGGAGAACGACATTATCTGGAGGATGGGGCGTTCAAGGAACCCTGGTCGGAGGGGCGATTATGAGTTCAAATGTGAGAGTGCTTCAATGGCAGCAAGGCCTCGACGCGATTCGTGCTACGGGAAACAAAACGTTGCTTCAAGCGGTTTCTGCGGTAAGACTGACTTCAGCACAGAAGCGCAAGCTGCGCTTTTACAAAGTCACGTACAAGTATGGCGACGTAATCGCAAGCAACGGCAACCTCGATTGGAGCACGATTCACGTCAACAACAATTCCCCATTGAAAAACGCACTTGCGTATGCCCCGATCCCCCTCGGTCTTGCCTTGGACAAAACGATTGAAATAAATTCGATCCTCTACCCGGCAAGTAAGGCCGAATACATCCCCACCACGTTGATTCAGAAGGGAGATCTCTTTGGAGTTTTCCAGGCGCTAAATAAAATCACCCAGGTCAAGTCCAGTGTCGGCAGCTTGAGTAACTCGAACTCGTGGAATGTGGCTGCGGGGTCGCAGTCGGTTCTCATTAACTTTCCATCCAGATGTCACAAGCAATCGAAGACAGCACCTGACTGGAATGCAGTTCTCGAAATAATCAAAGCCGATAGGATTGAGTGGAACTGCTCTGTTTTGTTTTTCCCGAAGGAACTTGTTGGAAATGGCACAAACATTCAATGCCTCACCAGTTTTCTTCATGACTTCGGGTGGGTTCAGAACCAACTCGTGCTCGCCTTCAACTCCATTTTCGACAATGCACTGGACCACCTGGCCCATTCCTGCAACGCGAACGCTAAGGCAGATTTCAGCCATATTTTATTCTGGTTTTTCGTCCGGGTGTTCCTTGTCGCAAGCAACGTTCGGCCTGGTTACGTGCTCGTGGATCCCCATGGGAAAGATGCAGCTGGCCCGTTTCCGGAAGTGCTTGGACAGCTAGGCAAAGCGCAGCAACAGAAGCGTAACAATGGTTGGACCCCGATGATTTTCGAGCCTTGTTTTCTTAAAGATGCGGCATCTCCAATTTACTGTTCTGCCTATCAGGCTACTGTGGTCGGCGGTTTGGCAGGAAAGGTTAAGCGGAGCGTGAACAAGATGGTGACAACACCGATTGAAGCAATCCGAGGGAATCTCTATAGACAGCTCGGCCTTTCCTGGCTGGCGCCAGATAAGTTTGTATTGCTTGAGATGAAGACCCGGGCGACTTCTTCGCCAGCGGGTGGTGGTGCTTCGGCAGGATCCCCAGCCGTCGTGGCGGTCAAGCATACCAATCAAATCGAGCCGTTTTGTCACTCAGCCAATATTGATCCATTAACGGCCATCATAAACCCTTACGACGAGCCATTTGCAAAGGTCCTGGTCAGCATCAGAAAGGGATAATAAGTGCAAGCAGCCCCTTTCCCTAAGTTGCCGCTCTTGGAGGAAATTTCTTCGCACGTCCGGCCCGCAATGCGCTCCGGCTTGAACGGAGTTGCTATCGTTTGTGTTCAGCACCTTCTGGAAACCACAGGTTCACTCTTTGAATCATTGTTACAAATGGGAGTGCGGCCAGAACACATGTTTGTTCTCGGCAAATCATATTCGACGATTCCAGAGGTTGAAAAAGCGTTGCGAAGTTATGGAATTCACGTTCTTCAAAATCCTCCTGCTGCGAAAGCTGGCTACCGCCAGCAAATGGAGTCGGCCTGTGAAAGATTATGGGCAACAGTTGAAGACTCGTTGCCCGCTTGTATCAAGACCATTGTCGTGCTGGACGAAGGGGGATTCTGTCTCAAGGCTATCCCTTACGGTCTGTTGTCTCGCGTGAATGTGGTTGGTATTGAGCAAACCCGAAGCGGTCTTCCCTTCAAAAAGGGCGTTCAGTTCCCTGTCGTGCTGGTGGCGTCTTGCGCCGCCAAAAGGTATTTCGAGCCGCCAATTATCTCGCGCGAGATTGAATTGGTACTCGGTAAGCAGTTGGCTCAAGGAAGCGGAAAGACCTACGGAGTGTTGGGTCTTGGCAGCATCGGACAAGCGGTCGTTGCGATGCTGCTTAAGCTGGGCCGCCGCGTGTGTGTCTATGATCGTCATCCCAACAAAATGGAACTGTTGCAGATTAGCAGGAACTCAGTGACCTCATGCTCCAGTTGTGAGGACTTCGTTCGGAGGTCCGGTGTGGTTTTGGGATGCACGGGACGGGATGCTCTGGCCAATGTAGATTTTGGTTTATTGGGGAAGGGAACCGAGAAGCACATGATTAGTTGCTCCTCCGGAGATGTGGAATTTCTTTCCCTCCTGAAACGTTTCCGTCAGCAAGCCAAAACGCACAACACCGACCCATTTTCAGATTCCGCAGTCACGATTGCAGGCAACCGATTCATCATCCAAAATGGCGGCTGTCCCATCAATTTTAACCGCGTGCGCGAAGCGTCGCCTCCTGGCGAGATACAACTCACTCGCGCTTTATTGTTTGGTGGAATACTTCAAGCGATCATTGGCGCGGGGCACAAGAAATCCCCTCATGGTTCCCAAAAGCTCTCACCGTCATTCCAGCAATTCGTGATAGCGAAGTGGCTCACATTAAATCCAGAACGTGAAGCCAACTATGCCCGTCCGGTGATATGTGGTGCCAGTACCCCAAATTGGATTGCGGCTCATTCTGATGGAAAATGTTCTGACTTGATCAAGCTGGCAGGCTTTCGTTTTGAACTTCCATCCGCGGCAACATGAAACTGCTTGCTTGGCGCCCACTTCAGGAAGATTTGTCTGTTTTGAAATAGTACTCGGTGAGCTTCTTGATGCAAAGGTTGCTGTCAAGATCCAAGATCATCACGCCGACAAGACTCACTGAAGGTTCGGTACCCGGTAGCCCGACGACCGCCTTCCACTCCAGCCACAGTTCGTTTCCACAAACGCACTCCCTCAGAACCTCGAAACGAACGTTTGCCTGGGGTACAACTTTATCTTCCCAGTAGCGCTCGATTTCCCGTAATCCGCGAGCGGCTTTCCAGGGGCGATACTGGTAAATGGCATCTGGTGCAAACAATGCCGCCAAGAGTGTGGGGTTTCTTTGCTCCCAAGCCTCCTGGTATTTCTGGACGGTCGGGTGCATAGAACGCTAATCGCTTGGGCGGCGTGCCGTAAGTGAAAACATGAGGGGAATTTGAGGAAGATCAGCAGGAAGACGCCAGAGGCCATCACGTCCTTTTGTCATCATTGGAAAATGTTGGTATGTAGTAAAATAATACTCCTGAAATTCGGCCAGTGGCAGACCGGCCTTCAGCAGTGATTGAACAACCTCCGCCAGGGGCCACAACATCTTCGTGCGGGGACTCTGTGGAACGTATTTGCGATCCGTGTAATCCGATCGGTTGAACTCGCGAAGTCCCTCATTACTGTGCTGATATGAATGTGCCAGCCGCAGTTCCTTTTCCTGCAACTCATCGAAGATAAGACAAAGTGGATGGATTTCGACAATGAAGAACATTCCGCTCGGTTTTAAAAATCGGGCAACTATTTTTGCCCACTGGTCGATGTCACTTAGCCATTCCAGGACCCCATGCGAAGTAAACACGATGTCGAATTCTTCGTTCAGCACTTGGCCAAGTTGGCATACGTCCGAGCAGACGAAGCGGCTACATCCTTCAAGACTGGTAATCTTTGCGAGTTCCGCCGCCTTCGCAATCGAGGATGCCGAGAAGTCAACTCCTGTCACCTTGGCTCCAAGTCGTGCCCAACTGAGCGTGTCCAAACCGAAGTGGCACTGTAAATGAAGAAATGTTTTGCCCTTCACATCGCCCACACCCTGAAGCTCAATTTCGCCCAAGGTGGAGCGTCCGGCAACAAAGCCAGGGATGTCGTAAAATTCGCTCGCCACATGAATAGGAGTTACTTCCTCCCACCAGCGGCGGTTCGTTTCATGAGCTTCGTTCATTCGTTCTTGCGCAAACGCCATCGGTGCTTTTACGGCTGGTGTGTTGACCAACCCGTATCGTGCAGCATGCGTGCCGACGCGTTTTAGAAAAAGAGCATAGAGGTGGACCCCATTGTCCGGCCAAAACCAGTGACAGTTAAGCTACGGCGGTGAGGCATGGAAAATAGTAGAGGAAAAGGAAGGAGGGGGCAAGCTCAAAGGTAGTTTTCTGCGGGAAGAGGGCGGGCTCTCTGGCCTTCTGCAGAGAATGGGCCATAGCTTGTCGCAGGCAGAAGGCCAGGGGGGAGAAGGGTCTCCGGGGTGAGGGCGGGGTGGACGGGACGGGGTTGGTTTTCATGCAGCTTGTTGGATTGTCTGGCTGGGTACGTTGCTGTCGAACTCGGCCTGGTCCTCATGCACTTGGTGTGGGGTTCGGTTGCCGAGGGCCTGGTGGGGACGCCAGGTGTTGTATTGCGCGAACCACCGCCGCAGCCCCGCTTCCAGCGCGGGCAACGTGCTGTGTTCGGGCAGGTAGATTTCCTCGTACTTGACGCTGCGCCAGAGCCGCTCGATGAACACATTATCCAGCCATCGGCCCCGGCCGTCCATGCTGATCCGGATGCCAAGGGAGGTGATTTTTCCGGTCCATTCCTGAGAGGTGAACTGGCTGCCCTGATCGGTGTTGAAGATGTCCGGCAAGCTTCCGCTTTGCGCCACCGCCGCCGTCAGAGCGCCCTGGCAAAGCGACGCATCCATCGTGTTGGACAGCGCCCACCCCAGCACTTTGCGCGAATACCAGTCCATGACCGCGCCCATGGGGCATCGGCTCGTACGTGATGTCGGCGGACCAGACCTGATCGGGGCCAGTCACCTCCAGATCGCGCAGAAGGTAGAGATATTTGTGATGCATCTCCTCGGACACGCTGGTGCGTGGAGAGCACCAGATGGTCTCGATTCCAATCTCGCGGCGCAACCGTTGGAGCCGCTTGCGATTGACGACCAGCCTCTCATCGCGTTGCAGCAGTGCCTTGAGCCGTCGTGTGCCCATGCACGGATCTCGCAGAAAAATCTCATCCATCCATCGCTTGATCCGCAGATCCTCCGCACTCTCCGTCACGGGTTGGTAGTCCAACGTCGAACGCGAGATGCCAAGCAGTTTGCACTGGGTTCTCTGGCTCAGATCAGGGTGACTTTCTTCGACCAGCATGGCGCGCCCCCTCACAGGCCAAGCTGTTTGGATTTTTTTCCAAAAAATCCACCTGGATCGTCAGCGCTCCAATCTTGGAGTGCAGCTCTTCCCGCTCTCGCTCGAAGTCTCCGGCCACGCGGCCGGCTGCGTCGCGGTCGAATACGTGAGCCAGGCGTTCCTGCACGGTCCTTTTCCGGTCGGTGACTTGCCCCGGATGCACTTCGTACTCCTTGGCCATCTGCTGGATCGTTTTGATGCCTTTGAGTGTCTCAAGAGCTACCCGGGCTTTGAATGTGGCGTCGTGTGGCTTTCATGGGTGGTTCTGGTTGGGGGTTTATACGCCCAAAACCGCCGATTTTACAGCTTAGCCGCTGGTCCGAATTTCGGGGGTTCACCTTGCATATCAGTTGGTGATTCGCGATTCCACCTGCGAAATGAACTGGCTGAAGTGACCCGTTGATGACTACCACTCGGCCAGCACGCTTCTTCGGCTTGCATTCCCGGCTCTAGCTACGCGGGTAGCTTTCGGGGACACTGAAGGCATGAAAACGACAGGCGCCCGCGGCGAGATTGCGGTCGACAAATCCGGGCTCCAGGCATGCCAAGCTGTTGAACCGCGACTTCCGCCAGCGTGTAACGCGGGCCACCACCTGGCCTGACCGCAACCGCAACCTATTACATCGCCATATTTGTAATCCTCAGTAACCATGAAAACCGAAATCAACATCAACCCGTCCGCCATTTCCAGAACTGGTGGGGCCACCGTTATCACCCGTATCTGTATGTATTGCAAGAGGGTTCTGGGCGAGAAACCCGGCTACGGAGTGCAAGGTTTTTCGCATGGGGTGTGCCCATCTTGTTTGGCAGAAGCTCGCGCACATTTGGAGGCGGAATTCGAGACCGAAGCCCGGGCGTCTCTTTCACTTTCTCTCCTCCCCCGGAACGAGGGGGCGGCGTCAGCCTGAGCCGCTTGATCACGTCGCAACTTTCAACCACTTCAAGACCACCCATCCCCTCACAATCATCACCATGAAAACTGAAATCATCAAAGGCCGAGACCGTCTTGTTCGCTCGATCCAGAATAATTTCAAGGCGCTGGGATTTCCAGCCTCGATTTATCCCGACGGGCCGAACGGCCCTTATGTGCGCGTCGAAATTTCAACCGCCAACGGGGCCGCCAAGCGACAACTGGTTGTGGATCCGCTGAACGAGGCCACCATCAAGCTCTACGCTCCGCTTTGCAACCTGCCTGATATCGTTGATGCGGAAGAATTCATGCGCTGCCTGGAAGGCGGTCTCCACCTCGGTAAATTCGTGCTCGAAGACAACCGCTTGGTGTCTCTGGTCGCCATCCAGCTCGTTGGAGACGGTATTTCCGTGAAACTCGCTGAGCGGATGGTCGAGTTCACCATGGCTGCCTGCCGTTTGTGCGTAAAAAAACTTCAAGACGCGAAAAAGATCGAAGTGGAATCGGCGCGTAAAGCAGCGGTTTCCAAGCTGCTTGCCGAGCGCCATTTCACCGCGCCCGAACAACTCTGTCTGAACTGAGACGAGCATGACCCACCCTCACTCCCTTTTCGGCATGAACACGCAAACGACAAAGCCAAGCGGCCTTCTGGCCGTCACCTATTACGGCAAACGCGCTTGGTGGGCGAGAGCCGGGAGTTTTCTCCGTCCAACCGTCGCCGCGACGATTCCGTCCGAGGCGCTTCGCTGCGCGCTCGCGGCGCGCGGGACATGCAGCCCGATTCGCAAACATTCAAACACAAGAGGTTCAATCATGAAAGCACTCTGTTCGATCCTTGGCGCTTTCGCCATTCTAGCCCTTTCCGTAGTCGGATTTCGCGAGTTCGCGCAATCACCCTATCCCGTTCAGAAAATCACCGCCGACTGCCAGGCGGCAGCAAACGCGCTTTCGCGCACGGTCAAGGAAAGCCTCGGAGGGGTGCGCGCGAAAGACCCACGCGCAGCCGAGTCCGAGGCTCCGCCAAAGGCGGTTCCCGCCATTCCACTCTCAACCCAGGAGCGTGAAGATTTCGATGTCCTGTGTGGTTTGGTGGAGCCTTAAAGCGACGGCGAGAAGCCACAGAGAGCACAGCGCGGCATGGCCGCAACCAATGGGACGGAAGGCTTAACCACGGAGGACACGGAGGCTCACGGAGGGATGACAAAGTAGAATCAAAACTAAAACCATAGGAGAAATGACATGCATGTTATTACCATGATTACCATTCGAAGACTGCTGGCTGGCCTGCTGGCGCTGGCGCTCAGCGGTTGCTCGTCCACGTCACACGAAATGCGGCTGGGCGATGCGGGCACCGGGGGCGATCCGATGTCGGTGGCCGTCCCGCGCCAGGAAATCGAGCGTGTGACCTTTACCGCCGACGACTTCAAACCGGGCGCGAAAGTGGAGGGCTTGCGGGCCAGCGTCGCCAAAAGCGTCCGCCTCGATGCTCGCGGGCTGCCGCACTCGGCGGGGCGCGAGTTCCTGGAGCTTTCAAAGAATGTCCGCAGCCGGGGGCGTGTCTTTGAGCGGGACGCGGCCAATGCCGCCTGTCGTGCCTTCCTTCGGGCGGGCGATCAAGAGGGGTTCCTGGAGGCGGCCACACGCTTGCAGGCGCTTTGGGGTCATGAATTACCGCACGCGGAAGAAGATGTGCTGGCGTTTGCGGCCTACGGGCAATTCGCGCGCGGCATGCCCCCCCAGGAATGGTGGCCGGATGCCATCCGGGCTCTCAGAACCCAATCCAATCCAGACTAAAACGGAGGTATTATGAACAAATTCAAATTCGCAGTGTTGATTGCGGTGCTGTCGGCGCCGCTCGACGTTCCAGCCGCCGATGCCAATTCCTCGGTGGAACGCTCCGGCAGGCTCCTGTCGGAGATGCAACAGCAGCAAAAACAGTATGTTGAAAAAACCGCCGAACGACGGGCGTACAGCGTCGAATCGGCCAAGGCACTCCAAAGTCGTGCCGGCGCGGTTCAACAGGCGGCCGAGGAGTTCGAGAAGGCTGCGGATGATCAGCCGCTACGCAAGGCCCTCGCGCAACGTCATTACCTTGACGCCCAGCTTGCCGAATCCGAGTTCCGGGTCGAGTTAGAGGGGAAATCAGCCGACCTGATGATGAATTCGCGGGCGCCGTTGCTGAAAATGCGGGAGACGGCTGCGCGTTGGGCGGCCTCGGCCGTGGCGCTTTCGTCCGAGCAACGCAAGAGCTTCCAGGATGTCATACGGCGGCAGATTACCAACCTGAAGGAACAAAGCCGCGCCGCGACGGATCCCATCGCCAAGCGGCGGCTGCTGGCGGCGCAATCCATCCTGAAGAACGCCGGCCATCGGATGGCATCCTTGGATGCGGCTGGTTTGATCGCGCAAATTGATGCGGCCCTTCAGGAACTGGATGCGCGCGTGGTTCAAGCCTACGCGAACCGCCAATCCGCTGAAGCCGAAGTGATCGAGTGTCAGGTCACCAAAACCGGCCTGCAGTTCGATGCCATTAACGAATTAGAGCGACGTTTTGGCAGGCCATTCGTCTCCGGTATGGATGAGTCGGCCGCGCGCCTCGTTGTGCAAAAACAACAGCAATCGCGGGACCGGATCCTTCGTTCTCGCCCTCTGATGGCGCAAACGTCCCAAGATGATGATCACGAAGACGAACCCACTGACTAACCTTGAAAGGAGCGAACCATGAATAAAAACAGCAACATCGTACTGAGTTTGATCTTGTCCCTGACAGCCATCGTGGCGGTCGGGGCCGAGGTCCGGACGGAAGACGCGGATGCGTTTGTCCGTTTCAAGAAAGAAGCGCGGAAAGAGCTGGCGATCAGCCGCGTCGAGGCCCGTCGCGCCTTCGCGCACGGACAGGCCGTCGCCGCAGCCTCCAGCCAAATGATCGCAGCAAAAAGCAAGCTAGCCGGGCTTTCTGAGCCGGTGGAACTCGACTTCGGCAAGTCCCTGGAGGCGGCCGTCGGCTTGGATCTCCTCGCCGAAATTGGCCGCACCACGGGCAAACGGATGGACGCAGCCAGCGTCTTCACCGGCAAGAAGTACGACATCATCAGTGATGGCGCCAAGACCAACCCTGAAGACGAAGATGAGGGCCAGTATGTCGCAGAAAAGCCATAGGGGCCTGCTGTATGCAGCGGCCGCCGCGGTCTTGAGCGGTTTCACGATCGGAAGCGCCGACACGGTCTTGGGCGCTTTCCTGGCAGGGGCCAACTGGGCCGAGGGATTGGCGCAGGCGATTCGTCTGCCCAGCCCCTTGGCGATGGTCGGCCTGCTGCCGCCGTGCGCGCTTCTGCTTCGGATCGCCCATCTCGGTTTAACCGCCGGCGACGGAAGCCAGGAGCGGAGAGAGACCATCGCTTGGTGGTCGAGCCTCGGGCCGGGCGTGGCGATTTGCTCGACCTCGTTGACGGGCGCCACCCTGCTGTGGGCGACCCGGCCCGAATTCGCCATCGCGATGCTGGCGTCTGGCACGGGCATCTTCGCCACGCTTTGCGGCGTTTGCTTGACGCGGAAACTGGAAACTCGGCCATGAACGCCTGCTCGAATATCTGGAAGTTACTGCCGTTCATGGCGGACTTCTGGCTCGTCTTACTCATCTGGCTTTTGGCGTCCGAAACGCCCGAAGTCCGACAGCGAGACGTCCTGCCGCTGAAGGTCGCAACGCAAAGGAAGGCGGATTCAACAGGCGCCACTGATCAGGAAACTGGCTGCACCATCGCCCTACGCCAACAAAACGGTGCGACGTGCCGGTTGCTTGATGGCCAGTCGGTTTCTCAGGACGAGTTGCTGCCGCGCCTGCGAGAGCGTCTGGCAGTTACGCAGAAAGAAACAGTTTATCTGAACATTGACGACCGCGTCCCGCACGGCGCTGTCAATCAACTCATGAAAAGCCTCTCCCGGAACGGGATAAAACGGCTTTTCGAAACATCCAACCCAGGAGATTCACCATGAACACATCCCTTACCACCAGTTCCGAAATCCCAAGTTCAACGACACCTGCATCGTCGGCATCAACCTATCCGCCGCGCCCAGGCGCGAGCGGCAGTTTCAGGATGCCGCCGGCGACAACGCCCGCCAACGGCCCAGGCATTGCCTCCCCTGCCGCTGTGCCCGCGAGTGTTCGCGGCGTTGCGTCATCCAACAGGGTTTTCAAAACGATTGGCGCAGCGCTCATCATCGTGGCGTTGTTCGTCAGCGCGCTGCTGTTGTCGCGCCGCTCCCCGGCGCCTCAGAAGGCGCCCGCGCGGGAGATCGCCAACCGGGCGGAAGCTGCTTCGGAAATGGCGGCAGCTTCGGCGCAGCGAGTTTCTCGTCCGGCCGGCGATACGGCGGATGAAGAAGCCCGCTTGCTGGACGAAATCCTCAAGCCCTAACCCACGTACGCAATTCCCGGTAGGGGCGCACGACCGTGCGCCCCTACTCGATTCCACACTACGGTGCCGCATGAACCCCATCCAATCGCAACCACCGTCTTCAGGCAAAGTCGTGTCGGTTCCCCGCCCACGCACGCCCATCTTCGGATATGTCCTGCTGGCGTGGGCCGGGCTTTTGCTTTTGGCGCATCTGACGACAACCGCCTTGCCCAAGGCCGTTGCGCGAACGCAACCACTGCGGCTGATGGAGGTGGTCTATGAAGCCGAGCGCAAACCCAAGCCCCCGGCGTCAACAGCGGTCTCGGATCGGTCGGAAGATCGAGGCGGACGACCCTGGGACATCCGTGCGGACTGGACTGGCGCCGGCGGTCTGGAAGCAAATCTGAGGACGCTGGAAGCTTTAGGCGCGCATTTCCTGGCCCTGGACTCCGCCGAGCACATTCTGGGCGAACTCGAATCGAAGAACGGTGCGTTTTTGGCGCGAACGGTGGATATGACCGGCCTGAGCCGGGTCATCCATTCCATTGGCGACCAAGCCGCCGGCTTGCTACGACAAGCGCGCGAGCGATTCCCGCAGACCCGGGAACTCGTCTATGTCCTCCCGCAACGCCTCGAATCCGCCATCCAAACGGAAGCGACGCGCTGTGTTCGTGAGGCGCAACTCCCCGCAGCGGAGGTTGCTTTTCTTGAAGGTTCCTACGGGCTCCGGGGCGGCAACCTTCAACTGCAACTGAGACAGGCGGTGACCCAGGCCGGGCAGTCGGTGTCGGTTTCCGCGCTGATTGACTTCCACTAAATCTTCAATCTCACAATTTCCATGAAATTTCCGACAGCCTGCGTTTTGCTGCTCCTTTTCCTCCTGCCAGCAACTTCGTTTGCAGTATCCAACGCTCCTGCGGCGGCTTCCACCTTCGCAGCCGGGACGTGGACGGATGAACTGCCGGGGGGCGAACGCATGCCCGCCCCTTCCGAAACTTGGTTCTGGCTCTGCGCGGCAGCAATCGCCGGCGTTTGCTGCTTTGTTTCGGTCGCAAAGGAAGACCGCCGGCTGCGCGCCTTGGAAGAGCCATTTCCGTTGTGGGAACCCCCTTCATCACTCTCAAACCGCTGAATTCGCCATGAATCCACTCGTTTTGGCAAGGCTTGTTGCGAATCTGCCCTACGTATCAAGTGTGGAATCGGCCACCGAGCAGGGCGTTCGGTTGCGGCTGATCTCCTTCGGATGGCTTGAAAGTCCGATCCAACTGATTCTAGCTTTCCGGGAACAGAGCCTGCTCTTGACCTCCCTCCCCCTTCCCACGCTGGAGAACACTACAGCCCTTCGCCTGGCGGTGGAGATCACCGGCAAACTCACCCTGGGAAAGGTCGTTCTTCGCGAAGATTCTTCGCTCCTGTATGTCGCGCGTCTATGGGTGCGCGCGACGACGAATCTGCCTCGTCTTTTGATCTTCTTGCTTCACGAAGCGGTCTGTGCCGTGAGCCTCGTTCAGCAACCCTCTGAAAAATGAGCCATCTTTTTCCAATCTCAATTCTGAATTGCCGACGCGCTTTTTCGCACTGGCTGCATGAAGTTCAAGACTGGCGTTTGCGCGCCGACGTTGAAGTGGTCGTCGCGGCTTCTTTTCAGGGGAGGGCCTATTCGCTTCATGTTTCCGAGCAGGGTATCCGCCTGATCGGGTATCCGACCATGCAGACGCTTGCGTGGAATCCGCCGAAAGTCCTCGGACGGTCGTTCTCGCGCTCTTGGGACGCATCAACTCTCTTTACTGATCACCATGCAACTCGCCGAAATCGTCGTTGGACTCCAGGCCATCTCGCCGGAGCACTGGACCACGATCCTCAAGGTCGTGGCGACGCTGGTCCTGACGATTGCGTTAAGAGATGGGTCCAGGCCCCCTCCCGCGTTTTAACAGATCAGCGACATAAGGCGTCACATGCTCAACTGAAATCCCACTCATCATTCATGAATTTCTGCAACGAATCGAGTGACACTCACCATTGATATCCTGAAATGACAGACTCTCATCCATCGGACGTGCTCTGGCTCAGCGACCTCCACCTGAATTTGGTGGAGGCGTCGCTGGTCCAAGAAATCGTGGAGAAGGTGGCGGCAACCAACCCGAGGGCCGTGCTCATCACGGGCGACATCTCGGATGGGCTGCGAGTGACCAAGCATCTGCGGGCACTCTCCCGCGCCGTCAACGCTCCCATTCTCTTCGTTTGTGGCAATCATGACTACTACCATAGTTCCTTTGCGCAGGTCACGAAACGCGTCCAAGCGCTCTGCGAACGAAACCGGAATCTTGTCTGGCTGACTCGAATGGGTCACGTGGAGTTATCGGCGACGACGTGCGTGGTGGGGCACGACGCCCTGGGTGATGGCCGCACGGATTCCGACATGGACATCAGCGACTTTCTCTGGATCAAGGACCTTGCCGAACTTTCGCATGAGGATCGCTTCAAATTGCTGCGTGCACGGGGAGAGGAGTGTCGCAAGCACCTCGCGGAGGTGCTGCCGCCCGCCCTTGCGCGGTATGAGCATGTGATTGTCCTTCTCCATGCGCCACCGTTTGCCGAGGCCTCCCGATTTCGCGGCCGGCCCAGTTCCAGGGAAAGTCTGGCGCATTACTTGTGCGCATCCGCCGGTGAAGCCATGTGGCAGGCCTCGATTGCTCATCCGCGGGCGGATATCCACGTTTTGTGCGGGCATTGCCACTACGGCGCCGACGTCGCCATCCCCGGCACCAACATTCACGTTTCCGTCAATGGATCTGATTACCATCACCCTGAGTTTCGTCTGCTGTCGCTTCGCTGAAGATGGAAAATAAGCAATCATGGAAACTGACACTCATTGCATAGGTGAAAAGTCTGCCGAGTTCAGGCCGGGCAAGGCTGGCTGTGTTTTCAAAGGGGAGAAGTTGTATTTGTTCGACGGGGGCAGCGTTTGCGTCTTGAGCCGTCCATGGCCAACACCCTTGGCATGGACCAAAACATGCAGCAACCCAGCATGGTTGCACGTTCGCCCCGACATCTCGATCCATGGCGGCGATCTCGGCGCGTCAATCCAACGGATGGAGACGCCCGCTGAAAAGAACGGGCAACTGGTGATGCCATGGTTTTTCTCTCCCTTGGACCGCAACGCGCGTCTTAAGACACTGGCATGGCTCCGATGGTCTGAGGCTGTCCCGCGCGCCATTAGAGACCTCATTGCTCCGTTCCCCGAACGTCACTGGCACCTTCTGAGTTTCCTGGCGCGCTGCGGGCCGGCCGCGCTGGATTTGGCCGTCGCGAATCCCGCACTCGCTTACGCCCTCGCTTCCAATTGGGTGTTTCACCGCCCAGGCGTCCAGCGCCCGCTTCGTGCGGCGCGTACCCTGCTCCAGAAAAAACAACGCGAAATCCTTGGTTGGCTTGGATTTGCCGAAAGCGAAGCGGCGCGGAACATTCTTCGGAAGGTGATCCCGAAGGCGTGTTGTGTTGCCACGCTCCTGTATCTTCGGCAAAGCCTGCGCGATTCCTCTGTGACGAAGGCGTTGTCGCACCTGCCGCGGCTGAATGCCGGCGCGATTCGGATCGCCACCGATCCGGCGATTCATCCGCTTGTTGCGCCGAAGTTGCTGGATGAAATTGCACATTCGCGCGCGGAGGATGGCCAAACGCCCGCGGCTTATGCACTCCGGGATAGTCATTCGATGTTTCAGAGCCTCTTCCCGGCCAAAACGTTTCCCTTGGTCCAACGTTTGGCGGACCTGCGCGATCTCCATGATTCCCTGGTTCACGATCTGAATCGGGTCGGATTAAAAGAACTGGGTCTTCTCTTTCCTCCGCCTCCTTTCAACAGCAGCAGCTCTGGGGATATCAGCCCCATCACGTCTTCACGCGAACTGTTGGAGGAAGGCCGGCTCCAACACAATTGCGTGGCGGCGTATGCCAAAGAGGTGGTCACGGGCCACCTATACATCTATCGGTTCCGTTCCCCCGAGGAAAGATGCACACTCTCCATTATGAGACGCAGGAGTCGGTGGATTCTTGGAGAACTCAAAGCTACAGCCAACAAGCCCGCCTCAGAAGAGACCTGGCGCACCGCGCGGGCATGGCTCAAGGAGGCATCCGGCGAGGCGGACATCAAAAACGAGATGATCGATCCGGTCATGCCTTTCTAAAAGCCATGCAAATTGATCTCGCGCTTGAACGCCAAGACATTGCCGAAGCAGCCGATGTGTTGCGGCAACACTTCTTGGAGCGTTTTTCAGTTTCGCGGTGGGTGTTCGCTCAATCGCTGTTGCTCGCCAGCGCCGCCGCGCTCACAG
>JACQHZ010000261.1 GCA_016198745.1 Verrucomicrobiota bacterium
ACAGCCGCCCCCGGCTGTGCATCGAGGGAAACCACAGCCGGGGGCGGCGGTGCCACACATCGAACTTATATAGGCTATTCTTTGACAATTTCTTGCCAATTCGTATGAACCAACCTGTTGGCGCTAAAGTAGGACAGGCAGCCGGCCTGTTTTCCATCCTGACAGAGACAGGCCACCCCAGCAGGGTGACAGGCAGGATGCCTGTCCTACTTTTGTTTTGGGCCTGGACCCTCTGTGCGGACGCGGCGTTGCAGGCCGTGGAAATTCGCGCCCCTCTGATGACGAAACCGCCCACCATTGACGGCGTGGTTCATGAGGAGGAATGGGGCGAGGCGTGTCGCGGGGTGGGATTGGTGGATGGCACCAGCCGGCTGGCGGCCAGAAACGGGGTTTGGTGGATTGGAACGGACGGCAAGATGCTCTATGCGGCATTGAGAACCGAAATGCCGCCCCAGGGCGCGATTCTCGCCAGGGTTCCTCCCGAACAACGAGACGCGGACGAAATCGGCCTCGACGACGCCCTTGAACTATGGCTTTTGCCTCTCTTCTCGCAACAAGAGAGAGGCGTGCAGTGTCAATTTGTCGGGAATCCGCTCGGTTGCATCTACGACGTCCGTTCCGATCCTTCCCAGAGCACGCCCTTCCAGCCGTGGAACGGCGCATGGAAATTTCGCAATTCGATGAAAGACGGCTGGTGGGAAAGCGAGGTCGCCATTCCCATCGAGGAACTGGTGAAAAAGGGTTCGCCCCCGGTCCAAGGGGTCGCATTCCGCATCACGCGCAACTGGAAGCAGCCGCACGAATACACCAGCACCGAATCTTTTGGGGCCGGCGGTTTCGCCAATGCCCTCAGCATGAGCCGCTTCTGGACGGATGAAAAAGCGCCCCGCGTCCAGATGCTTTCCATCGGCGACTGGATGAACCGCGAGGTGCTGCTCCAACTGGCTGTGACGAATCCGGGCAACACGGAACGTAAAGTGCGCGTCAAGCTCGACATCAGTTCCTCATCCTCCAGCCAGGCGCCCATCACGCGCGAGGAAACGCTCGCCCTGGCGCCCGGCGAAAGAAAAATCGCGCGCATGGAATACCAACTCATGAAGGATGTGGAGTGCGCGGCGTCACTGGCCGTTTTGACGGAGGCCGATGGTCCCGCATGTTTTTCGCGGCAATGGACGTTCCGGACGGCCCGGCCGGAAACCATCTGGACCAGCGTGGCGCAGGAGAAAAAGGCCGTGGATATGCTCTTTGCCTACAGTCCCTCCTGCAACAAGATTCGCGCCAAGGTGGATTTCAGCGGGCTGAAGCAGGCCGGTGAGGTTCGAAAAATCCTTCTCGAAGTGTGGCCGAAAGACGGCAAGGCCAACATCGCCCGGACCGAGGCGGCCTCTTTCAGCAATGCCGTTGCCGAAACGGTGTTTGACCTTCCCGATCTGAAGGACGGCGTTTACGAATTGCGTTGCTCGGTCGAAGGCAAATCCGCGCTGAAAGACGCCGCGGTAAAATCTTTCGAGCGCAAGCATTACGAGTGGGAAAACAACGCGATCGGCATTTCGGACGAGGTGACCGAACCGTTCAAACCGCTCGAAACGCGCGGACGAACCGTCAAAGCCATCTTTCGCGAGCATGCGTTGAACGATCTCGGACTGTGCGAACAGATTGCGAGCGAGGGCAAGCCGCTGCTGAACGCTCCGATGGAATTGCAAGCCGTCGTCCAGGGCAAGCCCGTCCGCTGGAAAACACGCAAGCTCGATTTCAAGGAAACCAAGCCGGCGCGCGTGGTTTCGGAAGCCCAATGGCAGGGAACCGCTGTCGAGGGAAAGACGCGCGTCACGTTTGACTACGACGGCTTGATGAACCTCGATCTCGAAGTGCGCGGCGAAAAAACGACGGTTCTCGACAAGCTGGATATTGCCGTGCCAATCCGCGATGCGGAGGCGCCGCTGATGCACGCGGTCGGGGCGGGCGTCCGGGGGAATTTCGCGGGGAAAACGCCGGCCGGCGAGGGCGAAATCTGGAACAACACCCAGGCCACCACCTACGGTACGCCCAACCAGTTCGTGCCGTACCTTTGGGTGGGCGGGACGCGCCGCGGCCTGGCTTGGTACGCGGATTCAGACGAGAATTGGTCCGTGGCCGAAGGCAAATCGGAACTTTCGCTTGCGCGCAAGAACGGCGCGCTCACGCTGACGCTGCACCTGGTCTCAAAACCGGTGACGCTCGATCGTCCGAGGACGTTTCGGTTCGCCTTCCAGGCCACGCCGGTCAAGCCGCGTCCCAACGACTGGCGCAACTGGAGTTTTGCCGGGCGGATCGCGGATGCGCGGTCGGTAACCATCTTTGGCTCCTGTCTCTATTGGGGAACCGTGAGCGCCTACGGAGATGTTTATCCGCGGGATCATGACTACAGCCTCCTGGAGCGATTCGCCCAGATTCGAAAGCGCAAAACGGCGACGCCGGAAGACAACGCCTTCGTGGAAAAATGGAATGAAGGTTATCCGCCCATGAAAGCCGGACAACGGGCCAATGCGCAGGCCTCAGCCCGTTGCGGCCTGGGGTATTCTTCGGGAGCGGACGTGATCATCCCTTACACCAACGCGCACGGCGCCCACGAGAAACTGCCGGAACTCATCGTCTTTCAGGACGAATGGGGTTGTCTGCCATACCAGTCCCGCCTGTCCCCCTCTTTGGGGGACCTGCGCGGCGACGGAGAGGATTATTATGCGGATTACAACACGGAACCCGTCCGCAGCTTTCAGGATTACGCCCTGTGGCATTACCGCCGGATGATGGAGATTGGTTTTGCCGACGGCATTTACTGGGACAACACCCCGCCGGTCTTGAACCGGAACCCCTTCTCCACCGCCGCCGGGGTTTCGCGCCTGCCGGGGAGTTATTACCCGGGCGTCGGAATCACTTCGCTGCGGAGCCTGATGAAACGAACGGCCGTCATGTATCGCCTGAGCGGTCGGGCGTCGCACAATGTGGCACACATGACGAACGCCGCCGTCATTCCCATGCTCGCTTTCTGCAATATCGCCCTCGATTGGGAAATGAAATACGGCGCCGACGATTACCAGGATCGGTTCCAGGAGGATTACATTCTGGCCACCACGCTTGGCGAACAAAGCGGCAACGTGCCGCTCGTCATCGCCGGCATCACCCCGACCAAGGAGAAGACCGCCGCATGGCTGACCCGCACCCTCCTGGCCGCCACGTTTCCGTTCGAGCTTAAAGTGTGGCCCGCTTATGGCGTGGATCACGAGCTGTTTCGAAAAGTGAATGCGCTCGTTTATGGTTTTGGCTACGGCCAGCCGGACTGCAAGGTCTATCGTTATTGGGAACAACCGCCGTTTCAGCCCAACCAGGAACGGTTGCGTTCCATTCTCCTTGTACACAATGGAAAACTGCTGCTGATCAACGCGGACTTTGGAAACGGCGGCCCGTGCCGTGTGCGTCTGGACACGAACGCGCTTGGCATGAAACCCGGCTGGAGGGCAAAAAACGCCGAGACGGGCGAACCCGTCGCCGTCGAGAAAAATGAGATCGTATTCGACATCAAGAAACACGATTTCAACCTCGTCCTGATCGAACCTTAAAGCTTAGCCATTCGTATGAACCCAAATGTTGGTGCTAAAGTAGGACAGGCATCCTGCCTGTCACCCCTCTGGGATGGCATGTCTCTGTCAGGTCGGGACTTCGCCACGCCGAAGCCTCGAATGCTTTCGGGGCGCAGGCGGGAGACAGGCAGGATGTCTGTCCTACTTTGGATCGCAATGTTTCTCATCACCCAATCCCTGTCCGCCGCCGACGCACCGGTCAAAACCGGCAAACATGACAAGAGCATCTACTCCACAAATCCCGTCCTGAGCGCGCTGATGACCGACGTGGTGTTCTGGGTCAACTTCGACAAGTCCGCCGAACCCGTGATGGGCAAGCCGAATGAAGACCCCGATCAGACGGTCAAGAAGGAATACTTCGATGCCCCCGGCCTGGTCGGCAAGGCGTTTCTCAACAAGGAAGGCAACTTCTGCCGCTATCCAGCCGCCGGCAATCTCGATTTCTCGAAGCCGGGCGGCCTTTCCTTCTGGGTGAGTCCCGTCGAGTGGACCTGGGGAGACGAACAACCGCTCAACAACTTTTTCATGACGCCCTGGCGCGCCCAAGGCGGCTATCTGGGCATCGAACGCCAGGGCTGGCAAAAAAAGGAGGGCGTCATGAAACAGTTGGACAGCGTCCTCTTTTACATCGAGGGATTCCCAGACATCAACAAACCGGGCATCCAGACCATCGGCCTCGCCAACGCGCCGCAGGCAGAGTGGGCCAATGGCCGCTGGCATTTCTTCGTCTTCAACTGGAAAGGATCGCTTCTCGAAATGTCCATGGACGGCTCGCCGTTCCGGTCGCTTGACATCGGGCATTCGTTGGCGCCGGATGCCGTTGACGAGTTTCGCGTTGGCATCAACGTGGAACCCACTCTGATGGATGAATTCATGATCTACCGGCGCCCGCTGAAGGAGGAGGAGGTTTCCGGCGTCTTCAAGGCGTTGAACGGCGCCCAAAAATAAATTATGAAAACAATGAAGAAGGCAGAAGGCAGGGCGGAATGGGAAAGGCATCATGCCTCACAGCAGCAGCTTTGCTGTGATTCACGATTCACGATGCAAAAGCATGAAACAATGGAATGCTGGAAGGTTGGAGTAATGGGAAGGATTGAAAGACGGCGCAACCATCGTTCCGCACCATTCCATCGTTCCATGATTCCATCACCCATGGCCTTCACGCTCATTGAGCTGTTGGTGGTCATCGCGATCATCAGTATTCTGGCGGCGCTTTTGATGCCCGGCCTCAAGTCCGCCCGCGACACCGCGCGACGGCTGCAATGCCTCAACAACATGCGCCAGTTGTCGCAGATATGCGAATTTTACGCGAACGACAACAACGACATGATCGTGACGCCGGTGATGGGACCGTGGTATCTCAATTTGTTGTTGAACACAGGTTATCTACCCAGTGAAGATGGAATTGCCACAAGCCCCTATAAGAATTGGAAGCTTTTCCAGAACTCAAAAATCAGAATTCTCTTTTGTCCCAATTACGTTTCACGGTTGGCCGCTCCCGACACCGACGGATTCAACATCTCGGGCGGCTTTTCCTACCATTTTGGAATCAACTGGGGTTTTCCCTCGACCAGCGGTGTTCCGCGAAAATATTTCACCATGCCTGAATCAACTTTTTGGTTTGCCGATACGCAGGGCGCTTATGCCAGCCTTCCGTGGGATGCACCGGGTTATGCCGTGGTGATGCGTCACAAAAACGGTGCGAACGCGATTTTCCTGGACGGGCACGGCGATTTTCTCAGCCGCCAACGTTGGGGGAACGCTTGGGCCGATTTCCCGTTTCTCTATGGCGTCGGATACCCTACATCCATTCCCTGAGAGTGGATTTTCAAAAAATCGGGATGGCACCGGAATTTCTTTCGGGATGAGCCTCTTGCAAAACTTCACGGCAAAATGTAGCCCCGACACTTTGTGTCGGGGACTTCCGATAGACGGCGCTTCACAGAAGCG
>JACQHZ010000262.1 GCA_016198745.1 Verrucomicrobiota bacterium
GATTTGCCTCACTCCCAACCCGGATCTCCCACGCTCAACCTGAGAATCTCACGCTCCTACCCGGGAAAACCCAGGCCGCATCTTGAGAAAAAGTCCACGCCCCAGCGTGAGACGGAACAGCATTTTGATCGCCACGGACGTTTTCTCGGAGGGCTTGAATCTTCAAGACGCCAACTGCGTGATCAACTACGATATTCATTGGAATCCCGTGCGGTTGATCCAGAGGATCGGGCGCATTGACCGCATCGGCTCGGAGCATGATGCGATTCACGTTTTCAATTTCATGCCCAGCAAGGAAATCGAGCGCGAGCTTCACTTGCGCGAGAAGGTCTTGCGGCGAATCAACGAGTTTCAAGAAACCATCGGCGCGGACTCGCAACATTTCGACAAGACGGAAAAGGTCAACGACAAGGCGATGTATTTCATCTACGACGCGAAGGATTATGGGCAGTTGGAACTGTTTGAAGAAGATCCCGGAACGTTTAGCTTGAGCGAAGCCGAGGAATTGATCCGCGATTTGGAAAAGAACGATCCTGCGCTCATGGCAAAGGTCAAGGCGCTGCCCGATGGCGTGCGCTCCGCTCGCGGCGGCAGTGGTCAGACGTTTGCGTTTTTCGAGGCCAGGCGATTCAAGCAGCTTTGGCTTGCCGATGCGGAAGGTCGCGTTGTGGACGAAGAGGCGGAGCGTGTTGTCGCGGCGATTCGGTGCGAGAAAGACGAGCCTCAAAAGCCGCTGCCAAAGAGCTATAACGAGCAGGTGAATCGGCTGTTTCAGCAATTCAAGCAAGACGCGGCGGTGCGGGCCGCGCAGTTGGAGCACACGACCGACCTCTCCGCCGCCCAGCGGTATTTGATTCGCGAACTCAACGTGCTCTACCGCGAAACGCAAGACGCCAATCTGAAAGGGCGGATTGAACCACTCGAAAAATTCGCGCGGAGTGATCCCGCCGCAGCCTTGCTCAAGGAATATCGGGAAATCCGAAAGCAAAACCTGACCGGCCCGGTGTTGGTGGAACGATTGGCGCAGCTTTATTTTCGGTATTCGCCCCAGACGGTCGCGAGCACCGACGGGCAAGGCAGCATGCTGATTGCCGAGCGAATCATTTGCAGCGAGGCGTTCATTTGATTCACTCAAAAATGTGTGGCACAGCCGTTCCAGACTGTACTTTTCCCCTGATGCGATCCTTTGACCGACGACGAGAAGGCACTGACCAATGGGCCGGCTTTCTCATCGCCACAGCGTCAGATCCCCATCTGAACCGAGGATTTCGCCCGACATGTTGATAAGCGCGACTGCCAATCCCATTTTCTCACCAAGGCGTTGAAGGATTGCTCCGCGAATTTTTTCGGACACTGCATCGGCCAGAGTATGGCGTTCCTCATGGGGCAGACCGTCAAACAATCCCTCCACGGTGGGCGTTTCGAGAAGAGGTTTCTGGCAAATCGTTCCGGCCAGTTGCGCGACAATCGGGACCGCGCTGGTTGAATGCGACGAGTGCGTGTCCCATTGGCCGGCCATCAGCTTGGCCAGTTTGCCCGGATGACCGAGAACGAGCATCGCCGGGAAATCATGGCGCGCGGTCTGGTCGAGCATGAAACCCCATTGGTTGCTGACCTGGACCACCTGTTCCGGCGTCAATCGAAAATTTTTGCGCGCCGCCCGCTCGCCGATGTTCCCCGGCACAAGCACGGGATGCCGGACGCCGCAGGCCGCCGCCACGTCGAGCGCGCATTTCAGCGAATCCTGGAGTGCCGATGCGCTGAAGGGCCGCACGCGCCCCGTTGTGCCGAGCACCGAAAGTCCGCCCACAATTCCCAAACGCGGGTTGAAGGTCCGAGTGGCAAGCTCCCGGCCCCCCGGAATCGAGATGGTGACTTTCACACCGCGCTGGGTGACTTCGCGAATGGCGTCGCGAATCATCCGGCGCGGCGCCGGGTTGATGGCCGGTTCTCCTGGCGGCACGGAAAGGCCGGGTTTGGTAACGGTTCCCACGCCTTCGCCTGCCGCAAACACGATGTCGTCGCCCTCCATGAATTCAGCCAGGGCGACGATGGACGCCTTGTCGGTGACGTCCGGATCGTCGCCCGCATCCTTTCGAACAGCCGCTTCGCAACCGTTGCCAAGGGAACGGACAAAGAGCACCGGAAAAATCGCGCGGCTTCCATCGGCCAGAACGATCTCCACCGTTTCGGTCGGCGGGGCGCCGCAAAGAAAGGTTGTCGCCGCCTTGGCCGCCGCAGCGGCGCATGCGCCAGTGGTATAGCCTGTTCGCAGTGTGGCCATGTAATATTCAGGCAGGGTTCAAATAGAGGCTTGCACTCCGTAGTACGAGGCAAGCGGTTCCACGTGGTTCACGGTTCATGGGTTCACGGTTGAGCGAATTCAAGCTGAATTTTGTTCTTCTCATCGCCCTGATGCGGATCGGGCAGGGTTCTGCTGGTTTTTGTCACACGCGCGCTTGCATTGAGTGCGGGCGCTCTGGCAATCTGGCAGGCATGCGCATTTTATCCGGCATCCAGCCTTCAGGCGCGCTCCATATCGGCAATTACTGGGGAATGATCAGTCCCGCCATCGAATTGCAGGAGCGCGGCGAGGCCTTTTATTTCATTGCCGATTATCATGCCCTGACTTCGTTGCATGACCCGGTTGCGATCCGCCGTCACACCCGCGAGGTGGCGTTGGATTTTCTGGCGTGCGGACTCGACCCGACCCGCGCCACGTTTTTCCGCCAGTCGGATGTGCCGGAGGTCGCCGAACTGGCGTGGCTGCTCTCGGTGGTGACGCCGATGAGCCTGCTCGAAAAATGCCATTCCTACAAAGACAAGATCGCAAAAGGGATTCCGCCTTCCCACGGTCTTTTCGCGTATCCGGTTTTGATGGCCGCCGATATTCTGATTTACGAATCGGAGATTGTCCCCGTGGGACGCGACCAGAAACAGCACGTCGAGGTTGCGCGTGACATTGCCGCAAAGTTCAACGCTCAGTTTGGAGAGGTGTTTCGGATTCCGGAGCCGGAAATACGGGATGCCGTCGCCACAATACCGGGTGTTGACGGCCAGAAGATGTCCAAGAGTTATGACAACACCATCGAGATTTTTGGCGACGAAAAGGCATTGCGCAAGAGGGTGATGAGCATCAAGACCGACAGCCAACCCCTGGAGGCGCCGAAGACGGGCATCGAGGAGAATGTCGCCTGGCAGTTGTTCCGATTGTTCGTTCCCGCCCATGAATCGGCGAAAATGCTCATCAAACTTCGCGCCGGTGGAACCGGTTGGGGCGACTTGAAAGCCGCCCTGTTCGACGCTTATTGGAATTATTTTACCCGGGCGCGGAAGAATCGCGCGGGGCTGGCGGCCGATCCGGAAGAGGTGGAGCGCATCCTGCGGCAAGGCGCCGCCAGGGCGCGTCCCATTGCCCGGGCGACCCTCGCCCGCGCCCGTCAGTCGGTCGGTCTCGGACCGTAGATTCCGAAGGCATTTGAGATTTTAACCTGTCGAAAAATATCTGTGAAAATCCGTATTCCATCCGCCGCTCAAATCTGAGATATAAACCCTCGCACGTTGGAAAAAATCATTGATTCACATGACGGATTACAAGGTTCAACTGGAAGTATTCGAGGGACCGCTTGATCTGCTCCTCTATTTGATCAAGAAGGAGGAGGTGGACATCTACAACATCCCCATCGCGCGGATCACATCGCAGTACATGGAGTATCTGAGCCTGTTGAAGATGATCGTGCCGGATGTCGCGGGGGAATTCGTGGTGATGGGCGCCACGCTGATGTACATCAAGAGCCGCATGTTGCTCCCCGAAGACCAGCAGGTCTCGGACCCTGATGCGGTCCCCGAGGATAACGATCCGCGATGGGACCTGATCCGTCAACTGGTTGAATACAAGAAATTCAAGGAAGCGGCGGAGCATCTTCAGCAACGCGCGCAAATCCAGGAGAACCTCTATGCGCGGCAGCAGGCCACGTTGGGATTCGACACGCCCGCCGAGGATGGGACGAGCCTGAGTGATGTGAGCATCTTTGATCTGCTCAACGCCTTCAACCAGGTGTTGAAACGCGCGGATCAGCCGGATGACTTGCGCGTCATCACCGTCGACGCCTATACGGTCAGCGACAAGATTGATTTCATCTTGAAAGTGACGGCGATGGAGGAAAAGACCTGTTTTTCGCGGCTCTTCGAGGGAATGGCTTCGCGAGCGGAAATCATCGTCACCTTTCTGGCGCTTCTCGAACTCATCCGCCTGAAACAATTACAGGTGGAACAATCCTCGGCCTTTGGGGAAATTGATATTGTGCGCGCGAAGCCTGATCTTTCATCTCCCGCGGCGGAACCTCAAGCGGATGAATCCGCGCCGCCGCCAACGAACGCCTCCTCCTGACGGGCAACGCTATGGAACTCAAATCCCTTGTTGAAGCAATTCTTTTTGCGGCGCAGAAACCGCTTTCCCTCCGGGAAATCCGCAATCTGCTCGCCCGTCCGGAATCGTCGGAAGATTCCGAATGGCT
Organism: Verrucomicrobiota bacterium; assembly: GCA_016198745.1. GTDB lineage: Bacteria > Verrucomicrobiota > Verrucomicrobiia > JABWAM01 > JABWAM01 > JACQHZ01. The sequence continues at coordinate 4,518 of JACQHZ010000262.1, forward strand.
CCGGGCATTTCGCAAGACCCGCGAAGCCGAAATCTCAGCCGCCATCCAAGAATTGAAGGTGGATTACACCCAGCAGGGCCGGAGTTTCCAGATTCAGGAGGCGGCAGACGCATTTCAACTTGTCAGCCAGCCGCAGTTTGCGCCCTGGTTGAAACCGCTCTTCGAGGAGCATCACACGCATCGTCTTTCCCAACCTGCCCTCGAAACCCTGGCAATCATCGCTTATCGTCAACCGATCACGCGCGCTGATATTGAGAGTGTTCGCGGCGTGGCAGTGGACGGCGTGATGCAGACGCTGCTGGAGCGCGGGTTGGTTACCATCACGGGGCGCGCTGACGTGCCGGGCCGTCCCATGCTTTACGGCACCACGCGGCTCTTTCTTCAACACTTCGGGTTGAAGGATTTAAATGAGCTGCCCGCGGTCGAGGAACTGCGCAAGGTGAACCTTCGACTCCCTGAGAGCGATCCTCCTCCAGCTTCAACCGCCGATCCTCAAGAAACCGGAAAAACCGAGAATGCAAAATCTGCCTCAACTTCGCAAACAAGTTGACCGCGTGGACGATTGCGTCGTCGCGCTCCTCAATCACCGTTTGCAGCTTGCCCGACGCATCGGAGAGGTCAAAGCGCGCAATGGCGACAAGATTTATGACCGTCGGCGCGAGCAGACGTTGTTGCGGCGCCTGTGCCGGCTGAAGGTCGGCCCGCTCTCTGGCAGAGAACTTCGCTCCATCTACGAGCGGATTCTGCAAGCTTCGCGCAATCACCAACGCCGGGTCCTGCGAAGCGTCAATCACCAACCGTAACCGGGGAGGCAATGATCGGTAATCAGTGATCAGTTCGATGATCAGCGCCGTCGGGCCGTTCTCGCAGGAAAAGAGCCGAGCGACGGTCATAGACCGCCGTTACAGATGGCGCTTATTTTCGGATCGAGGAACGCCCTGTCCCTTTGACAAGCGGCTGATTCAGATGCAAACTCAGGAAGGGGGGAACGGATTCAATCCTATGGAAGTTCAAAACCCAGACACACACGGTTCCCGTGTTGCCAATGAATCTTTGGCTGCCGTCCTGGATCGCCATACGACGATCGGAACGCTCTGGCGGCCGGAGGGCAAGCGCATCCGTTGTGTGGCCTGCGGCCATCGCTGTCTCATGGACGAAGGGCGGCGGGGCATTTGCAAGGTTCGTTTCAATCAGGACGGGAAGTTGCGGACGCCTTTCGGATACGTTGCCGCGCTGCAATGCGATCCTGTCGAAAAGAAACCTTTCTTTCATCTGCACCCCGGCTCGGACGCCCTCACGTTTGGCATGATGGGGTGCGATTTTCATTGCCCTTATTGTCAGAACTGGGTGACCAGCCAGGCGCTGCGCGACGAGGAGTCGGCTTTGCCGATCCGGGAGGCGACGCCTGAGCAGCTTGTGAAAGCAGCGCGGCGATACGGCGCCAGGGTGATGGTGTCGAGCTACAATGAGCCGCTGATCACCGCCGAATGGGCTGTGGCGGTTTTTCAACAGGCCAAAGCCGAAGGATTCCTTTGCGCCTTTGTTTCCAACGGCAATGCCACGCCAGAGGCGCTGGATTTTCTGCGGCCGTGGATTGTCGCTTACAAGGTGGATCTCAAAAGTTTTGATGACAAACACTACCGACGACTGGGCGGCGTGTTGGCGCATGTGACCGAAACCATCCGCATGGTTCATGAACGGGGGCTTTGGTTGGAGATCGTGACCTTGATCATTCCAGGTTTCAACGACAGTGAACCGGAACTGCGCGACCTGGCGCGCTTCATCGCCTCAGTGAGCCGCGACATTCCGTGGCATGTCACCGCGTTTCACAAGGATTATCGAATGACAGACCCCGCCAATACAACCGCGCAGCATCTGCTGCGCGCCGCTGAGATCGGAGCGGAGGAGGGTTTGCGTTTTATTTACGCGGGGAACCTGCCGGGACAAGTCGGTCGCTGGGAAGACACCCGATGTCCCGATTGCCAGGAAATGCTCATCGAACGCAGGGGCTATATGATTCGCGCCTATCGTCTCACTCACGAGGGAAAATGCCCGGGATGCCATCGCCGGATTCCAGGCATTTGGCCGTCGGACGATGAGACCGTGGCTCAAGCGGCATACCGGGCCGACGGTTGTGGGCGACGAGGACCACGCGGCGTCGCTTTGGATTAAGATGAAACCGAAGATCATTCGTGAAGCAGCCGTCGCGGGGACTTTTTACCCCGCGGATCCGGGTGAATTGCGGGATGTCCTCGATGGTTATCTGGATTCGGCTGCAAAAAGAATGCCAGCCCGCTCGCCGGAAGCGGCCACCCCGCCGGTTGAAGCCCTGATTGCGCCGCATGCGGGTTATGTTTATTCCGGGCCGATCGCCGCTTCCGCCTATCGCCACTGGCGCGATATGCGCGGCTTGGTTCGACGGGTGATCTTGTTGGGGCCATCGCATCGGTCGGATTATCATGGTCTTGCGGCGTCTGGGGCGGATGCGTTTGCCACGCCGCTGGGCTGTGTTCCTGTGGATCGGGAGGCGATCGGGCGGCTCTGCCGCCTGCCGCAGGTCCGGGTCATGGAGGCGGCGCACCGGTGGGAGCACAGCCTCGAAGTGCAAATCCCTTTCCTGCAACATGTCCTCGGCGATTTTGCGCTGGTCCCGTTGCTGGTCGGAGAGGCCGCGGATGAGGAAAGCTGCGAGGCGCTTGATTTGCTCTGGAAATCCCCGACCTGCCGGGTGGTTGTCAGTTCCGATCTCAGCCATTACCACGATAGCAAAACCGCGAATCAACGGGACCGCGCGACTTCCGATGCCATCGAAACGCTTTGTCCGGAAAAGATCGAGGAGCGGGATGCCTGCGGTTGTCGGCCCATTCGGGCGCTGTTGCGATCGGCGCGCCGGCGCGGCTTGCTTGCCCGGACTGTGGATCAGCGCAATTCGTCCGACACCGCCGGCGCCCCCGACCGGGTGGTCGGATACGGCGCGTATATCTTTACCGGGGAATCGCCGCGCGTCCGGTGAAACGCGGACGGCCTCGCCAAGGGGCGAACGGAGAATTTCACCCGATGACAGCGCGTTGAACCGTGAGTTCTCGCAAACGCTCCGGGTGCGGTCTGGCGCCCACGCCGGGTTTTTCCGGCAACGTGAATTTCCAGGGACTGGAAAAGGCGAGCGGCGGTTCCGAAAGGTCCTCGGCGTAGAATCGGGTGGAGGGGAAGATGTCGGCGGCATACTGGAAATTGGGAAGCGTGGCCAGGGCGGCGCAGTGCATGGCGCCGACGGCGCTTTCGAGCATGCCGCCCACCCAGCAGGGGATGGCGGCCGCCTGAAGCAGATTATGAATCTTGACGGCCTGGGTCAGGCCGCCCACGCGGCCCGGTTTGATGTTGACCCACCGGCACGACTTGAGCGCGGCGGCCTGCCGCGCGCGATCCGGCGAGGTGATGCTTTCATCCAGGCAAACCGGCGTTTTCACGCGGCGCTGCAAATCGGCGTGATCGTTCAGATCATCGAATCCGAGCGGTTGCTCAAACATGGCCAGGTTGAACCGGTCCAGGTTCTCAAACATGGATGCGTCAGCGAGCGAATAACCGCTGTTGCAATCGATGTGAATTGCGGCCGCAGGGAAGGCTTCACGCGCCTGCTCGATGACCGGCAGATCCCATCCGCGCGTGTATTTGAGTTTCACGCGGGGCGCTCCGGACCGGATGGCTTCGCCCATCAACTCCAGGAGTTCCGCGATGGAATCGCGCATACCGAAATCTGCGCCCGCATCCACAAGCGACCGCTGCCCGCCAAGCAGCCGGTAAAGCGGCTGGCCGACGGATTGCGCCTGCAGGTCCCACCAGGCGGTGTCCAGCGCGGCCTTCGCGAACCAGTTTCCCTTGAAAATGCGAAGTTGGTCCTGCAATTCATCACCGGAACGCAGTTCCTGTCCGATGAGCCGGGGCGCCAGCCAATCGCGCAACACGACAAAAAGGCCGCCGGCACATTCGGGACTGTAACAGGGCGCGGCGAGAGGGCTGCTCTCGCCCCATCCTTCGTTCCCGCCGCTGCGCATGCGCAGGAGCACGGCCTCAATGGCGGCGTCGCTTCCGTACGCGGTGCGCCACGGATAAATCAGCGGCATTCGGACATGATGGATTTCGATTTGTTCGATTTTCATTGAGAGATATGCGCAATCAAAGGCCGAATGCGGTCTTGAAAAGCGTCGGGGCGCTGTCCATCCAGAAGCGTTTGTAGTTGCCCTCCGGACATACGTTACGGTCTTTCGTGAACAGAAATAGCCGCACAGAAACCTGAGCGCCCTCGTGATCGAACCGCTTGAGATTAGCTTCGGCATCTTCAAACAGCCGACGGTAGCCGTCGGTCTTGCGTTCCCAATCAATCTGTTCCATTCCCTTCGGGTCCACGAAGAGGATGGTGTAGGCATCGACTTTCTGCCCCCAGAAAATGAAATCCGGAATGAAACGCGCAATGCGATTTTGCTTTGGGTCGTAATAAGGAATAAACGGCGTATCGAGATATTGATCGAGTTTGCTGAACATCCACCAGTCGAGTTGACGGAGAACACAGTCGGATTTCTTGATGTAATCGCGCAACGCGTTCAGGAAACGGACCTCACTGTCCGTATCGATGATGTGGCGAATATAATCAAGGCGCTTGCCTCTGGAATAAATCACCGGCAGGTAGTAGTGGTTGGCAAGATATTCGAGGGCCAGATCGTCGTTGTAGGTTTCCTCTCCAGTCAAACCTTCGGTCTTCATCGCCAGAGCGATGGCTTGCGCCTTCCCGGCAAAATCCAGTTCCATCTGGCCGATCTCTGTGTAGATTTCCCCGGCGCGCTTCTGACCATCGGGGGTTTTTGAAAAGAGAACCCGGTCCACCCGCCGCTGTATTTCCTCGGCGTGCGGTTTGTCCACCGACATGCGCTGGAAATGCACGATGTCCTTGTCGTCGAGGGCGCGGATGCGGTCGATTTCCTTGGCCCGGAGTCCGAAGCAGTCCAGGACGCGACCGGCCATCACTTCAAGGTTCCGATAGCTTCGGGCGCTGTGCTTCGCGTAATAGGTTTCAGACTGCTCCAGGCTTTTCCGAAAATGCTTCACCTGCTTGGGCAGCGCGCCGTGGGCAAGCAGCAGGATGCGGTCGTCCTTCACGGCCTTCCCATATTCTTCCAGCAACTGGAAATCCTCGGTCGCGATTTCGAACTTCGACGGGGCGCGCTCCTCGATCAGGGGAACGCCGTGGTCGCGATATTCAGGAACTAAAAGAAGCCGTTTCGGCGCATCCGGGTTCAGGTCCAGTTTCAGGAAATCCTGCGTGGCCGGTTTTTCCTTCTTCAACTCTTCGAGCACGACGTGCAGCGCCTCGCGGTTGGTGCCCAGCACGTAGAGGGTTTCCGGAGCCACGGTCCGTTTTTGCAGTTTGCGAAACAGAGCCTTGTCATCGAACCCTTCGTAAAGCTCCTCGAAACGCCGCCGCTCCCGATTCCAGGATTGAACCCTCACGCCGCGCCCCACCGATTGCAGGATGAACTTCTTCGCATCCTCGCCAATGCCGATGTTGACGAAGTTGATCACGTTTGGCCGGTTCGAGTCCCAGCCTTCGTAAAATGTCCGCGATCCCATCAGAATGTTGATCGAAGAATCCGCGTTGTTCAGGGCGGTAAAAAAACTTTCGGTGTCGAGCGTTTCGATGAAGTTGAAACCGGTCAGTTGTTCGCGGAGCCAGTCGGCGATGTCGCCGATCTTGATGAGCGCAAAGGGGCGTTCCGAGGTCTTCATCTTGAAGGCGATTTCCTGCCGGTTGCCCGGACGGACAAGCACATCGATTTCTCCGCCGCCCTTGGACTCGAAGTTGTAAACGTCCCGCCACACGTCGGCCACCGAAAGAGCCTCGATGTCCTCCTTGGCAATCTGCGCCCTGCGTTTGTCTTCGTAGAGAAACGGGGGTTTGTCCTTCAACTCCTCCCAAAGCTCGGCCTTGGCTTCATTCCAAATCTTCGACGGCACTTCTCCGCGTCCAATGGCAAGAATCTGTTGGAAATAAATCTTCAGGTCGGCGTCTTCGGTGTTCACGGAGTTGACCAACGTCATCAGCATCGGGTGATGATAGAGATCGGCCACGCCGGACGCGGCCCTCACGTCGCGCACCTTGCGCGCGGTGTAAGCCAGCAGGAGCATGCTCTTGGCAACGACCTTGCGCTTTTCGTCGTCGGTGTAGTCGCCGGTGCCGCCGCGATTCCTGAAAGCCGCCAGTTCCTGTTTGAGCACGGCGATGTGCTTGCCATATCCGCTGCCAATGAACTCCGAGAGGTTGAAATTGTGAACCGTCGTCGCGAGGTCGAGCGTGTCGGTGAACGTGGCGGAGAAATTAAAAAGAAAACCCGCGCGGGTGAGGATGCTGTAAATGTGCTTGCGCTTGGAATCCTCCGCGCCGCCCTTGTGCGCCTCGTCGAGCAGGACATACCAGCGCCCGCCGTTGTCGTAATTGCGGAAATTGACGATGCGCTCCATGTGCTCATCGCTCAGGTTGTCGGATCGGTAGTAATAGACGCGCAACGTCGTGTCGCGTCCGAGCAGTCCGCCGGGTGTTTCGCGCTTGGCTTCGGGATACTCGCGCAACTCGCGCAACTCGATATGCACGGGCGAATCGGGCGCGTGGTTGTAATCGGCGACGGTGCGTTGGAATTGCTCGATCAAATCCTCCCGGTGCGTGAGCATCAAGACATCGCAAGACGGGATTTCCGTGCGCCGCATCAACAGGTGCAGGATTTCCAAAAGCTTCACCAGCACAAGGGTCTTGCCGCTGCCGGTGGCCATCCAGAAACCCATCCGGTTGCAGAGGTCGGCGAAATCCAGCGTGGGGTCCTCTTCGTCGAGCGGGAAATAATCCGCCAGGAGGGAACGCAGCGCGAGTTTGGCTTTGTGAAGTGACAGATTCAAAGATGCGCGCTCACGGCTGGAGAGAGTCATCCCCTCCTGATACCATTCCGCCAGCTTCTCCTTGCGAACCTTGTCGGCGCCGGCATCCTGGTCCGGTGAGAAATCGTCAAATTCCTCGTAGTATTTGAACAAAACTCCGAGGGCCAGCTTGAGGGACTGTTGCTGGTAATCCCACAGGCGCATTGCCGGCGAGAAACGCGCAAGGTCGAACGTGTTCCAGTTGGCTGGAAGCGTCTCGTAATTGACCTTGGCGGGCAGGTGTTCGAGGGATTTTAGGGGCATGGGGGGAGTGAGGAATGACGAATGACGAATGGCGAATGACGAGATCGAGGGATTTCAATGGCAGGGGAGCAATGGCGAATGACGAATGACGAATGACGAAATCCATGGATTTCAATGGCAGGGGGGGATGAAGAATGGCGAATGACGAAATGACGAAGGGCGGTAGGGTGAAGGGCGAAGGGCGAATGACGAATGGCGAATGACGAAATCATGTTGCGGGTGTCTGGTTTTGCTGCGCGGTGCGGCGGATTTTGGAAAAGATGAGGTGAAGTTCGTTGGCCTCATGCCAGAGTTTGCGGGCATCAGTTGCGAGATCGGGGCAGGCGCGAGCGATCATGCGGAGGAAGAATTTCGTTTCCCGCGATTCCTTTCGGCAGGTGCCGATGATCTTGATGAATTCCTTGTGCGACACCGCGTCATCCGCTTCGCAGTAGTTCCCGCCCACGCTCGTCCCGCACCCCGTCAATTGATCCACCAATCGGTTTGTCCGCGGTCCCAGCGGCACCTGCTTGAGAAAATCAATCACCGCTTCTCCGAACCGCGCCGTCCGTTCCTCCAGATCATAGATGCGCCCCGCCTGCGGCGAATCCTCCCGCAAGACACAAGCCTCCCCCACCTCCCAAGGCGACCGCGTTGTTTCGTTATTCGTCATTCTGTCATTCGTCATTCCGCCCTTCGTCATTCGTCATTCTGTCATTCTGTCATTCGTCATTCACCATTCCGTCATTCGTCATTTGTCCTCACACCACCCCTCCCCAGAAAATAAGGGGTTTCAGCAGTCGCCAGTCGGGCTTGTTGAGGCTCTGCTTGCTGCCGTCGGCAAACTCGACTTCGTCGGCGGTGACGCGCTTGATCCACTTGCCCATCACACAGGAGAACGTTTCCGCCAGATCAATGTCGGGGTAGAGCCGGTCGAGGTGGACTTTCACTTCGTCCTTGGTGTAGTCCATCTCCAGCGCGCGGGCCATTTTCTCGTCGCGAAAGAAAACATACTGGCTGTAGGGATTGGTCTTCGTGTTGCGGAACAAGTCCTCATCCTCAGAGTAAACCGCGCGGCCAATCGCGTCTTCGTATTGCTCCAAGGAGAAATATTTAAAAAATACAGAACCAATCGCCTTGCGATCAACAGGCTTGGCGTTTCGCCAGACCGTGCAAAATGCCAGTTTCTTGAGTCGCTTCAAGATCGCTTTCTCAAAATGATCGCCCATTTCAACGACCACAAACTTTCGACTGCCTTGATCTTCTTGATTCAAGAGCATCACAGCGTGTGCAGTGGTTCCTGAACCGCCGAAAAAGTCCATGACAAGGCTCTTCTTGTTTGCGCCGACATTTGCGGCTCGAAGGCAATCACGGACTGCGAAGATGCTTTTGGGATATGGAAATGAAAGATCTTCGCCAATAATATCCTGCAAGACCTTGGTGCCGCTTTCGCTGGCTGAATATGCTGAATCGTCCCACCAAGTTCCCGGCAGGGCACCTTCTGAGTTGGGACGATACTTTCGATGGATTTGTGTTCCATCTTCGCTGCGGACGACCTGGAGGTCATCCATATCCATAACCACTCGTTCTGGACTCAGGTTCCAAACTCGCTCGTTGCCTTCATTATCAATTGGCAGCAATATTTCTTCGCCTTTTGCAGGTGAATCAATAACAATCCAAATCCGTTTCGGTTCGTCCCATTCCATCGCTGGGACACGAATTTTTTCACCCTTCACATAGATAGGATAAAATTGTTTCTCACGATCCTCCTTGTCTGACCCTGATCCGGTTTTGCGAAGGTTCGCCCAAGCAAAAACCCCTTTCGCATCGTTTTCAGGGTAACGTTCTGCTTTCTTTCCCTCTCTCGGCAGCCGTCCAACTGTTGCCCTTCCTTTGTCTCCGTAGAATAGAGCATACTCGTGATTAGCCGAAAATCCTGATGCGGTAGGCCGACCTTGAGGCTTGTTCCTGATAACGGCAGTCCCCAGAAGAGCCATTCGGGTTACACCGTCGAAGAACGAAGAAAGATGTCGATATTCATAATCATCAATGGTCACGCACAGAATCCCCCGAGGATTCAAAAGTGGTAGCGCTGCATTGAAGCGATTTTCTATAAACGTAAGCCAGCTGGAGTGTTGGTATGCGTTGGCATAAATGAATTCGCTGCTTTCAGTTCCCGTGTTGTAAGGTGGGTCCACGTAAATCGCATCAACACTTTCTTTGTATCGTTGGCGAAGCGTATTGAGCGCCTGATAATTCTCGCTCTTGATGAGCCGGCCATCGAGTTCTTCGTCGAGGTTGTCAAACAGGCTGAGCAGGCGAAGTTCGATGAACTTGAAGTGCTTTGTATCGAGCGGGAGCGAGCGCCATGCATCGGCCAGCTTGCGGTCCTTACCACGCCCTTCCAGGATGGCCTTGGCGTCGAAATCCTTTTCCACGATGTTGAGTTCCTGCCATTCGGCCACCTGCGCCTTCATTCCGGCGTGCTTGAGCGCGTCGGCAATGAGGTCGAACCCACCGTCTTTCGCGGCGAGCCGGTCGAGGGTGACGACGTAATGGGAGCCGCGAACAAACTTGGGTTTGTTCCAGATGCGGACCAGTTCGTCCTCGAACTGGCTGATGAAATCAATGAGCTTGAAGGCGATGTCCTTGAGCGCCTGGAGCTGCCGGATGCGCGCCTCGGTCCAGCGCGTCTCGTCCTTGAAAACGTATTGATACATCCAGAGGTCGAGCTGCTCGCGCAGAAACCCCCGGGCATCTTTGTTGATGAAATAGTCCACCTCGCTCTGGCGGGCGAAAACCCGGGTGGCCTTGTCGAGCGCGGCTTCTTTTACCGGCTGGCCGGCTTTCTTGAGCGCCTTGAGGATTTCGTCGGTCTTGGTCGTCCGGCCCCGCTCGGAGTGGGTGACGGCAAAGCGGATGACGCCGTCCTTCTCGATTTTATCGAAGGCGAAAACGAGTTCGCGTTTCTCGTTGGACTTCTTGTGTTCGAGGTTGGCGCAATCGAAAAAGAAGGCGTGGCTGTCCACTTTGACCTTGAGGTCGCGGAACAGACGGTCGGTTTTGACGTAGTAGAGCATGTGCGTCTTCCAGAAAAGGACAACGTCCTGCTCGTCGGTATAGACCTTCTCATACACGCTCATGTGCTGCGGCGTGTAGGCAAAACAAATTGAACCGGAACGGCTGAAGTAGCGGCTGAAAAAAGCGTGGAGTTTATCGAACAATTCCTCGCGGAACTCGGGGAAATCTTTCAGCGCCCGGGCGAGGTCTTCCATGAGCGCCGGCTCGACCACCTTTAAAAAATAAGCGGCCTTGATGCGCATCAGGTTGATAAAGCCGGACCGGCCATCCACCTTCACGCCAACGAAGAGATCGCGAAGGGCATCAAGGAATCGGCGTTCCTTGGGACCGACCTTCGTTGCGGCTATGGTCGCTGCGCTCATGTCGTGGGGACTTCGGGATCCTTGTTCGGCGCTGGTTCTTCCGCTGTGCGGAGTGTTGGTTCTGGCAAGGACTTCAGCGGGCGCAAAATCCCCGGGAGTGGCAGTTGCTCACGATCAGTGATGAACTCGGTCGCGCTCTTGATGAACCAATCCTTGAGGGTGCTGCCCGAGAGGGCGAGGGCGGCATAAAGCCGCCGCTTCATGCCGGGTTCGACTTCAATCACGATTCGGCCTGATTCGCCACGAGCCATGGATGTAATGTGACACAGGTAATGTGACCTGCAAGACATTTTCTATGCCAGGGGAGACCTCATCCAAGCGATTGGGGAAATGGCTCCAGCTTCGGCGGGACGAGGAAATCAAAATCCGCGCCTTCGTTCGCCTGCAGCACGCGCTCGACGAAGAGTTTCTTGTAGCCCCGCTCGCGGGACGGCGGCGGACGGAAATCCTTCTTGCGCCGCTCCAATTCCGCGGGGTCAACCAGCAGATCGAGACGGCGATTCTCGACATCGAGTTCGATGAGATCGCCGGTTTTTACAAGCCCGATTGGTCCGCCGACCGCCGCTTCGGGGGCGACATGGACGGCGATGGTGCCGTGCGATGTGCCGCTGATGCGCGCATCGCTGATCCGCACCAGGTCGTGGACGCCCTGCTGGTGCAATTTCAGCGGCACGGCGAATACGCCCCACTCCGGCATGCCGGGCGCGCCGACGAGGCCGGCGTTGCGCAGCACGATCACGTGGTCTTTGGTGATGGGGAGGTTCAGGTCGGTGAGCTGGTCGAGCATCGCGTGGTAGTTCTCGAAGACGAACGCCGGGCCGCGATGTTTGAGCAGGTGTTTGCTCGCGGCGCTGCGTTTGATGGCCGCGCCCCCCGGCGCAAGCGAGCCGCGCAACGTCACGACCGCGCCGTGCGGCTCGATCGGGCGGTTTGCGGGATAAATCACCTCGCGATTCCACGATGGCTGCGCCTTCGCTGTCCACTGGCTGATGGTTTCCCCGGTGACCGTAAGCGCGTCGCCATGCAACATCGGCGCCAGTTCCTTGAGCACGGCCGGCATGCCGCCCGCGCCGTGAAAATCCTCCATCACAAACTTCGGCCCGTTCGGCATCATGCTCACCAAGAACGGAGTGTCTTTGCCCAGCCGGTCAAAATGTTCAAGCGGCAGATCAAACCCAAGCCTCCTCGCGAATGCGACGAGATGGATGATCGCGTTGGTCGAGCCGCCGATGGCGTGCAGGGCGCGGATGGCGTTCTCGATCGCCTTGGGCGTGATGATTTGACGCGGGCGAATATCTTGCTTCGCCATCTCGACGGCGCGGCGTCCCGCGCGTTCGGCCAGTTGCAGGCGGCGCGCGTCGGGACCGGGGATGGATGCGCCAAACGGAAGAGTGAATCCGAGCGCTTCCACCAGGCAGGCCATCGTGGAAGCCGTTCCCATGACCATGCAATGGCCCGTGCTGCGCGCGATGCAGCCCTCGATGTCGCTGATCTGTTGCCGCGTCATTTTTCCCGCCTTGTAATCGTTGATATAATCGAACAGGTCGTGGCCCGAACCGAGTTCCTTGCCCCGCATGTTGCTGCCCAGCATCGGGCCGCTTGTGATCATGAGCGCGGGAACGTTGGCGCTGAGCGCGCCGAGGATTTGCGCAGGAACGGTCTTATCGCAGCCCGCCAGCAGCACGACGGCATCCAGCGGGTTGGAGTCAATGCTCTCCTCCACGTCCATCGCCATGAGATTGCGGAAGAGCATGGTGGTCGGCTTCATGTACGGTTCGCCGAGCGAGATGGTCGGAAATTCGAGCGGGAACCCCACCGCCTGCCACACGCCGCGCTTGACCGCCTCGGCAATCGTGCGGAGGTTGGAGTTGCAGTTGGTCAGTTCGCTCCACGAGTTGCAGATGCCGATGACCGGTTTGCCCTCGAAGTTTTCCTCGGCATATCCTTCGGCGCGCAACCAGCCGCGATGACACATGCCCCACGCCGTCAGCGGCTCAAACCAGTCGCGGCTGCGAAGCTTTTTTGTGGCGGAATAAATCGGGTCATTGCTCATGGATGGTCTTTTCCAAGCGAAGTCTTGGAAAAGAGTCAATACTTCAACAGCACGCCCAGGCATTCATTCGGCTTTGCCAGCAGCAGTTCGTATGCCTCCGGCGCGCGCTCGAACGGAAACTCGTGCGTGATCAGCGGCGCGACCTTCACCTGGCCCGCGCTGAGAAGCCGCACGAATTCCTGGAGGTTGCGCCCCTCGGTCCAGCGCACATACCCCAGCGGATAATCGTGTCCCTGATCTTCGTATTGGGGATCGTAGCGGCCGGGACCGTAAGACCGGGCGATCAACAATTCGGCGTCCTTGTAAAACCATGCGTCGCGGGGGAACTCGCACTTTACATTGCCCACCACGACCACGCGTCCGCGATCACGAATCATCTCCAATGCCTGCACCAGCGGCGCGGAAGACGACGGGTTGCCCGCGGTGATGATCGCAACGTCCACCCCTCGCTTTTGGGTGGCATCCAGGGCGGCCTGCGTGGCGTTCGACGCCTGCGCCACGACATCCGCGCCCGCTTGCGCCGCCAGTTTCAGCCGGGCATCATTCACATCTACGGCGACGACGTGCGCGCCGGCAACCTTGGCCATCTGCACCGCAAGCTGGCCGAGCATGCCGAGTCCGATGACGGCCACCGTTTCGCCCAGCTCCACCCGACCGCGCCGCAACCCCTGCATCGCGCATGCGCCAAGCGTGGTGAACGCCGCCTCGCGCAAGTCCACATTGGCGGGACAGCGTGCAAGCAGGTTTTTGGGCACATAACACTGCTGCGCGTGCGACGCGAAACCGATGCCCGCGCACGTCACCGTATCGCCCCGAATAAAACTGGCGAGTCCCGCGTTTGTTTCGAGAACGACGCCCACGTTGCTGTAACCCAGCACCAGGTCTTTGGCGCTGGAACCGGTTTTTTTGCGTTTTCCCCGCGCCATGGTTGCAATCGCTACGTCAAAGCCTTTGGTTGTGTGCGAGTCGGCAACGCCGGCGCGTCGCTCTCGCAGCATCGTGCCCTCTGTGCCGATGCTGATGGCGGAGTATTTCGGCTGCACAATTGCGCCTTCGCCGCGGAGGGCGGGGATGGGCATTTCCTTGATTGCGACCCGTCCGTCAGGAGTGCCAAAAAGTTGTTTCATACATATTCATTGATGAGGAACGACTCGCGAACATTCTGTCCGCGCGCGTAATCGTACATTGCAAATCGGTGTCGGAATTCCGTGGGCTTCATGGCAACCAATTCAATCGTGATACTTCAATATCGCCTTGTGCGAAGCAAGATGCGATTTGATTGCAGTTCACGCCCAGGTCGCGGTCGTCCTGGCGCCCGCCAGTTTCCTTTCCCCGCAATTATTGAGGTTTCACAAAACAATGGATACACAACCCCTTTCGTTCCTGTGCGCAAATAGATCTACTCGCGACGAATGTCGGAGTTTCGGCGCTTTGGGCGGATATTTTGTAATGTGCTTGTGAAATATATCCGGGTCAATCGGAAGAACCCAGTCTGGCGTGCCGGTAGGCGTGTGGGGTGGTTCCGAAGGCCTGGCGAAAAAGGCGGTGAAAATAGCTGAGATTGGGGAAACCCGTTTCATGGGCGATTTCCACGAGGCCACAATCGGTGAAGACCAGCAGGTCGGCGGCCCGCTTGAGGCGCAGGCGATTGAGATGCTGGGAGGGAGTCAGACCCAAATACCGGCGACAGGCGCGGGCCACGTGTTCGGGAGTGCGCCCGCATTGGCGGACAAAATCCGCCACGTCCAGATCCGGCCGCCATGGGCTCTCCAGCCAGCGCAACGCCTCGCGCAGCCAGTCGGGCAGTCCCGCCGGGATTTGCAGCAGGCCGGGCAAAAAGCGGTCGTGCAGCAACCCCATCAGAAAACGGCCGAAGCGTAAATGCGCCTCAAGACCCGCCGGATGACGAGCCAGCCAGTCCAGCTCACGCCGGATGGCGGCCCACGGACGGGGAGGCACGCGGACAGCGGGAGGTTGCTCGCTTTCCTGCAACGGGGTGAGCAGCCCCGGCACATTCCAGAAGTCCTCGGCCGCTTTCAACCAGCGGCAGTGAAATTCCAGGTTCAGGATGACGACGTTCCGCCCGGCCAGTTCATGGCGATCATTTTCACGGACAAACAAAATGTCGCGCGGACCGCAGCGATGCTCGCGGCCGTTGAGGGTGTGGACGATGTAGCCGCGCAAACCGAAGGTGAACTCGCAAAAACCGCGGTGGATATGAGGGGGAAAGGCAAGGACGCCGCGCGCGCGGTGCACGCGCAGGTGAAAGGCGTCCTCCATGCCGTGTTGCCGGGAAAACCACGAATAAACGTGGAGCGGCGCGGAACGGGAAGAATCAATAGAGTGCGCTTTTTTGCCTGAATTGTGCACGACAGCATCAAT
Source organism: Verrucomicrobiota bacterium (assembly GCA_016198745.1). Classification (GTDB taxonomy): domain Bacteria; phylum Verrucomicrobiota; class Verrucomicrobiia; order JABWAM01; family JABWAM01; genus JACQHZ01. Next base: position 19,596 of record JACQHZ010000262.1, read on the forward strand.
AGAGTAGTATAGAGTAAATTCAAGGAATGAAAACCATCCGTTCAAAAAATGTATAAACAGGTGACACTGGAATCCATGGGACCTGGCGACGCGCAAGCGGGCATCGTTTCATTGTCCCTGCCGCGGGAGTCGGCCCATGCCCTGCGGATCGTTGACGTGCAAAATGCCTTTCAGCCGGTTGGTTGGTGGGAGAAAGAAAAGACGCCGCGGCGGGTGCTGGCATTTTGCATGTCCGAAAACAATCTGCCGGAGACGCTGCATCTTGAGGCCGGAACGCCATCCCTCGCTGGTCTCCCGGTTTCACCCTGGAAACTGACCGCGCGCATATCCCGTGAAAAACTCGATTACGTCGCCCACAAATTCGCCAACATCGAAGCGTTGCGCGGTGTGCCGGCCAATGAATGCACCACCGTGGAATATGAAATTTTACTTGAGTTCGGCGGCCGCACAATGGTTCTTCAGGCTGGCAGCACCGGTCCCAAGGGCGGCCCCTATTTTTGGCAAAATGTTCAGATAGATCGGCTTTGGCGCAATGCGGTGGTGGAGGCGGTGCGCCTCGGCGGGGTCATGTATAACGAGGACACCTATCTTTGGACGGACTGGTACGTCCTGCTTTTTGCCAACGGCGTGGCGCAGGTCACCGCTCATTTTGTCAACACCAAACTGCACATTGAAGGATATGATTTTCAAGGTTTGCCGCTGCTGCGTTTCGCGGGCGAAGGATTGACGGCGCGCGACGCGGAACTGCCCAGGGACGGTCTGCAGTTTGACCTTGGTTTGATCAGGTTGAACCTCCGTGATGCCGCCTTATTATGCAGCGGGGCGTATCCGGGGCGCATGCAAAAAATCGACGCCGATCTGCTCTGGTATCCGGTGAGCAGGATTTTCAATCCCCAGCCTCCGGAGATTCCGCCGACGCATTGGGACGCGGGGTTCGCGCGGACGGTTCGTTTTCAGATCAGCTTCTCCGAGGCGCCGGCGGCGATCTCGCGGTATCGCGTGCCGGCCTGGTGGTACGGGCATTGCGGCGAGCCTTGGTCTGGCGGGTATCTGCCCGTGACCGGCCGGTTTGCGCGACTGGGCGCGCTCAGCAGCGAATGGGTGCAAAAGGAGATGGTCCGCGGACAATTTGACGGCGGAAGCAGCGGATCGGGGAATGATGGGTATGCAGGCATCGGAATGATGGAGAACTTTTACCATTCCGGCCGGGCCGATCTCTTTGAGGACGCTTTGGCGTATTGTTATTACTGGGCGGATATCGCGGTGGATCACCGCGATTTTACCATTCACCAGTGGATCGGCGGCTGGCCCTGGAAAACCTGCGCCTACAGCAAGTTCCGCGACCTGCTGTGCGGTTACCTGGAAACCGGCGACCCTTATTTCCGCGACGCGGTGGAGAATTGCGCCGAGGCTTATTGGATGTGGTTCCGCTCCAATTGGCCGCGGTGCACGATCGGCCGCGATGCTTTTGAAATCGGCGGATGGGCCTTGCTGTGGCGTTTTCTGGGCACTGAACACGCCCGGGAACGGACGTTGGAATTGACGCGGATGCTGAGGTCGGTCCTCGATTCGCGCGGAATGGTGGGCGGACAGATGGGCGCCGGACCGCATCCCGGCTATCTCTCCGCACTCTACATGACCGGTGTCTGCATGCTTTCCCTGTTGGAAGTAGCCGAAGCGCATAGCGAGGCGTCCGGTCTGTCTCCCGTGGAACGCAATCGATTTATCGATGACCTGCGACGGTTGAGCGAGTATTTCAATCGCGATGATGTCGGGTTGTTCCCCAGCGGTTGGAATGAACATCGGCCGAACTGGGTTCACAGCGGTTATCAGATATACCAGTGGTCAATCTTGGGTATTGGCATCTATCCAAAGATGGCGCGTCTGCTGGGAATGGAAGGCGACGAAATGGTCCTTTTGGGACTGCGCCGGAGTTGTCAAGGCATCACCGGTCCGTTCGAAGATTGCGTCGCGAAAAGTCGTATTGGCCATAATCTGGTCATCCCGCTCATTCACGATGCACTGATGATGGGAGCCCGGGTCAACATGCAGGGACTGGAATTGACGCCGCTGGCGGTTCCGGATCAATGGCCGCCTAAGATGACCGTGCATACGCCTTGGGGCGAATTGAGCGTGGAATGTCAATGGGATGGAAAACAGGCGCAAATGCGATTTGAGTCTGCGGGGGATTTCCCGGTAACAATCAACTATCACGGCAAATCGTTTGTGACCCATTCTAAAGCCGGCATAGCCGCACTCTAAACTTATGACAAAATCATCATCAAAAAATAGTTTTGCAAGAGGCGCAACGCATCTCGTCAGCACGTTTGAAACGCGCGATTTCGGAGCCGATGCCGTCCGCATTGGAGATTTGAACGGGGACGGCGCGCCCGACCTGCTGTTCGCGCAAACCTTCACCCCAGCCAAGCCTGGCACAAACGAGATCCTGTGTCGCACCGGGGAAATCCGGTGCCTGACGGCCACCACGATTTTGGGTGAGATGCTTTGGCAATACGGGGAGCCATCCGTGACCAACGGGTGCAATGCAGGCGACATCCCGGTTCAGGTCTATGACTGGGACGGTGACGGAGAGAACGAAGTGCTCTTCATCCGCCAGGCGGTCTATGCCGAACTCTATCCGGGCGATCCCACGGGATTCCGTGGCCGGGCGAAGCGATACGAGGGGACGGCAACTCTGGTGGCGCTCGACGGCAGAACAGGGCATGAAAAGACGGCGTTTCCCACCCCGGCGCCTGCGGATGGCAGCATTGCGTTCGCGGATCTCACGGGACGGGGCCGGCGGGAGGATTTGGTGCTCAAGGATTGCTATGGAGAGCACGTTTACGGCGTCTCCCACACCGGCGAGTTGCTATGGCATTGGCATGGGGGCCCGTGGCCCGATCCGGGGCACAATTGTCCGCAAGATCCCAAAGTAAGTGTCGCGGACAAGGAATGTGAGGCGGGACACTATCCCGCCGTTGCGGATATTGACGGCGACGGCCGCGACGAGGTGTTTATCGGGTTCGCGCTGATTGATCATAATGGCCGCGTCCTGTTCCGGAAGGACACCGGCGGAGGCGGACGCCATTCGGATGCCAATTACATCGTCCGCTTGGCCGACGGCGCCTGGCGGCTTCTGTTTGGCAATCACGGGGTCCACTGTCTGGCGGCGGACGGCACGGAGCTTTGGCACAACCCACTCGTCTTCGGTGAAGCGCAGCATGTCGTGGCGGGAAGATTCCGATTCGATTCGCAACTGCAGGCGGCGGTCATTGACCGGGGATTTCCGCGGACACCGGAAGGCAAACCGGCCGGTCTGTTTCTCTTTGACATCGAGACCGGCAAGGAGATCTGGAGGCGTCCGCAATTGCCGGGCGGATGGTGCGCCGCCTGCATGAACATCCACTGGAGCGGCGCCGGGGATCTCAAGGAGATCCTGGTCTATAAGCGTGGAGTCTTTGCGCGTGGAGTGGGTTCGCCGATTGCGATCTATGATGGTGAAGGAAATGTCGTGGACGAAATAGACGTGCCGGCGGCCATCCTCGACAACGAGGAAAACGTCACATCCTCCCCGGGCGATTACTTTTGCTGCCGTGCGGACCTATGGGGCGACAGCCGCGATGAAGTGATCGTGGCTGGGCGAAACGGAGTGCGCATCCATGCCAACCGCCGGGTTCTGGCCATTCCGACGCTCTACAACAACACGGTTTACCACGGCATGTAGAATAAACGCGAAATGTCCCCGACAAAATCAATAGAGTGCACTTTTCAGGCTGAGTATTGCACGACAGCCTCAAAAGAATTGTATAAAGTAAATTCAGGGAATGAAAACCATCCGCCCCCGTTTTAACGATTCTTGGGACACCCAGCCCCGGCAAGCCTTTACCTTGATCGAGTTGTTGGTGGTGGTGGCGATCGTCTCGATCCTGGCGGCGCTGTTGCTGCCGGCGTTAAAAAATGCCCGGGAAACCGGCAAGCGAACGGCATGCCTTATGCATATCAAACAGGTGGGGTTGGCAACCCTGCTTCTTGCTGAGGATAATCATGGTTGGTGCAACGGGGAGAATTCGCCCACCGCGAACACTCCTTTCGGCGCCCGTTGGCTGGACACCATCCCGAAGTACCTCGGAAATAGTGATGCGATGGTGAGATGGCAACTCCCGTCCAACCAAGGGTGCGCGGGCAAAGATCCGAAGGACACTTCGTATCAATATGCACTGAACGACGCGTTCGCAGGCGTCGGCGCCCTTCCTGCCAACCCTGCGCACTCGTTGGAAGAGGTCAAGAATGCCAGTCGCATCTTTTTGGTCGGGGATTCCAGAAATTACTATGTTAATGATCCGTCTGGTTTTGATCAAACCGTAACCGGTTCTGTGTCCGGCTACCCTCGTCACGGAGGGAAGGGCCTCAACTTCGTTTTTGTGGATGGGCATGCGGAATTTTTGAAAATTGGATCGCCGCCCGGCACCGCCGCCACTCCCTGGCGGACCTTGAATTCACCCGCCGGCCAATGGGATTGGTATGGCCAATGGGTTATATGGGGTGAATAGGCGCTGGAGGGACGGGGGCATGAATTGTTGCGGTAAAATTGCCCTGCTACTCATAAATTAGAGCCAACATGTTGGTCACAGCGCGGCGTAGCCGCAACCAACGAACTTGTCCCCCCTCTGAGGGGGGATGTAGCGGC
>JACQHZ010000299.1 GCA_016198745.1 Verrucomicrobiota bacterium
GCCTTGCCCAATCGCCAAAATCCTCTCAGCCACGGTTGCATAATTAAATTGTCACGATACTAGTCCGGAAAGGCTTTTATGCAAGCTCCTGTGGGAAATCCACATCCTTTGCTCAAAAAATCACCAGCGAAATGATGATAAGAAACGGGCCTTTTCCCCTGTTAAATCCAAAATCCAAGGACTGACCCGTTTCTCGAAGTCTCACCCACGGGCGACGCGCGTGCCAGCGCGGGACAATCGTTCATAAAAAGCTCGGTTTCCGACCGCACTCAGTGCATACTTTGCGCCTTCATTCAACGGCGAGTTCATCATGTCCATCGAAGAATCCACCAGGGCGTTTCTTGAAAATTACAAACGCGTTCGCGAACAGATCGAGAAGGTCATCGTCGGCCATCACGACATCGTCGAAGGCACGCTGATCAGCCTTTTTGCAGGCGGACACGTCCTTCTGGAGGGTGTTCCGGGACTGGGCAAGACGCTTCTGGTGCGGGCGTTGAGCCGCGTTCTTGATTTGAGTTTCTCGCGGATTCAATTCACGCCCGATCTGATGCCAGCCGACATTCTCGGCACCAACATCGTGATGGAAACCTCGGATGGCCGGAAACATTTCGAATTCCAGCGCGGCCCGATCTTTGCGCACATGGTGCTCGCGGACGAGATCAATCGCGCGACGCCGAAGACTCAGTCCGCGTTGCTGGAGGCGATGCAGGAGCAGAATGTCACGGCAGGCGGCATGATGCGGCCTTTGGACAAACCGTTCTTTGTGCTGGCCACGCAGAATCCGATTGATCAGGAGGGAACCTATCCGTTGCCGGAGGCGCAGGTTGATCGGTTTTTTTTCAAGCTGATTGTGACGTATCCGTTGGAATCCGAATTGATGGAGGTGTTGCGGCGCACGACCCAGGAGAGTGCGCCTGTCCTTGACAAGGCGCTGGACGGGCCGGCCATCCTGAGCATGCAAACCCTGGTCCGGCAGATCGTGGCGGCCACCCACGTGATGAACTACGCGGCGCGTTTGACGATGGCGTCGCATCCCGGATCGCCTTATGCGACCGACCTGGCCAATCGCTTTCTCCGCTTCGGCTCAAGCCCGCGCGGCGCGCAGACATTGATTTTGGCGGCCAAGGTTCTTGCGTTGGTGGACGGACGGTACAACGTGAGTTTCGACGATATTCGAAAAGCAGCCCGCCCGGCATTGCGCCATCGTCTGCTGATCAACTTCGAGGGCGAGGCGGAGGGAATCACATCGGAAAAGATCATCGAAGAAATGCTGGCCAAAACGCCGACCGAGGCAAAAACGGGTTCATGACATCATGCCTGAGACCCAGAACCGTCCGCTTCTCACTCCCGCCTTTCTCCGGCAGCTTGAGCAGCTTCAACTGGTTGCGCGGCGGGTTCTCAAGGGACAACAGCACGGCGAGCGGCGCAGCCGCGCGCGCGGACACAGCGTCGAGTTCGCGGATTTCCGCAATTACAGCGTTGGCGACGATTTCCGCTACCTCGATTGGAACCTCTATGCGCGTCTGGAAAAGCTCTTTCTCAAGCTGTATGAGGAGGAACAGGAGTTGCGCGCAACGCTTTTTCTCGACGCAAGCGAGTCCATGGGATTCGGAAACCCCGTCAAACTGGACGCGGCGCGTCGAATCGCCGCGGCGCTCGGTTACATCGCCCTCGCCAATTTCGACGCAGTGGGTTGCGTGGCCATGGGGACGCCCGACGAGGCCGCGTCGGACGCCGATGGCAGCGCGCCTTCCGTCACATCAGGCGCCGTGCTCCGCCCGATACGGAGCCGCAAGATGTCCCATCGGCTGTTTGACTTTTTGATGAACATTCATCCGGCCGGCGGGGCGGAATTGAACGCGGGCTTGCGCAAGCACGCCCTTTCCGTCCAGCGCGGCGGCGTGGCGATGGTGTTCTCCGATCTCCTCGAACCGGCCGGATTCGAGAACGGCCTGACCGCCCTGCAATCGCGCGGGTGCGACCTGTGCGTGTTTCACATTCTGTCGCCCGAAGAACGTTCGCCCGATTTCAGCGGCGATTTCCGTCTGGTTGACTCGGAAACAGGCGCCGCGGAGGAGGTCAGTTTCCCGCGCGTCCGTCGGACGGTTTATGAAAAAAGCGTGGCGTCGTGGTGCGCCTCCATCCGGTCGTTTTGCCGCAAGCGCGGGATTCTGTATCTGCCCGTGGGGAGCGAGACGCCTTTCGAGGATGTGGTGCTCAAGACCCTGCGCAAAACCGGGGCATTGAAATGAAATTCCTCGCGCCCATCATGCTGTTGTTCGCGCTCACGATTCCCGTGGTGATCGCGCTCTATCTGCTCAAGCTCAAACGGCAGGTGCGGGTTGTGTCCTCGACGTTTCTCTGGCGGCGGTTTCTGCTGGACTCGCGCGCCAATGCGCCTTTTCAAAAACTGCGGCGGAATCTGCTGTTGTTGTTGCAGATTCTCATTCTTCTGCTGGCGGTGTTTGCCCTGGCGCGTCCCTTTTTCCCGACCCGCGCCAAACCCAGCGCCTTTCGGATTGTTTTGCTCGACGCATCGGCCAGCATGCAATCCGCCGATGTGCCGCCCAGCCGGTTCGAGGCCGCCAAATCGCAGGCAATCGATCTGGCCAACAGCCTGCGCGATACGGACCGGATGATGGTGATTTTGGTTGGCAGCCAGCCTTCAGTGATCTGCCCCGCCACCTCATCCAGGGAGGAATTGCGCCGCGTGATCCGCGTTGCGCAACCGCAGGACACCGGCGCGGCAATGGAGGACGCATGGCGTCTGGCGGTTTCGCTGGCGCGAGATCAGCCGGACACGGAGGCGCATCTCTTCTCGGACGGCGCGTTTACGCTTGCGCCGGACCTGGCCACGCATTTGCCGTTGAAATATCATCCCGTCGGCGCGCGCGCGCGCAACGTCGGGATCACCGGGCTTGAAGTGCGGCGCGCATCCGCGTCCTCGGCCGAAACCGAGATTTTTCTCGCAGTGGAGAACGCCTCGGATACGCCGATGCATTTCGACGCTGAACTCTATTTCAACGATCAACTGGTTGCCGTCCGGCCGCTGGCAATGAAACCGTCCGAGGAACAGACGCTCGTGGCGCCTTTGAACAATCCGTCGGGGGGCCTTGTGAAGGCGGTGTTGCGCGCGCAGGACGATCTGGCTGTTGATAACATCGCCACCGTCGTGAGCCGGCCGGCCCGGCGTCCCACGGTGTTGTTGGCAAGCGTGGGCAACAGTTTCCTGGAACGCGCGCTGGCGGTTCAGAGAGATTTCGATTTGACCCGGATCGCACCCGCGCGGCTCGACAAATCACAACACTACGACATCATCGTGCTGGACGACACGACACCCGATGAACTGCCGTCGGGCAATCTCTTGCTGATACGGACTTCGCCCAAGGATATGATCGAGATCAAGGGATCGGAGAAACTGCCCGTGATCTCCGACGTGAAAGCGGGGCACCCGCTCACGCGTTTCGTGCAGTTCGATAATGTCGATATCGCGCAATCGCTTCAGGCGCGCCTGCCCGACTGGGGTGTGCCGGTGGTCGAATCGAAAAAATCCCCGTTGATCATCGCGGGACAGCATGGCCTCCGTCGGATCGTCTGGATCGGGTTCAGTCTGTTGGAGAGCAACTGGCCGTTGCGGCTTTCCTTCCCGATCTTCATCTCGAACGCGCTCCGCTGGCTCGATCCCGCGTCGGATCAGGACCGCATGCTCCAGGTGCGCACGGGACAGACCGCGCGCCTGCCGCTGTCGAAAAATGTGACGACGTTCACCGTCGAAACGCCGGACGGCCGGAAACTCTCGTTGGAACTGCCGCCGAAAGCGCAGGAGATCGCCGTGTCGCAAACGGATCGGGCCGGTGTCTATCGCGTGAAGGCCGGTGAACAATCGCTCCAGTTTTGCGCGAATCTCTTGAACGCTGAGGAAACGCGGAACAAGCCGCGTGAGAAAATTGAATTTGGAAAATACCAGGTGGTGGAGGGCGGCGCGTTGCAGGCGAGCAATCTCGAAATCTGGCGCTGGCTGGCGCTCTCGGCATTCGCGGTGTTGCTGGGCGAGTGGTGGTATTATCACCGGATCGCGGCATGAGACGCGGAACGATCGAAAGACGGATCGTTGGAACGGATGGTGAGGCAGGCAACGGGGCGACGTGCAATGGCAGCAGGATGCCACCGCGACCTGCCCGCATGCCTGTGCCAGCACGACGGACAGGCCGCGCGGCAGGTGGGTCGAGGCGGATGCTTCGCAGGTCGGCGCCCGGGAAGTTTGCCGCAACCACGGGAGGCAAGGGTTGCTCGGGATTGTTGGCAGCGCTTTGCGCAGCGCCGATTCTGACGTTTTGGATTGCCATCCCGGTGACCTGAATTGATTCTCAACGGGTGAACCAGGTCAGGAAAACGAAAACCCTCATCGGGTTGAAGCGGAACCGGGCCGAACAATCATCCGTTTGCCGTCCATGCCCTTTCCTGAGAACCGCGCCAACACCTCCAGGATTCCCGCCGCCAGCACCAGGATCGGGGCGCCGAGCAGGGCGCCGAAATAGAAGAGGACATAGACCATGCCGAGCGTGCCGCCCACCCGGTCCCATCCCGCTGCCGAGGTCGCCGTTCCGCAGAGGACGCTCGTGTGCTCGCGCCAGCCGGCGATGTGCGCGATGAGGAAGAGGAGCAGCAGCGCCGCCGCCCGAAGCAGGAACCCCTTCGGCGAACACACCGGCGCGCGCCACCAGCCGGGTTTTGGAAGCGGCTTGCTGTCCGGCGACGTGTTGTTTTCGGTGTCATTCATAACGAACTGCGTTTCAAGAAGTGAGTTGGATGACGGTTGCCGCTGGGAGGCGGTCCTCCTTTGGATGCCAGATGGCAGGGACAACTTGCTGAGCGGTCCGTTTGCGTTCCGAGGCACGAGAAAACACGGATAAGAATTTCATGTTTCGGGTCATTCTCTTTGTGGCTCAGCGCCTGTGTGCCTTGGCCTCCACCCTTTTCCACACCGGTCCCAATGTCAGGGCGTACAACATGACGGCGTCGCCGACCTGGTTGCTGGCGCAGTAGCGGAGGGCGCCCTTTTCCGTTTTCGGAAAACCCGCGAGGTTCAGCGAGGTGATGAGTTTTCGCAGGTAGGCGGTATCGCCGAAAGAGCTGGCACCGACCAGCGCCAGGCCGCTCGAGCCGGCACTGATTTCGAGGACCGGGATGATCGGTCCGGAATCCACATCGGCCGGTCCCTTGTAGGAAACCGGCCATTCGCGCGCGAAACCAAAACCCATCAGGCTGCGCCCCATCTCCCTCCTTGCCCGTTCGTACTGGTCCCGCGCGAAGGTTGGATCAACCAACTGGAGGCAATGAGCGATCAGCCAGATGCTCGAACCCTCCGGACCGTCCATCACCCGCTTCCCGTCCACCGTGAAGCTTGATACCAGGAGGCCGGTCCGGGTGTCCACGAGCTTTTGTTTTGCAGTTTGAACCCACTCGCGGAGAAACGCAGAGTGGTCTTCGCCCGACAGGACGTCGTGCATCCGGATGGCCGCCAGGCCGATGGAGTTGCAGAACATCCAGCACTCATCGGGATAACTTTCGGCGCACAGGACCGGCCCCTGGCGCATCTGGCGGACCATGATGTCCACGCGCTCCTTGAGGGCTGGGCGGTAGTCGGGGCGGTCTTTCACCAACAGCCGCGCGCCCATCATCAGGGCGATCTCGCCATCAATGAAGATGCTGCGCGCGGGCTTGGCCAGCCATTGGCCGTCGCGGGCGTAATCCATAAGGAAGAAGTAAATGCCGTTCTCCTTCTCCAACCGGACCGTTTCGTCAATGATCGCGTCGATCGCCGTGAGGCAGGCGGCTTCGTCGGACGGCTCGCGCAGCGCCATGTTGGCGAGGGCCAATGCCAGGAAGGTGCGCCCCATGAAGTCCCATTCTGCGTTGCTGGCGCGCATCCGTTTCATCTCCTCCGCGCGCGACTTCGGGTCCTGCCAGAGCTTCAGGTGGTACGCCGCCATGGCACGGGTTTTCGGCGGAACCCCCGACGGACGGAAGAAATAGTCCAGTCGCGGCTGAAAAACCAGGTGGACGCTCGGCAGCCAGACCGCCGTGGCAAGCAGCAGGCACAGGAGGGCGAGGGCGGTGTGGCGGAAGCAGTTCACAGGCGGTTCATTTTCGGCCAAAGGCGCCCGGTCGGAAAACGGAAAATGTGCCTTCTTCCTTTCTTCAGACATTTCCCCACGTCACCAGGCGCAGTTCGTGTTTCTGTGTGAGATTGGGGTGTGTCGGGATGAGGCGGATGTTGAAGCCGTATGCGCCGCTTTCAATGGCCTCGATGTGGCCTGCGTACCAGTAAGCGCCCTCGCCCTCCTGTTTTTCCATCTCCAAGCGGATGGTTGCCGGATTGCGCAACTCGCCATCTTCCGCCTCGCCATAGTAGATTTCCACCAGCACGTGTTCGGGGGCGATTCGCCCCAAAAACACCTTTGCACGAATCGGCACCTTCTCGCCCACCAGCACCTCGTAATGTCTGGGATGATCGCACACGATTTCCTGGACTGCCGCTTGCGGCCATGCCTCGCGAATCTGCCTTTTCCACAAACCAAGTTCGGTGGCTTCCGCAAAGTTGTTGGCCTGAAGCCTCGTTCCCCGGTGCGCCGCCGGGGCATAGAATCGTTCGGTGTATTCCCGGACCATCCGCCACGTGTTGTAGACCGGCGACACGGATCGGATGGACTCGCGCATCAGATTGATCCAGGCCAACGGCAGACGGCCGTCCGGTTTGGCGTAATAAAGGGGGATCACCTGCTGGTCCAGGATATGGTAGAGCGACTTGGCATCCACTTCATCCTGAAGTTCGGGAGAACCGCCCTGGATTTCCGCGCCGATCGCCCAACCATTCTTGCCGTTGAATCCTTCGCACCACCAGCCGTCGAGGACGCTCAGATTGATGCCGCCATTGGGCGGGACTTTCTGGCCGCTGGTGCCGCTGGCTTCGAGAGGACGCAACGGGCTGTTCAGCCATACATCCACGCCCTGAACCAGATGGCGCGCGACGTTGGCGTCGTAATCCTCCACAAAGACCACCTTGCCCTCGAATTCCGGCTCGTGGATGATCCGATATAATTGCTGGATCAACCGTTTGCCGGCGTCGTCTCTGGGATGCGATTTCCCAGCCACAACAATCTGCACCGGACGATCGGGCTTGTTCACCATCGATATCAGCCGCTCCTTGTCCTTGAAGATGAGCAGGGCGCGTTTGTAGGTGGCGAATCTCCGGGCGAAACCGATGGTCAAGACCTCCGGATCGAGGATGCTCATGGCGGAACGAAGCCGGTCCGGCGATTCGCCAAGCCGCTCGCGATGTTCGCGCACGCGCCGTCGCACAAATTCAATCAGCCGTTTCTTGAGAAGCAGATGCGTGCTCCAAAGTTCTTCATCAGGGATGTCGCTCACCCGCCGCCAGAGATCCGTGTCGCCAATCCGATCCTGCCAGCCCGATCCGAAATACTTCTCGTACAGATTGCGCATCTCCGGCGCCAGCCAGGTGTGCAGATGAATCCCGTTGGTCACGCTGCTGATCGGCACCTCGTGAATCGGGGCATTGGGCCAGACGCACGTCCACATTTTTTGCGAGACCTTCCCGTGCAACGCGCTGACGCCGTTGGCCCGCCGCGAGAGGCGCAATGCGAGATTGGTCATGCTGAAGGGATCGCTTGGTTGATGGTTCCATGCGCGCCCGAATTTGAGAAACTCATCGAACCCGACCCTCAACTCGCGCGCGTAGCTGTCAAAGTAGCGATGCATCAACTCCGGTTGAAAGGCGTCGTTGCCGGCGGCGACAGGAGTGTGCGTCGTGAAGACATTCGACGCCGCAGTCACTTGCAAGGCGGGATAAAAATCGATGTTGTTCTCGATCATGAGCTGACGGATTCGCTCCATCCCTAAAAACGCGGCATGTCCTTCGTTCATGTGAAAGACCGAAGGCGAAATCCCCATCGCCTTGAGCGCGCGGACGCCTCCGATGCCGAGCACGATTTCCTGACGGATCCGCATCTCAATATCGCCGCCGTAAAGCTCGGATGTGATCAGACGGTCCTCCTCGCGATTGGACGGCACGTCGGTGTCCAACGTGAACAACGGAATCCGTCCCACCTTGATCTCCCAGACCTTCGTTGTCACGGGACGCCCCAGGATGTCCACCTGCACCGTGAGTGGCGTTCCGTCAGGACAACGCACCTCCTGCACCGGCAGGTCGTTGAAATTGATGTTCATCGCCACCGCCTCCTGCCATCCCTCTTTGTTCAGCCGTTGCCTGAAATAGCCGTGACGATACAAGAGGCCGACGGCGACAAACGGCAGGCCAAGATCGCTGGCGGCTTTGCAGTGGTCGCCTGCCAGAATGCCCAGGCCGCCGGAATACTCCGGCACGGACTCGTGGATGCCGAATTCCGCCGAAAAATAGGCCACGGGTCCCGTCAACTCCTGCGGCCAGTTCTTGGAAAACCAGGTGTCCTTCGCATGCAGATAGTCCTGAAAACGCCGATACACCGCGCCCAGCCGCCGGACATATCCATCGCGGTCCTCCGCCGCCTCGCGCAAACGCGCCTGCCGCACCCGTTGGAGAAGTTTAACCGGGTTGTGGTAACAACGCTCCCACATCTCCGGATCAAGCGCCTCGAACAAAGCCGTCGCGTCCGGTTCCCAACTGAACCAGAGGTTGAAGGCCATCTCGCGGAGCGGCTCCAGGTTCTGAGGCAGTTGCGGAATAACCGAGAATCGAAAGATGGTTTGCATACGTGGCAGAGTGTTTCCAACCGCCGCCATTGTCGCAAGCCAAATTTATCCACCGGGTTGCGGTTGCGACAGGGCGCTATTGAAAGCTTGATTGACTTTTTTGAACCGTTCCGATCTCTGCGTCTCTGCCGCCCCTTCACCACAAGAGACCATGGCCGGCGCGTGATTCGTTCGGCAGCCTGGACGTGTCGCCCGCATGTTTCATGAAAGTTCCTCTTTCTCCTCCTTCCAGAGCCGGTCAACGCAGCGATTCATGTCCCACAGAGAAAGTCCACCCCATCCCAGAAGAAATGCTGCGACAAAAAGCCATCCAACCCATCCGGTGCGCGCGGTCAAGCACGATGCCGAGCGGATGCAGGACGCCGGCATGTACATCATGGGAGCAACCGTTTCGACATCCTTGGCGTCATTCATCGCGATTGCGATCGAAAACAACATCAAAAGAATACAGATCACCCACCCCAGGATGATGGAAAAAAGAAACGTCCAAATCAATGTTCGACCAACCGTCCTGGCGCGAAACGCAACCTGACTGCTGATGATCCCCAACGCCTCGATCAGAAGCGGAAACGCGATACCGCCGCATGCCGCCAGCGTCCATGAGTCTTGACCGGACAAGTCCAGGCGCAAACCCGTGAACAACGTGGTGATTCCGGCGGCAACCATGGTGACGGGCGCCCGCAAACGCCAGCAGCAAATCCATTTTCCATTGAAGTAGTCTTCTGGTTTGAGCCTTGTCAGTTTCAGCATCTGAATCGTCTGTCCGCCATGTTCGCCCGTAAACGCCAATGCGTGCGCCAGGGCGCTCCACCCGCCCACCAGAACGAATGCAGCCAGCCACATTGCGCCGATGGATATCATCGGATCCCAGATCCACAGGTTGATCCATGAAACCAACGGCAGCAAGAGGACGATCACGAGATACAAACTTCGCCAGCGCCATGCGGATTGGAAAATCGGGTTGACCAGCCGTTCCTTGAACACCAGCGGATTCGCGCCGTCCGGAATCGGTTCGGGCCGCCTGGCTGGATCAATCAGATAATAGGGCCACTTTCGGCGCCGGCGTTCGAGCGCCTGATGCGACTCGATCAACCGTGGACGACGCTGAACGCGCGTTTCAGGCGGCTGTTGCGTCCGCGCGAAAACAACGATCAACGCGATTGCCGTTCCAAGGCAAAGGAGGAAGACGCCGGTGATCGGTTGGATGCTCGATCGTTCGAGCGGAATATAGACGCCCGCCACGGTCGCGTAGGTCAGGAGCAACGCGACATAACCCTTCTCGCAAAGGGCGGAAAACATCAGGGCAATCGAGGCGGCGAAGATCGCCACCGTCGCCACCAGGCCGCCGAATGCGAGAAGGTCCAACGTGTTCACGCCGCCCAGGTAAAAAACCAGAGACAACGCCGGCATGGAAGCTGTCGCAAACAACAGGCCGACGAGCAGGATCGCCCCCATCTTCGCCACGCCGATGCTCCAGGGCGGCATCAGCGTCGTGAAAAGAAATTCGTAGGTCCGGTTCTCCTTCTCCGTCGTGATCGCAAACGCGCCCAGCACCGGCGGGACCATGAGCGCCAGAACGAACTGACAGATGTAGAACGCTGCAACCACTTCGCCGGCATGAACGCCGCCCCCGTAGAAAATGCTTTCTCTTGGCCAGACCCACGCGATGGCGAGAAAAGGCGCGACCAGATACAAACCGAGCGCCCAGCGCATCTGCATCGAACGCAAGTGCCCGAGCATCTCCCGCTTGAAGATGGGGCTGAAAAAACCGCCTGCAAAACGGATCATGATCGGAGAGCCTCCAAGCGCCATTTGCGACGGATGCCGACCTTCGCAAGCCATAAAAATGCAACGGCGCCCAACATCCAACTTGCCAAAATGAAAAATCCAATCTGCCACGGCGCCCAGGAATGCCAATAGTAGAAATCGTCGAAATTCCCTATGACGCCCAGCACCACCCACAGGAACCAGCGGAAAGGTTTCAGAACCCAGTATCCCCAAGCAAATGATCCGGAACGGAAAACGCCTGTCAGAACAAGAATCGCGCCACAAACGCCAAGGTTGAGAGCAATCGCCGGCGCGGTTTTGGAACAAAAACTCGAAACGGCAAACGCGATCAAACCCAGCATTTCGAGACAAACCCACCAGGAAATCGGCCCGATGACAAACGCCAGGGAATCCGGGTGCTCAACCCAATGAATCCATGCCATGATGACCACCCCTTCGATCACCAGGAATTTCCGTGACTGAAACGAGGCGATATATTTTCCCCTCAGGAATTCATCCGGCCCGATGTCTGTGAGACGCAAACCATCCAGGGTTTGCATCTCCTGGTCCATCGTCAACGCCACCGCATGACTCAACACCACCCAGGCGCCGGCGATGAGCATGTTCAACCACCACAGGAACGTGGAATAAGAATCGCCGCCCCAGTGATCGAAGGTGGCCAAAAGCAGGCTCGGCAGCGACAGCAGCGGCATCAGGTACATGCAGCGATATTTTGTGCCGGTGCGCCTCAGCGGGTGAACCCGATGATCCTGTTCCGCAACCAAGTTGGCGTGGTCCGGTATCGGCGGGATGCGGCGCAACGGGTCCACCAGGTAATAGGGCCATGTTCGCCGGCGTTTCCGCAATTTGACGGGATCATCAATCGGCTTGACGTTGGTCCTTGCCTTCTCGCCAACGGGCCGCCCGCTGTTGGCGCAGGCAATCCAGAAGAAGAAAAACGACAGCGTCAGCATTCCGGCAACGGCGTGCTCGCCCCTTCCTCCGCGCAGAAAGGCGATCCCGAACGCCATGGCGAACGCCGTGATGACGCAGTACGTGCCGATGAGGGCGGCATGTCCCTTGCGAATGAGCGTGGAAAAACAAAGCGCCACGCTGCCAATGCCGATGGTCGCGGCCAATAAAAGCGAAAATCCCAATGCCATATCATCCGCGCCGACGCCGCCCAGGAAAAAGACGAGCGAAAGCGCGGGCATCGAGACGATTTGCAACGCCACACAAAGCAGGACCACAGCCAGCATCTTGCTCAAGATGATCTGCCAGGACGGGATCATTGTGGTCCAGAGGAATTCCGCCGTCCCTTGTTCAAATTCGGAGCTGACCGTGTAAGCCGCGAAAACCGGCGTCAACACCGTCACCATCCAGAGTTGCGTGCCGAGAAATCTCCACCATACGGCTTGGGCGTGAAAACTGCCGCCGTAATAAAGCGCGTTCACCGGCCAGACCCAGATCATCGCCACAAACGGCGCAATGAGATAGACGGGCAGAATCCACCGTATTTTCGCGGAGCGCAGTCCGGCGAGAAGTTCTCTTCGCAGGATGGGGTTCATGACCTTTTCGTCCCATCAATCCACAACAGCATGAGGAAGCAAGCGTTTTTGTCGCGCTGATCCTGTCGAGAGTGGTTTCCGCTACATTGCCCTCAGGAAAAGTCCATTTGGACTCGATCTCAGTCTCTTGCCGAGGTGATGCGCGAAACCATGGGTCCAAGGGATTTTAACAATCTCTTATTTCGATCCCCACATCGAACCACGGCGGGCAAGACGGATCCATTTCCCCACCACTTGGGGGGAGAAATCACCCTGGAAGGGTCGCCAAGGTGACATCATGAACCCCGGCCCCCTTCATAAAACAATATGATAAAAAGCGGACTCATGGGCTGGCCGAAATAGGTTTGCGTGAAATATGCTTCAGTGATAGATTCAAGGCGTGAATGAAACCAAATTGAATTCCTCGGTTGTGGAGGCCTATGACCAGTGGATGGCCTCCCATAGCAATGAGCTTTTCCAGCGATATGCCGGGAAAGTGGTTGCGGTTTATCAGGGGAAAGTCATCGAGGTTGGAGATACCCTTCAGCAGGTTTACGAAAAGGTGGATGCGCGTCATCTGACAGTGCCTCCTTTGGTTTTTGAGGTCCCGACCGAAAAGGATCTGGTTTCGATTTTGTGATGGGCGAAGGGGCTTCATCTCGTCGGTTGGTCTTTCCCTATCGCCCGTTGGGTGGGGCTTTCGCGCCAATGGTCACGGTTGGGTTCAAAATTGGCGGCGTTTGGCGCATCACCGAGCTTTATCTGGATTCCGGCGCTTACTATACCATCCTTCATGCTGGTTTTGCCCAGAGTGCCAGCCTTGATTTTCGCAAAGGGGTCCGGAAGGACGTTCAGGTGGGTGACGGAAACATGATTCCGATTTATCTGCATCGTCTTCCTGTACAGTTGGCATCGGAGAGTTTCGAGGCAACGGTGGCCTTTTCAGAGAAATTGGGGGTGCGCTTCAATCTTTTGGGACGATTCGACATATTTGAACGCTTCAAAATCACCTTTCAAGAAAACCGGAAGATCGTCTTCTTTGAACGCGAACAGAAAATGATCGCGCAGAAAAAACGGCAAAAACCGTAATTGAGCGTTTTCTCATCCAACCCTTTCGGCACTGAGCATTGGGATCGAAGACCTTGAGCCGTTGAACCTTGAACCCCTCGCTTTCACAGGGGCAGGTTCTAACCTGCATTTTTCACAAGGTGAA
>JACQHZ010000018.1 GCA_016198745.1 Verrucomicrobiota bacterium
GGTGGACACCGTGCGGCATAGCCGCAACCAATGGGACGGAAGGTTTAACCACGGAGGACACGGAGGCTCACGGAGGGATGAGACAGCATACGGAACTCTCACGGGATTGATGAATCGCGTGAGAGTTCCATTGACTCTCCTCTGCGTTCCTCTGCGCCCTCTGTGGTTCACAAATCTTCTCATGGCCGTTTCTCCCCAAGATAAAGCTGCGCTTGCTCGGCTCGCGGATGGTCCGGGAAATCCCGGATGAGAACGCGCCAGGTTTCTTTCGCGCGGCTTTTCTGGCCGCCGATCCAATCCAGCATCCCCGCCAGAAACCGGGCTTCGGGGACCAGATTGCTCTTCGGGTATTTCTTCAAGAGATCAAGCCAGGTCGTGATGCCGGCCTGGGGGTTTTTGAGCAGCCCGGCCTGAACCGATCCCTTGCGAAGCATCGCGTCATCCGCCCACGAGGAAGTCGGGAACTTGACGAGCAGGTTGTCGAACGCGCCCACCGCATCCGGGTAGCGATGCAGGACGGTGAGACACTGGCCGATGTGGAAAAGCGCATGGCCGCCCGTTTCCGCGTCCGATGCTGTTGCGAGTTGCTGCTGGTAGAGCGGCAGCGCCTTGTCATATTGACCGGAGCGGAAGAGAAGGTCACCCGGCCCAGGGTGATTTTTCCCTGAATCGGCGGAGTCGGATGGTGGAGGGGGGAGAGTGGAGAGTGGAGGGTGGATGGTTGATGGCGGATTACTGGCTGATGGATTCTGGATACTGGATACCGGATTGGCCGTCGGAGATTCCGCTGCCATGCAAGCGTGCGCATTCAGCAGGAAGAGCACGCAGAGAAAGCCAGCACTCTGCCATGATGTGCACCGACATGCCTGCCGCCGAACGGTTCCTTTCATCGCGCGTTGGACTTCAAGCTTCGAGCCATTCTTCCCCAAGCAATCAGTCCTTGAATATGCGGCAGGCATCATATCTTCTTCTCCACGCAATTCTTGAGATACCAGATGTACCAGCGCGCAAAATCGGCCGTCTTCTCTGTTGGATACTCTTTCAACAGGGATTCAAATGCCTCCAGCGCCTGACGATATTGTCTCTTGTAAAAAGGCACCGTGGCCAACTTGCATGCCACCTGCCACTTTTGGGTTTCGTCTCGCGCCAGCTTGGAAGCGTGTTGCCATGCGAGATGCGCTTGCGTCCACTCCTGGCGGTAGAACCCTTGAACCATTCCGTGAGTGAGGGCGGTCTGGAAGGCCAGCGGATGATCCGGCGATTCCTTGAGAAACTGTTGAAGCACGGAACACGCATCGGAATACTTCCTTTGCTGGATTTGAGCGCAGGCCAGATACCAGAGACCTTCGGGCCGTTCCGACCTTGACAGGGTCGGCAGCGTTTTTTTCCAAAGCGATTCGGTCTCGGCGTGATGCGTCGAGACGTTGGCGCGAAGCGCCGCTTGGATTTCGACGGACGGGTTCTTCGTCAACTGCCAGACGTAAATCGCTGGAGCGGCGGTTTTCACCCCGGCGATTGAGGATGGGCCGGTTGATTGGGCGGAGGCAGACGCGGATTTTGCGGCCAGGAGCAGTGGACCCGGCGTTCGGGGGATCACCGGCTGCATGGGTGTCTCCGGCATCGAAAACCCGCCGACAAAATCCTCAAGCCATCGCGCGGCGGCGGCGTGCTCGGCCAGCGGCATGGTGAGCATGAAGAAATAGAGGCGCGTGCCACTGCCGGCCGAAGGCTGCGCGATGTAAAAGCGGTCGCAGACGATTCGGTCTGCACCCGTGTTTCCGCCAGAGGACGGATTCACCGAGGTGAACCAGAGCGCTCGCGCGCGATAGACCGTCTTGTCGCACGCCTGAATCCCGCCGACGCGTCCGCTGTAATCGCCGGCGGAAGCCTTCACCCATTTCGCGTCCGCAATCGCCTGCGGCCACAAGGCGAGGGGGAGTTTGGCATCCGGTTCGCCCAGTTCACCCGCCGTTTTCGCGTCATTGAAATCCAGCGTCACAAATGTCAGACGCGCGTTCTTTTGGGTTAGAGTCAAACCATAGACAGCTTTCCCGCCAAGACGTTGCGCCCAAGATGTGTCCGGGGTAACGGAGACCGTTTTCCAATCGCCGCTCGGTTTCTTGAGTTCGAATCCATAAACGCTGTGGCGAAACAACCCAACCTGTCCGCCGCCTGACAGGCGGGCCTGGCCGCTGGCATTCCAGAGGCGGCGCTCGACTTCCGTCTGCCAACGAACCATGTCCTCGGTTCGCGCGGCGGCCGTCAACGGATTGAGCAACGCGAGATGTCGGCTGCAGCCGGTCGCCTTGAGCGTTTGCGCTTTGGAATCGAACTCGAAAAGCAACTCCGGAAAAAGCGCCTCCAATGTGGCTGCGACCACATTGGCGTTCCAATCCAGGAACAGATACTGGGTTGCCACGCACCCGGAACCGGCCGACTTCGCCGCGCCGGTTGAGCCGGTCGCATCCGCGGAATGCTGCGACCCGGATTCAGCGGCCAATGGTTCACCGAGCTTGAGCTTGCCTTGAGCTTCCGTTGCGGATTGGGCTGGAGATTGTCTCGTGGACTGCACAGGCGATTTGGCCTCGGTTTTGGCAACCACAAGGGCGGCCGCATGGTATTGGTTGGTGATGAGGAATTCGCCGGTCTCCATCCAAAACGGCCATGCGCCGATCTTCTCGCCGTTCTCGTACTGGCCGAAACTGTTGATCGCGCCATTGGCCCAGTAATTGGTCCAGGCACCGTGTTTGATCCAGCGACCATCTGCGGTCTGTTTCAGTACGCCACGCGCCATTAGGTTGCCGTTGGCGTAGAGTTCTTCCGACTCTCTGGCGGCGGACAGGCCGCCTGATTTGAATGGGGCGCCGGAGGGCGCGACCGCGATGGACTCCGGTTCAACCATGCTTTCGAGGTTTGAGGAGACGGAGGTTGATGGTGTGGGGTGCGAGGTGGTTGTGGTCCGGGTGGGCGGTTTTTCAACGGCCGGTTTTTGCAATGAAAAATCGCCCAAAAAGAGAAATCCCAACATCAGGATGAGGACTCCGGAGATGAGGATCGCCCATATCATTTTCATAACGCGCGATGGGTTGATGATGGAGTTTGCTGCGCACAAGACGGAGACGGACAGCGCACGTCATGTCGCAACGGTTGCATGGAAATCAGCGCAAACTGGAGCACGGCACGAATGCATTGCCCCCGTGAGGAACCGGGACATCCTCTCCACCCCACTTGCGGGACAAAAAAATTCGCTATCTCTTGTGTGTGCTTGCGGGGGGGGGGCTGTTGACAAAAGAAGGGACATGGTTCTGGCATTGGCGTCCGCCCATTCGCGATGACATAAGAACCGCGTTCCACCGCTTCTTCATGATGAACGTTTGACTACACAATCCGCGTGTCAGTGTCAAACAAAAAATGACGACGAAAAAATTGAACCGGGTGCGCGACAATGTTGTTGCTGATTCCGCTGTAGGCGGTCCCGATGCTTGGATCGGGGCCGCCCATTTGCCACACCGGGGTCGGCCTGCCCTTGACTTGGCAGGCGGGCGACCTCGCCTGTAATTCAGGCTGCGTTCAACTTTTTATTGCGCACCCATTTCAAGATCATTTTCGGGTCAATGTCGCAGCGTTCACGTCAATATGGCGAGACGCTTCTCGTAATCGCGCGTCATCAATTCCGCAATCATGGGTTCGATCTTTCCCTCGATGAATTCAGAAAGATTGTGCAGGGTGTGATTGATGCGATGATCGGTCACCCGGTTCTGGGGGAAATTATAGGTGCGAACGCGTTCGCTGCGGTCGCCTGTTCCAATCTGTGATCGGCGGGTCTGCGTGTATTTGGCGGTCTCCTCCTCCTGTTTCGCGGTGAGCAGGCGGCTGCGGAGGACGCGCATGGCCTTGGCCTTGTTTTTGAGCTGGCTGCGCTCGTCTGCGCATCGAACAATCAGCCCCGTCGGTTTGTGGGTGACCTGGACCGCGCTGTCGGTGGTGTTCACCCCCTGGCCGCCGGGACCCGATGCCCGACAGACGGTGATGTCAAGATCCTCCGGCTTGATTTCGAGGTCCACCTCCTCCGCGTCCGGCAGCACCGCGACGGTGGAGGTGGAGGTGTGAACGCGGCCGCTGGCCTCGGTCAGCGGCACGCGCTGGACGCGATGGACGCCGCTTTCGTAGCGCAGGTGACGATAGACATCACGCCCCTGGATGGAAACGATCATCTCCTTGTAACCGCCAAGCGCCGATGGATTGGAGGCGATGGACTCGACCTTCCACCCCTGAGCTTCCGCGTAGCGGGTGTACATCCGACAAAGAACGCCTGCAAAAAGCGCCGCCTCTTCGCCGCCGGCGCCGGCTCGGATTTCAAGGATCGTGTTTCGGCTGTCATTGGGGTCGGCGGGAAGAATCGCGGCCTTCAAATCCAGCTCCAGCGATTGTTGTTTCCTGCGCAAATCAACAAGGTCCGCCTCGATCATCTCCAACATTTCCGCTTCATGCTTGTGCTCGGATTTCAAAGCCTCGTTTTCCGCAATCCGGGACTGGATTTCCTGATAGTTCGCGAAGCGTTGAAGCACGGCCTTCAGGCGCGCATGTTCGCGTCCCAATTCAGATGCCTTCTGGGGATTTGCGAAAATACTTGCGTCACCAAGCTGTCGTTCCAGCTCGATCAGGCGCGTTTCAAATCGGGGTTTGTGCGTGCAAAGGTCCACAACAGCTTGTGTGTTCTCGGTTTCGATTCCGGATCGGGAGGTCCCCATCGGTATTCTGCAAATCGAAAAGGCGTTTCGCCGTCACTTCCCGGATGCCGGAGCGGAGAATTCCCCGACTTCTGATTCGCAGGCGAATCAACCGCAAATCAACAAGGGCTACTTCTTGCCGAAGCGTTTCTTGAACCGTTCGACGCGCCCGGCGGTGTCCACAAATTTCTGATGCCCGGTGAAGAAGGGGTGGCACTTGGAACAGATGCCGATGCGGATGCTGGCGCGAGTGGAGCGCGTGCGGATGACGTTTCCGCAGGCGCAGGTGATCGTCGCTTCGGTGTATTCAGGGTGGATGTCCGTTTTCATTCGACAGGTTTTCAATATACACGCATGCCCCGCCCGGTTCAACTCCATTTTCGGGCAATCAGCGTGGCGTTGTGTCCGCCGAACCCGAAGGAATTGTTCATCACGGCGTTCACGCGGATTTCGCGCGCGTGGTTTGGCACGTAATCCAGGTCGCACAACGGGTCCGGCGTGTCCAGATTGATGGTCGGCGGCACACGATTTTCCAGCAGGGCCTTCGCGCAAATGGCCATCTCAACCGATCCTGCCGCGCCGAGGAGATGGCCGGTCATGGACTTGGTTGAACTGACCATGAGCCTGCGGGCGTGCTCGCCAAACACGGTCTTGATGGCCCGCGTTTCGCAAATGTCGCCCTGGGGGGTGGAAGTGCCGTGGGCGTTGATGTAATCAATGTCCGACGGATTCAGTCCCGCGTTGTGCAGCGCCATGCTCATGCAACGCGCCGCTCCTTCGCCGTCGGGCGGCGGCGCGGTGATATGATGGGCGTCGGCGGTGTTGCCGTAACCGATCAGCTCGCAGCAAATCCGGGCGCCGCGTCTTCGGGCGTGGTCCAGTTCTTCGAGCACCACGACACCCGCGCCTTCGGCCATCACAAACCCATCGCGATCGCGGTCAAACGGGCGGCTGGCCTTTTCGGGTTGGTCATTGCGGGTGCTCAGGGCTTTCATGGCGGCGAACCCGCCGATTCCGAGGGAACAGATGGCGGCCTCGCTTCCGCCGGCAAGCATCGCATCCGCCTCGCCCCTCTGAATGATGTGCAAGGATTCGCCCACGGCGTGTGTGGCGGTGGAGCAGGCGCTGACCACGGCCATATTGGGACCGCGGGCGCCAAGGTCCATGGAGATCATGCCGGAGGCCATGTTGCTGATCAGCATGGGAATCATAAAGGGCGAAACACGGGATGGACCTTTCTGCAACATCACCGCGTGCTGTTCTTCCAAGGTATGCAAACCGCCGATGCCGGAGCCGACAACCACGCCGATCCGGTCAGGGTTCTCCACCGCGAAATCCAGACCGGAATCCCTCACGGCCTTTTTAGCCGCCATCATGGCGAGCAAGGTGTAGCGATCACAACGGCGCACGTCCTTGGGTTTGTCGAAAAAAGGCGTCGGGTTGAGTTCCTTGATTTCACCCGCAATCTGACAATCATACGCGGCGATGTCAAAAGACTGGATGCGGCTGATGCCGGACTTGCCGGAGAGAATGTTCTTCCAGAAAATGTCCACATCCTGGCCAAGGGACGTCACCACGCCCATGCCGGTGATTACAACCCGCCGATAGCCGTCAGAGGTGGACTGCCCCATAAACAAAATAAAAACTGGCGAGTCGTCCCCGGAGCGTCTCCTTTTTTCCTGAACGCTCTCACCGGATCACTGCTCCTGCTTTTCTTTGATGTAATTGATCACATCCCCAACGGTAAGCAGCTTCTCGGCCTGCTCATCGGGAATTTCAGCGCCAAATTCCTCTTCGAACGCCATCACCAATTCAACGGTGTCGAGCGAATCCGCGCCCAGATCCTCGATGAATCGCGCGTTGGGCGTGACCTGTTCGGCGTTCACGCCGAGTTGTTCAACAATGATGTCTTTAACTTTTTCCTCAATGGATTCTTCAGCCATGGATGGTCTCCTTTCAAGGTGAGAGGCGCCTTTAAGCCTGACCCATCAAAAACTGTCAACTGTTTATTCGCAGGTTAAAGGATTTTTTCAACATGGATTTATCGTTTCGGGCTTTTGGCCTCATCCTCCACCGTTGCCGCGGGTGGCGGAGGAATGTCCGACATCCGGATTTCAGAGTACCCTGCCGGCACTTCAAAGACCGACGCAGCAATCTTGCCCGTGTCCAGGCGCGTAATGGTTGCCCGTCTCAGTGCTTTGGCCCCTTGGTACTCGATCACCCGGATCGGAACCCCTCGCAAGGCAGGGTGCTTTTCCAATTCCTGGGGCGCCTGGGCAAGCCCAAATTCCATGAACCCCTGAAACTCCCCCATGAAGGCGTTGATGTCGAGGGCATGATCCGCCATCCATAGTTCCGTCACAATGCCATCCTTTTCCTTCAATCGCACCTGACGGCACTGATAACCGCCGATTTGCTGCGTCTTGCCCGTGGATTCAACGAGAGATGGGTCCAGGGTGCCGCCGCCGTGATCGGACGATTTGTTCGACGGATCGTCGGCTTTGATCTGATCGTGCGACAACACCATGTACTGGCGCGCCAGGTGATCAATGGAAAATGTGACTTTTCTGTCATTGAGAATGACGCTGGACATGCGTTGTCCCTGGTCGAAGCGAATCCGTTTCCCGCTGACATAAAAGGTGTTTTGTTCCTTGCCGGTGGGTTTTTCGTCGCGCAGGTTTTCCAGCGTGAGAACCACCGTCAGATCAGCCCGTCCTTCGCAGGCGGTAAGCCCCAGGATTCCCGCAAACAGGATTTGTCGGATAAAACGCATCGCAGCATCGCTTTGTTTGGGATAGGATATGACACGATTCGGTTCCTTTCGGAACCAAAAAGTGCGCCTCACCATGAAATGGCCTCTGAAAACGGCGAAAAGTTTGTCCGGGTTCCGGGAGATGTGTGGAACAGCCGTTTTGCTTCGCTCGTCAACCATTGCCTGGTTGCTTGTCCTGATCAACATCGCAGTTTTCGCGCAGGTCGCGGGACATCAATTCGTCCGGCTGGATGATGACGTGTACGTCTTCGAGAATCCGCACATCCGGGATGGCTTCACATGGAAAGGTATCGGTTGGGCGTTCGGCGCCGGTTTGCTGGAACGCACGCCGCACGCCGATTACTGGCAACCAGTGACGTTTCTGTCGCGAATGCTCGATATTGAGTGTTTTGGTTTCGATCCATTGGGGCATCATCTGGTGAACCTGGGTTTTCATATCGCCAATACACTTTTATTGTTCCATCTGCTTTATCGAATGACCACCCTTGGAGGGTGGCAGGCGGGATCGGTGGAAAGATGCGCCTGGATCGCCGCGATGTTCGCGATACATCCGATGCACGTGGAGCCGGTGGCGTGGGTGACGGCTCGCAAGGACATGTTGAGCGGTTTCTTTTGGATGTTGACCCTCCTGGCATATTGCCAACACCTCCGTTCACCCGCCATATGGAGATATGCCTTGGTATTGGCGTTTTTCGTCCTGGGGCTGATGGCCAAACCCATGAACGTGACGCTTCCTTTCACGCTCTTGCTGCTGGACTACTGGCCGTTGAACCGGTTCCGGTTCCAGGCCGGCGACCGTATTGCCTGGTCCCGGGCGATTCTCGAAAAATGCCCGTTTTTTTCCCTTTCGGTGCTATCCGGTCTTTTTACACTGCTCGCCCAGTCGCGCCAACTTCATCAGGAGTCAGCGTGGGGAACGGCATCGCGGATTTTGGTTTCCTACACCACCTACCTTTTCAAGACATTTGCCCCTATTCACCTGGCAGTCTGGTATCCCCCCCATCAGGGACCTCCGCCGCTGCTCCAGATCGGCGGCGCGATCCTGGCAATGGGAATCGTTTCAACGTGGGTCGTGCGTCGGGCGCAATCATCTCCCTGGCTGCTGGTGGGATGGCTGTGGTTCTTGAGCGCGCTGGCGCCGGTGATCGCTCTCAACGACATTGCCGGTGCAGATCGCTTCACCTATCTGCCGCTGATCGGGATTTTCATCATGCTGGCCTGGGGATTCTCCAATGCGTTGTCGGGGGTCGGATCAACACAACGCGTGTTGGGCGCGGCAGCGATCCTTTCGGTTTTGCTGGCGATGGCGCTGAGTTGGCGGCAGACGCGCTGCTGGCGAGACAGCGTCGCCTTGTTTGAACACGCGGTCCGGGTGACCGATGGCAACTGGCTTGCGCACAACAACCTTGGCATTGCCTTGCGCGAGAGAAACGACCTGGACGGCGCCGTCCGACATTTTGATGAGGCATTGCGACTCAAACCCGGCTTTGCAAAGGCGCTCTACAACAAAGGCGATGTCTTGAGCGCACAAGGAAAATTCGAGGATGCCGTTGTTTGGTACTCGCGCGCAATTCAAGCCCAATCGGATTACGCCGAGGCATTCTGCAATATGGGAAACGCCCTGCACGCCCAGGGCAGATTGGAGGATGCCTTGCTCAGCTATGAGCGCGCCCTGAAAGCGCGCCCGTCTTATGCCGAGGCACGCTCAAACATGGGCGCGGTTTGTCTTGCCCAGGGGCGGTTTGAGGAGGCCGCTGCCCACTGCACTGAAGCCTTGCGCTTGAATCCTGGGCTTGAGAAAGCGCACAACGACCTCGGCGTTGTGTTCAGCCGGATGGGGGAGGTTGAGCGAGCAACGTTTCACTGTATGGAGGCGTTGCGCCTCAAGCCCGATTTCACCGAGGCCCGCGTCAACCTGGGCAACGTTTTCATGCGCAAGGGAAGTTTCAATCAGGCGATTGCGCATTACACAGAAGCGTTGCATATCAATCCGGGACTTGCGAAAGCGCGCAACAACCTGGGACTCGCCCTGGCACGGCTGGGGCGTCAGGACGAGGCATTGCGCCATTATCGCCGGGCGCTCCAACTCGCGCCGGGCGATCCGGAGATTCTCGCAAACCTGGCCAATGCGATGAGCAGACTGGAACAGTTCGACCAGGCAATCCAATGTTACGAACGTGCGTTGCAAGTAAACCCAAATGTCGTCGAAACACATTACAACCTGGCGATGACCTTGATGCGCCAAGGAAACTGCGCCAAGGCGGAAGAACACCTTCGTGCCGCCCTTACACTGCGCCCCGCCTGGTCCCCGGCACAACGCGCGCTGGATGAAATCCGACGCCAGCCAAAATCGCGCCAAAACCATTGACCGTTGGGAAGTTCTTACTGACGCACATCCAACGACAATTCGTGCGCGCGCAGATGTTCTACACGTGCAAAACTCCGCACGCCCGACGCGGCGCGGCGGAGCGCGGCGCGCGAGTATTCCACCAAACTCGTGCGTCGCATGAAGTCGGCCGCTCGCAATCCGGAAAAGGCGCGGCCAGATCCCATCGTGGGCAGGGTGTGACTTGGCCCGGCCACAAAATCCCCCACCACGGTGGGCGTGTGGTTTCCAATGAAAATGCCGCCTGCCGTGTGAATCGCCGAGGCAAGTTGCATCGGAGCACGGGTCATGATTTGCAGATGTTCGGGCGCCAGACGGTTGGCGACATCGGCCATCCGACGCCGATTTCGGGTGTGAATAAACCATGCCCCAACCTTCAAGACCTGACGCAGCCCCTTGTTCACGGGGAAGGCGGCAGCTTGAGAACGCAGATTTGCCTCGATCGCAATCAAAACGCGGCGCAATGGACTGACACAAAAGATGCGCTCTCGTCCGCTGCCGTGTTCCCCCTGGGCGAGCAAGTCCGCCGCAGCCCAGTCCGGGCGCGCGTTTTCATCAGCCAACACCATTAGTTCGCTGGGACCCGCCAACAAATCAACGCCAACGACGCCGAAAAGCTGCCGCTTGGCCTCGGTCAGATAGGCATTTCCCGGACCGAAAATTTTATCTACAGGCGGGATGCCGGCGGCGCCGTAAGCCATTGCGGCCACAGCCTGCGCCCCGCCGATCTGATAGACCTCGCTCGCGCCGCAATGCCGCAATGCCCAAAGCAACGCCTCCGCCACCGGAGGCGGCGTGCAAACCGCAATCTCCGGCACACCGGCTGTGCGCGCGAGAACCACGGTCATGAATACCGTGCTTACCAAGGGAACCGAACCTCCGGGAACATAAATCCCCACGCGCTGAAGCGGGTCGAATTTTTCGCCGACGCGCGCGCCATGACCGTTGACACGCTGCCAGTCTCGCGGCAACGAAAAACGCGCGAAAGCTTGAACTTCTCGCAATGTGTCGCGCGCGGCGCGTTCCAGTTCCCTGGAAACACGCGCCTGCCGCAAGGCAACATCTGAAATCCGCAGATCGGACGGACGCAGCCGCACGCCATCGAATCGTTGAGTCAACTCAACCAGGGCGCGATCACCGCGGCGTCGCACGTCATCCAAGATGGCGGCAACCGATTGGCGGACAGCCTGTGGAGTTTCCCGCGAAAATCGGGCAAGCGATTCAAAATCTGAGGAGGGGTAATTGATATGGCGCATCCCAAAAGATTACACCGAATGGGCAACACTCGACAACCGCGATGATCACGGTGCGGTTCTTCACAGCGCGGCATAGCCGCAACCAACGAACTTGTCCCCCCTCTGAGGGGGGATGTAGCGGCGCTTCTGCGAAGCGCCGTGGGAGGGATGCGCTTCA
>JACQHZ010000272.1 GCA_016198745.1 Verrucomicrobiota bacterium
ACCTATGACGAGGACGGCTATCCTCACGGCGTCACCGGCAGCAAGCTCAGCAAGGAACATTTCAACTTCCTCCAGCGCGACGGTCTCACCGGGTTCGACAACGATTCCGGCATGACCATGCTCCGCATCGGCTCGATGAACCTGATGCTCCACGGCATCACCGCGCCCAACTTCCGTTACACCGACACCCTCGGCAAAGCCTTCACCGAGGAAAAGAAGTACGACATCGTCTTCGCCAATCCGCCCTTCAAAGGCGCGATTGACGCCGCTGACGTCAACCCCACGCTGCCGGCCAAGTGCAAGAAGACCGAAATCCTTTTCCTCCATCTCTTCCTGCGCCTGCTCGAAAATGGCGGACGCGCCGCCGTCATCGTGCCCGACGGCGTCCTGTTCGGCTCATCCAACGCCCATGTCGAAATCCGCAAGAAACTCATCGAAGACAACCGTCTCGACGGCGTTGTCTCCATGCCCAGCGGCGTGTTCAGACCCTACGCCGGCGTCTCCACCGCCGTCCTGCTGTTCACCAAAGGCGGCACGACCGAGCGCATCTGGTTTTATGACATGGAACACGACGGGTTCAGCCTCGACGACAAACGCCAGAAAGTTTCCGACAACGACATCCCTGACATCCTCACCTGCTGGCAACACCGTCAGGACATCAAGTTTCAACAACAACGCACCCAACGTCTCGCCGATCTCCAGAAGCAGATTGCCCCGCTCAAGACGGAGCGCCTCGACCACCACGCCCTGATTCACCGCCTCAAATTCGAGTCCGTCATTGCCGAGCCGACCGACGCCCTCGCCACGCAAGGCGGGGAGAGGGGCAACGATGGAATCGCCCTCGCCGCCGAATCCCGGGCAGAATACCAGGTAGGGCGCGACCGCCGGGCGCGCCGTCCTCTTGATGATCGAACGGCTTCGGCGCGCCCGGCGGTCGCGCCCTACCAAAAATCTTCCGACTCCGTGTCCTCTGTGCCCTCTGTGGTTCAAAATCTGGAATCGGCGGAAGCCGAACTCGCCGAATTGAACTCCCGGATTGCGCCGTTGGAAAATGAAATCAACCAGCTCACCCGTCAATTCTGGGTCACCAAGGATCAGGTCAAAGCCAACCGCTACGACCTCAGCGCCAGCCGCTACCGGCAACTTGAACACGAAGAAACCTTCTACGAACAACCGTCCGTCACCTTGGAGCGGATGCGCCAACTCGAAGCATCCGCCGAAAACGACATCGCGGCACTGGAGAAGCAGCTTGCGGAAGAACCGCGTCGCAAGTAAACTATCTGTGTCATGAGCAAAGCTGAGATCTTGCAGGAATTACCGGCACTGGCTCCGGTCGACCGTCAGGAGATTCGCGAGAAGCTGGATGAGTTGGACGCCATCGCCGGCATCGAGTGGCTCGATGATTGCGACCTCACGGAGGAGGAGAAGCAACTGCTCGAACAGCGCCTGGCGGCCATCGAGAAAGACCCGCACGCCGGTTCCTCCTGGGAAGAAGTCGAAGCCCGCATCCACGCCAAACGCAGCGACGGCGCTTGGAAGGAGCGGCTGTAAACACTCTGCCGTCCAGCTTTGGAACATAGGCTTGCGGAACCGCACCGCCGCGAGTAATGTATCCGTGTCATGAGCAAGACCGAGATCCTCGAAGAACTGCCCAAGCTCACGCCCGCCGAGCGCGAGGAGATCATCGCCGCGGCCCAAAAGCTGAATGAAGCCGAATGGCTTGACGATGGGGAACTGACTGACGAAGAAAAGCACATCATTCTGGATCGGCTTGACGCCTGCGAGAAGGACCCCAACGGGTGGATTCCGTGGAAAGAAGCGGAGGCGCGACTTAAAGCCGAGTTCAAGCGGTGAGCTACGGGTTGGACATCTGGCCTGTTGCCGAAGACGATATTCGTAGCGCGGCGCGTTGGTACAACTCCGAGCAAAGCGGTTTAGGGATTGATTTCGCGGAAGAGGTGTACGTTGCCATTGACTCGTTGGAGCGGAATCCATTCCTCTATCGCGTGCGCGTCCGGTATCGCCGCCGGGAAATTCGCTGGCTTTTCCCCAAGCGCTTCCCCTACCGGGTGATCTATTACGTCGAGGGCCCGGCCGTGAGAATCTTCGTCTTCGCCGTCCTCCACGCCAAACGCAGCGACCGCACCTGGAAGGAGCGAGTATGAAGACCGTCCCGCTTGGTGAAGTTTGCGAGTTCATTCGTGGTGTGACATTCGACAAGGCCGACGCCACACCAAAGCCAGGATCCGGTAAAACTCCAATTCTGCGTGCCGGCAATATCGGCGAAGAACTCGACACGCAAAACGATCTTGTTTGGGTGCCGGATGAGCGCGTCAGCGAGGAGCAGTTTTTCCGTCGCAATGACATTGTCATCTGCATGTCGTCCGGAAGCTCGGAAGTCGTCGGCAAGACAGCGCGTGTCGTGGAGGACATTCATGCTTCGGTCGGCTCATTTTGCGGCATTATCCGCCCGAAGAATCCCGAGGAAGCAGCTTACCTCTCCTATTTTTTTCGTTCGTCAGCGTTCATCAAATGTCGCGACCGCATCGCTCGCGGCGCGAACATCCAGAACCTGCGGTTCTCGCAGTTTGAAGAGATCGATTTGGAGATTCCGTCAGAGCAACGGCGGATTGCGGAACAGTTGGAACGGGCGGATCGGCTGCGCCGCACCCGTCGCTACGCCCTCGCCCTCAGCGCCACCTTCCTCCCCGCCGCCTTCCGCGAACTGTTCGGCGACCGCCTCACAACAGGCCCGTTTGACCGGTTTGGCGATTTGGTCACAATCACGGGTGGTGGAACACCAGCACGAGATCGCCCTGAGTTTTACACGGGCCGCATCCCGTGGCTCACGTCAAAAGACATGCGCGGCGACTACATCTTCGATACGGAGGAGCACATCACCGAGCAAGCCATCAAGCAAAGCGCAACAAAACTCATTCCTGCGAACTCGATTCTTGTTGTCGTGAAAAGCAAAGTCTTGATGCACCGCCTGCCACTCGCTATCGCCAAAGTGGCCCTCTGCCACGGCCAAGACATCAAGTCCATCCAGTGCTCTGAGATGCTGCACCATGAGTTTGCCCGTTTCGTTCTCAAGGATCACGAGCCTCGCCTGCTGCACATTGCCCGTGGGGCGAACACCGAAGGACTGACGCTGCCGATGCTGGAGGAATTGCCCGTGCCCTGCGTCCGGATGAAGGAGCAGGAGCGGTTTGCGGAATTGGTGGCGCGGCACGAGCGGCTGCGGTCGGTCCAGCGCGAGTCCCTGCGCCAAGCCGACCACCTCTTCCAAACCCTCCTCCACCAAGCGTTCACGGGGGGGCTTTAACGAGCAGAGGTCATGACAGAAGCCCAAATCGACAGCTGCATCGCACTCTTTGTGAACGGAAACGGGGAGAACCGAGGCCGCGCACCGGCTGAGCGGTATGCTTCGTTTGATTACTGCTTCAACTACTTCCAGTCTTACCGCGAAAGACAACAGATCGCTGCTCTTGCATCACCTGCTCACATGGAGGCCAGTTGTCTTCACCTCGGATTTTACCTCGCGAGTTGGGGAATGTTTCGGGGATCGTCTATTCTGTTACGGAAAAGCATCAAACACTATGAACCAGTCATCCGTTTGATTGCCACGGCCAATATTCAACTGTGGAAAATTGATGTTGATGCTTATAGCGAGGAGAGTATCAGGATGATCTTGAGATTTGGTGCAACCTTGCGCCAGACGCTCGGCGGAGAAGCAACCGATACGCTCATCACGAAGGTTATGCTCGGCGTTTTCGGAAACGTGCCAGCCTTTGACAAATTCTTTCGCAAAGGCATGGGGATGCGTGCGTTCGGTCTCAAGAGTCTTCGTCGATTGGCGGCATTCTACAATGAACACGCGGCTGTGATCAACCGCCACCAGCAAGAACTCCACACGTTGGATTTCGCCACAGGTCAGAACACCGGGCGCTTTTACACGAAGGCCAAGGTGATTGATATGATCGGTTTCACAGCCGGAGGTGGGGCCGCTTGAATTGGCACGAAGTCGAAACGGGAAAGGTTTCAGCCAACGTTTTGTGATGGTGACGCATCCGTCGCCTGAACCGGACGGTTTTCAGCGGCGACTTGCGAACGGGGGAAATTCCCGCATCGTTTCGCCACCGCGCCGCGGGCGCGGCGTTCCTGCGCCTGGCAGCCGATCGGACGGCCCGTTCGCCGGCGCTCAGGGCAGGCGCCCACGCTCATCCGGCCGGCGCGCGGACCGTTCAGGACGCAGGCGGTCGGGCATCCGGGAGCCGGGACATGGATCCGCTTGGTGGTGGTGGAGCCAGAGCTGAACCCGATCTTTTTAACTCCCCACCAAGTTGATTTATGATACACTCCGGCCATGAAAGATCGTAAGGACATTCTGGCGGAGCTGGCAACCGCCAAGCCCGAGTTGCAGAGGAATTTCAAGGTGAGCCGCTTGGCGCTTTTTGGTTCCTATGCCCGGAATGAACAGACCGCTGCAAGCGACGTGGACATTCTGGTGGAAGTGGATCCCTCCATTGGAATGGAGTTCATCACTCTCGCAGAAAAATTGGAGGAACATCTCGGATTGCATGTGGACCTGGTGTCAAGACGTGGAGTAAAACCGAACCGTTGGACGGTCATCGAACCTGACCTGATTTATGTCTAAACGTCTGCCGGAACTTTTTCTGCAGGATATCCGGGAAGCGATCGGGAAAATCGAGCGATTCACGCAGGGATTGGATCAGGAAAAGTTCAAGGTGGACGAAAAAACAGTGGATGCCGTGGTTCGCAATCTGGAAATCATCGGCGAGGCTGCGCGCCATCTCGCCGGCGACTTCGCGACAAAACACCCGCAAATCCAATGGCGTAAAATCGTGGGATTACGGAACCGGATTGTGCATGATTATTTTGGCCTGGATCTTGAAATCATCTGGGAAATCGTCTGTTCGGATCTGCCCGGTCTGAAAGCAGAACTGGAAAAAATCCGTTAAATTCCATCTCCGCCATGACTTGATCGGTAAACGCTGAAACCGGCTTGGGGTGCCCGCCCGCCCGCTGCCCGGCGATCCAAGGGAAATCGAGAAAGGTGTCGGCCAACGATCTCTGATGGTGACCATCCATCGTCTGACCGGGATCGGTTTTCAGCGAAGACTCGCGGACGGGAAAAACTCCTGCAGCGTTTTGTCACCGAGCCGCGGGCGCGACGTTCCTGCCCCTGGCAGCCGATCGGCCGGCGCGGCGGCCCGGACGGCGGAGACAGATCCATGATGGACGCGCTCCCAAATCCGGACGTAAGGAGGAATTTTGGAGGGCGCAA
>JACQHZ010000254.1 GCA_016198745.1 Verrucomicrobiota bacterium
CGGAGGGCGTTGCTCCGTCACGGCTGCGTCATTCTCGGTTTGGAGGCTGCCGGGCTACTGGAAGCGAGGTGAGACTGGCGAGATGAGCGGGAGCGAGAGCGGTTTTTGAGGTGATTGGTTCTTCTCAGGTGAGACATCAGGGAATCAAGGCATCGTTCGGCGACGGGCTGCCGCGCAGTCCTACCGATGGAATGCCTCACCGATCAACGCAAAGCGCGCGAGGAGATGAGCCAGTGGATGGCCTGACGACGGTGCGCCATGCAGAAGCGGTTGAACGCCGGGGTGGTCGTCTGATTCAGGTGGCCGGCAAAGTCGGAGATCGCACGTGTCCCCCGCGCTCCGCACAACGTTGCCAGTGCGCAGATCGTCAACGCCGTCCCCCCCCACGACAACGACGGAATGCCACCGCCCAGGCGATGACAGCGCATCGCCCTCCGAGGAAACACCCGATCACCCACGACGCCGCATCCGGCGCGCCAGCCATTTCGACTCCGCTCAGAGCCTGCCCCCTCCTCACGGAAGCGGGGATGGACTGGGGGACTTGTCCCGCCGCATCCGGCGGGCAAGCAATCCCATCAGCAATAGACCGCTCAAAATCGTGGACGGTTCCGGCACCGGAACCACCTCCCCGCCGCCCAGGACGTATGCGCCTGCGGTAAAACCAGTAAAACTGATCCAGGCAAGGTTTTGGCCGGCATTGCCGGTAAAGAAAATTGCGTCATCGATCCCGCTTTGAGAAGTCCACGGGCTTCCGGTCCAGTTGTCGATCGCCAACGTGCCGGCCGATCGGGTTGAGACGCCAGAAAAGGTCAGCGTGCTAACCGTGCCGGCCAACAGACTGACGGTCGAATTCGCGCTCAACGTCAGGTTGCTCATGGTTTCCGTCAAGTCATTGGCATTGAACGTGCCGCCATTCATGTTGATCACCGCGGCATTATTGATCAAGGTTCCGGTGCCGCCATTAAGCAGCAGCGTGCCGTTGGCATTGATGGTGATGTTCGTGGTCCCGCCCAAGGCGTTGTTGGTCGTCAAACTGATGGTGCCCGCGTTGATAACAGTATTGCCCGTAAAGGTGTTGGCGCCCGAAAAAGTCTGGGTCCCGGTTCCATACTTGCCGAAGTCGCCGCCGGCGCCGGAAATCACGCCGGAAAAAGCGGTTGACGTGTCGTCTGCGCCCGCGTTCAAGTATCCGGTTCCCAGGTCCACATTGCCGGAACCGGCCAGCGATCCGATGTTTTCGCCCGTGTTGTTCAAATTCAACACCCCGGGACTGTTCACCGTGACCGCGGAACCATTCGGAATCACGCTGCCAGAGCCCAAGGTCAGGACCCCTGCGGCGATCGTAGTCGGTCCGGAATAGGTGTTTAGCGTGCTGTTCAGAAAATTGGTTCCCGCGCCCGTCGAAGTCAGCCCGCCGGCGCCGCCGATGTCTCCCGTGATGATCACTTTCGCGCCGGCATTGCCATTGGTCATCGTCAGCAAAAAACCGCCGTTATCAATGGCCCCGCTTAAAGTCAATTGACCGGCCGCCGCGCCGATGGCGCTGGCCGATCCCAGCGTGATGGCGCCCGCAAACGTGTTGGTGTTCGCGACATTCTGAATTGCGCCCAGCGAGCCGACCCCAACGCCGTTGATCGTCACCGCTTCCGCGGTGGCGTAGTTCACGTTATTCGAAAAACCCAGAGATGCCCCGCTCGATACGGTCGTGGGGCCCGCGGCCGTTCCCAAGGCATTATTGGTCGCAACCAGCAAGGTCCCCGCGCTGATGCTCGTTGTCCCCGTATAAAGATTGGTGCCAGCCAAGGTCCACATCCCCGTCCCCGCCTTGTTGATCCCGCCACTGCCCGAGATGATGCCGGAATAAGTGGTGCTCGTGTTGTCTCCGCCCGTTGTCAAGGTCGCGCTACCCAACGTCACGTTGCCGGAACCGGCCAGCGAGCCGACGGTTTCCGAGTTGTTGTCCAGATTCAGCGCGCCCGGACTGGTCACGGTTACCGCTGAAGAGTCCCCAATCACACCGGCGGCGCCCGAGGTCAACACCCCCCCACTGATCGTGGTGGCGCCGGAATAGGTGTTGACTCCCGTCAGAACATTGGTTCCCGTGCCCGTTATGGTCAGGCCGCCGGTGCCGCTGATGATACCTTTGATGATGTTGGTGTTGCCAGGATTGAACGCGCCAGGTGTGTTTGCCAAAGTCAGCGTGTAGTTTGCCAAGTTCACGTTCCCCACAATATCAAGAGTGTTGGAACTGGAGGTCCAGGTGTTTGCCCCGTCCAATACCCAGTTGTTGCTGATGGTTACGATCTGATTATGAAGGTTGAGGATTCCACCCGATGTCCCTGTCCCTAAATTGGTAAACGATCCGGCTCCGCCAATCACAAAAGCTGCGGCGGAATTGGAAATGGTCAGACCTTTGATGGCGAGACCCGCTATATCCATGTCATTGGTAGTATTAAGAATTCCCTGCATGGTAATATTGGTCGGATAGGCGCTGCTCGGCAAGGTATCCGTCCAGTTGTTCATGGTGGCCCAAATTTTATTGCCCCCCCCCCGCCATCCCAGGTGCCGCCGCCGGCCGTTCCAAACGTTGTCCGCGGGCATGGAAATAACATGCCCAGAAAAAGCGGAACGGCTGCGAAAAACGACCTTTTCATGGCATCCCCTCTCTATCACAAATTGCTGGGAAAGCAAGTTTTTTTCTTAACGCCTCAGCAACTCCACGAACTGCTCGACCGTCAGCCCGCTGGAGCGGATCAGACTTCGCAACGTCCCCCGCGCCACTTCCCGGTGATCCGGCACCGACAAGGTGGCCAGGTGCCCTTCCTTGACCAAAATCATGTGACTGCTCCGATGATGTCGTGCCAGCGTCCAGCCGTCAGATTGAAAGGCGCGCAGCACTTTTCGCCCGCTCACGACCGGAAGCGCCGCCATCAGACTGAGACCTCCACCTGGCGGGTCTCCACCGTCAACGGCAACCCACGCTCGGCCCGCACTTCCAAACAAAGCCCAATGGCTTCCTGGATGTTTTGCAGAGCCTCCTGTTGCGTCTTCCCCTGCGAGACGCAGCCCGGAATGGATGGACATTCTGCCACCCAAACGCCGTCCTCATCCCGTCCTAGTGTGGTCATAAACTTCATACTTCTGATCAGTCCCATTATCACAAATCGCTGAAAATGCAAGATTTAAATGTAACTAATCTGGTTCATGGGTTCAGCGGTTCCACCCATCCGGAGGGTGGCAGGCACGGTTCACGGTTATCCTTTCCACGAGCCTTCACCACGCCGTAGTGGCGCCATCCGACACAAATCCTTCCCAACAAAATTAAACGTTTTCATAACCCAAAACCGTTATCCGCCGTGGTAGATGTCAAGTTTTTCCGTCCGAGAAAGTAGGACAGGCATCTTGCCTGTCTCCCCATGGAGGACGGGCGTCCCGCCTGTCCGCTTGGGCACACATCTCCTGTTTGCGCTTGGTTTTCGGCCTCTGTTGTGCCATCACTCCCCTCAGCCACGCCCCCCTGCGACATCGACTGGATGAAGTGGTTCGCTGATGGTTTCCCCGATTTCATATAGAAAATCAGGAGAGAAGTCGGCATCATTGGGCCAGACAACAGTCTCTATGTCACGATTCACTGTGAACTGTTTGAAGTATGATAAATCTGTAAGAGGCTCAAAAACAGGGCCGTCCAGGTGGCCCGACAGATCAACGACTCGGATTTCATCATTTTCAAACTGAATTTTCAATTTGTACCCGCCGAGATATGAAGCGTCTATCACGTAATGCATAATAATTCCGGCATGGTTCAAAAGTTCCAAGGCGGCAACGGAGCGCCACCCTCCGGAAAACATCCCAGGCCTGTTTTACTCATCACAATGATTGATCAATCCCGGATCAGATCGGAAGCTCCAGTAATCTTACATCTTCCAAATCGATGGGCCGGGCGGAAGCTTTCTTGGAGGAAATCAGGTCCTCCTTGGAAATGATATAAAAATCTTGTCCATCGTAGTTCATGCATTTCTTTCGCGCCCATGCCTCGCTGAACTTCAAGCCTGGCGTTGAAGTTTGCACATCAATCCTTACCCGATCGTTAAAAATTGTAATCTCGTTTGCGAGAACTCCTTCAACCGTCGTGAGCGAGGCGGTTCCCAATCCGGTTTCCAAAAGGGCATCCAGCAATTTCCGGGCATTATCGGGAGTGGCTTCGATGAGGACATCCAAATCAAAGGTTGCTCTTGGCACGCCGTAGAGGGTGGAGGCAATGCCCCCAATTACAACGTACTTTACTTCACGTTTTTGAAAGGACTTGAAAACGTCCTTTAGTCTGTTGAGCATTTTTTCGATCGGTTATCCTGGGATTGATCGCCAGAACGAGATCCGTAAAAGCGCACAAAAGCTCCATTCGCTCGGACAACGGAAGAGATCTAAACCATTGCGCCTTGGCTTCGGGAGTTTCCTCTTTGTAATCGTGCGAGACTGCTTCTGTCATATCTTCAGAGTATCACGTTCCATGAGGCAGGACAATCTCATTGTTTTCAACTTTCATTCTGATCTTCCTTCAAGCGTTGGATGTCAATGTCCGGTGTCGCGTGCCAGCTTGATTCCGCAGCGGCAACCCGGAGGGCGTTGCGCCGTCAACGCCACCCCTCAAGACAACCACTCGCCCAAGCGACGACGGAGCGTTGCCCTCCAAAATTCCTCCTTACGTCCGGATTGGGGAGAGTGCTGACCCAATCACGAATGCTCCAGTTTTTCGAGATCATCCAAATCCTTGTGCCTTCGGCTGGCTTTCTTGTTCCTGATCAAATCATCTCGTGAAATCATCTGCACAAGCACATCCTGAATTCGGACTTCAATCCGCCTTCGATAACATTCTTCAAACTCGACACCGTCAATGGAGGTGAGAATTTCCAGCCGCAGGGGCGGATACCCCATTCGGATGATCTTTTCTCTCTGAGTGAACAATTCCTCTTTCAACTCCGGCGGATCGAATCCGAACTCCTTCAAGATCCCAACCATTTTCTGCGCATTTTGACGGCTGACGGCAATCCAGATATCCAAGTCGCCGGTGGCTCTTGGATATCCATGGTATCCCACGGCATATCCGCCCACAACCAGGTACTCAGCCCCCTTTGAGTTCAGCAACGCTAAAAACTCTTTGAAGTCTCTCGGAAACTGGATCATAATCGAACATGATTTGTCTCAATTCTTCAACGGCAGTCAATCGTTCTTCCGCGGAGCGGGCAAGCCAGTATCGGTGATCATCCCCCTGTCTGAGACCGAGCACTTCAAATGATCCCGCGTCTTTCTGCATGATTGGAAAATCCCCCAACATCGTTGGCCATCTTGTCATAAATCACCGAAAAAGCAAGATTTAATCGGAGCGCGCGGAGGGCGCTCCGCAATTGCCCCTGCGGAATTGACGATCGAAAACCTGTCATCTGCCATGAGTTGAGACCACCCTTGCCAGAACTCGGCGGCAGAAAGCACATCCTCCTTCATCAAGTCGAAAGACAGGCAAGATGCCTGTCCTCCTTTACTTGTCAGAAACAAGCGTCGCCCTCCGGAAAACGGCTTGAATTATCGCATCATGCCCGACATAAATGCCTGCGCCACGTGGAACGTGGTCAACATGGGAAGTTCATTCGTTCTCAAGATCGCGTTGCTTCTCTTCGGATCGGGGATGTGCGCGCTTGGCTATCAAACCGTCTGGCTGCGGGAATTTCGTTTGATTTTCGGTTGTTCCACGGCCGCCTCGGCCGCTGTGCTTGCGGTTTTTATGGGCGGAATCGGATTGGGCAGTCTTTGGCTGGGACCACGTTCGGATCGGAAGGATCGCCCCTTGGCCTTTTATGCGCAACTCGAAGTCCTGATTGCCCTGTTTGCGGCCGCAACCCCCTTTTTGATTTTTCCGATCCAACAGAGGTATGTGGCGATGGGCGGCACTCCCGTGCTAGGCTTGGGATTGGGCAGCGCGGCGTGCCTTTTTCTGTCAACGCTGGTTCTTGGTATTCCCACCTTTCTCATGGGCGGAACTCTGCCGGCCGCTGTCCGCGCGGTGGAAACCGATGACGACGTCGGTCGTTGTCGCGCCGCGCTGCTTTATGGCGCCAACGCGCTGGGCGCGGTCACTGGCGCCATGCTCTCCACGTTTTTCTTCTCGAAAAATTTGGGAACCGTAAGACATTGTGGCTGGCGTGCGGATTGAATGCGGTGGTGGGTTTGCTGGCATGGATGCTCGCCCGGAGCAAGGCCGGGGTAATGGGGATTACGGATTGCGGAAGGGGGATGCCTTGGAAGCCGAGAACTCATCGGGGCCAGGCGCGGACGGAGCCGCGCCCTCCATCCAGAATTCGGAATCCGCAATCCGCAATCCAAAATTCCGATGCATCTTCATCCTTCATCCCTCATCCTTCATCCTTTGTTTTGTTTGCCGCCGCCATTTCGGGTTTCGCATTCCTGCTCATGGAAATCGTGTGGTATCGCATGTTGGGACCCCTTCTGGGCGGCACCACGTTCACCTTTGAATTGATTCTTGCGGTAGCGCTTCTGGGAATCGGGTTGGGCGGGGCGGCCTATGCATGGTTCGGACGTAATCGGACGTGTTCGTTGAACGGTTTCGCATTCACTTGCGCGCTGGAAGCCTTCTGCCTGGCATTTCCCTATGCCCTCGGAGATCGGCTGGCGGTGATGGCCCTGCTTTTGCGTCCCCTGAACCCCCTTCTATTTTCGGAGCAGGTGCTGGGCTGGACGATCACAACTTTGGCGGTGGTTTTTCCCGCCGCCTTTGTGGCCGGATTTCAATTTCCCATGTTGATCGCTCTGCTTGGGAAAGGGCGTGATGACGTGGCCCGTCACACGGGTCTTGCTTATGCCTGGAACACGGCCGGCTGCATTCTTGGGGTGTTGGCCGGCGGGTTCGGATTGCTGCCCTTGCTTTCGGCGCCGGGCGCCTGGCGCGCGGCGGTCATCCTGCTGGTGTTGCTGGCAGTGGCCGCCATGGTTATGTCCCTCGGTATCAAATTCGGAGGGCGTTGCTCTGTCAACGCCACTGCCCCCCAAGGCGACGACGACGCGTCGCCCTCCGGGGAAACCACCACTCCGTCCTCCCCATGCGACGACGCGTCGCCCTCCGGGGAAACCACCACTCCGTCCTCCCCATGCGACGACGCGTCGCCCTCCGGGGAAACCACCACTCCGTCCTCCCCAGGCGATGACGGAGCATCGCCCTCCGGTACAAATCTTTCGGGAGGGCGTTGCGGAGCCTGCACTGAGCAACGTCGAAGTGTCAACGCCACCACCCACCCAGGCGCGGACGGAGCCGCGCCCTCCGGGAAAATACCACCACCTCAGGCGATGACAGAACATCGTCCACATGCGACGCGTGGCGTGTGGCGTGCAACGATTTTGCCGATGAGCACGGCGATAATGGCCCTTCTCATGCTGTTTGCAACCGGCCCGACTGCGTTTTGGCGGCATGCTCCGATCGGGGCGGGGCTTGTGGATAATTATGTTGCCGCGCCAAATGATCTGCACGCTCTGATTCATTTCGCGCGTCGGCAAATCGAATGGGAAAAGGACGGGGTGGAGGGCAGTGTGGCGCTCCATGGAAATCACGGCCTGGGTTTCACCGTCAACGGCCGGCCCGATGGCAATGCCCGGGAAGACGCCGGAACGCATGTGATGATTGGCCTGCTGGGCGCGATTCTGCATCCCAGGCCGACGGATGCGCTGGTGGTTGGACTCGGAACCGGCACCACGGCGGGATGGCTGGCCGGCGTTCCCTCCATGGAACGGGTGGATGTGGCGGAACTGGAACCGTCCCTTCT
This sequence comes from Verrucomicrobiota bacterium, assembly GCA_016198745.1. Lineage (GTDB taxonomy): Bacteria > Verrucomicrobiota > Verrucomicrobiia > JABWAM01 > JABWAM01 > JACQHZ01. Next base: position 7,827 of record JACQHZ010000254.1, read on the forward strand.
CAAGGTGGCCGCGCGCTGTTCGCCGGTGAACCTGAACGCCCTGAAAAATCCCAAAGTGCAGGTCTGGATCGGCGATGGGCGAGAAGCTCTTTGGGCGGCCCCGCGCGAATATGACCTGATTGTTTCCGCCCCATCGCATCCGAACCGGGCGGGCGTTGAGTCTCTTTTCACGCAGGAATACTACCGCGCCGCAGCCCGGAAACTGCGGGAGTGCGGCCTTTTCGTCCACTGGTTGCAGGCTTATGACGTGGACAGCTGGACCATGCGCAGCGTTTTTGCCACGTTGGCGTCCGTTTTTCCTTGGGTTGAAATCTGGCAGACCCAGGTCGGTGATCTCGCGCTGGTGGCGTCCTTAAAACCGATTGCTTACGATGCCAATTCTTTGCGACTCCGACTTCAGCAGGAACCTTTCAAGGCCGCCTTGATGCAGGCCTGGCGGGTCACCGACCTGGAAGGGTTTCTGGCGCATTATGTCGCCAATGATTCATTTGCAAAGGCGGTCGCGCAATCCAGGGGGGTTGCCATCAATTCGGATGACCACAATGTTTTGGAATTTGCTTTTGCCCGCGGGGTGGGCCGTCGTTCGGGCGTCGAGTTGCGCGAATTGCTGGAGGCGGCGCGGTTTCGATTGGAAAACCGCCCTCGGTTGACCGGTGACGGGGTGGAGTGGGCCAGCATGGAGCGCCAACGGATTTCCCTTTGCACGCTCCAACAATGGGCGCCGGTCCAGCTTCCGGATTTCACGCCGGAACAACGTCTGCGCGCGGCGCCCCACTTGAGCTATCTCAAAGGCGATTTTAAATCCCTGCTGGCCGCATGGCGTTTGTTGGGAACGGAACCGGGCGACCTGGTGGAACTGGTCATGGTGGCGGAAGCTTTGGCGGACGCAGGCGATGAAAAGGCCCAGGATTATATTGATCGGTTGGGCTTGTTTCAACCGGCCGAAGCGGCCGTTTTACTTGGCCGCCTGCGCTGGCGTCAGGGCCGGCTGGAGGAGGCCACCGTGGCGCTCGAAACCACCTTTCGGCGTTACCGCCGCGATCCATGGCCATTACCGCATCTGATGGATCGGTCCCTGGACATCGCCCTTGCGATTGCCCGGGCGGATCCTGGCAAAACCATGGCCGCACGCCTTTATCAGGCAATCAACAGGCCTTTTGTCGTTTCCCTCCTTGAGGAGAGACGCTTGTTTACCCTCGTCCAGATCGCCCGCAATCTTCCTCCGGACGAATTGAACGCCTCCACGCTGAAAGCGATCGAATGGTATGAGCCGCATATCCCGTGGGTCCGCGAATTCCTGGACCTAAGAGCCCGATGTTATGGCCAAGCGAGACATCCCCAAGCGCCTGCTGCCAGGCGGGATCTTGAGGCATTTGACCGGGCCGAACGCGGGCCTTCGAAAAATCGCTGATCCGCATGTTTACGGCGGGCGTTGTCAAGAGCGCTTTTTGACCTGCTGCCTGATTGCCTCCGCCAACTTTCGCCGCAGCTCTTCGCGGTTGGCCGAATCGTAAAATTCGATCGGATTATAATCGTCCGTGAGCACCAGGCCATGCTCCGGATTGGTCCGGGGCGTCATGGCAAAAGCCGTTTCAACCAGTTTCCGGCAGACGGGATGCACCCGTTCAAAATTCGGCGGACGCAGAATCTTCAGACCGGGCTGGTCGGAAGCCACAAAAAAGACATTGCCGCTTCCGTCGGCATGAATTCGCACGCTTTTGAAAATGGTTTGCAGGGTTTTATCAACCGAGGCGCACAAAAAATCCTTCCCCGGCTCGAATTTTGCAAGGGTGTTCATCACCAGAGTTCCATCCGTCTTGAGAATTTGACGGATCGCGTGGAAGGTTTCTCTCGTCATGAGATGGGCGGGGGGCGATTCGCCCACAAAGGCGTCGAGGATGACGGCATCATATTTCCGGGTGGCGCGATTGAGGAAATACCGTCCGTCGCCAATGGCGATGTTCAGACGGTGAAGATCGCAATCGAAATAATTGGCGGCCAGACCGGGCACGGCCGGGTTGATTTCAAGGACATCCACCTGCGCTCCCTCGCGGGCAAAATCCATGGGAACAAGACCCGCGCCCATTCCAATGCAAAGGACAGCCTCGGTGCGCGGCGTGTAGGCGCGGGCCAGCCCGTGGAGCAGATAGGAAAACATCTCAATGCCCTTCTTTTGAACCGGATCATAATCGTTGAGCGTGGCGTAATTGTTCAAATACCAACGTCGCTTCCCATCCCTGGATTCAATCACGTGCAGGAGACCAAAGGGAGAATTGCGGCGGTAAAGCTCAATGGTGTCTGCAAAGCGCGTCTGGCGATCCACCATCACCCCCGCATATCCAGATCCCACCCCAATCAGAATGCCAGCCAGGATCAGCGACTTCGGACAATTTTCCCTTCCCCAAATGAAAAAATATCCCGCCGTCACCGCCATGAGCAAACCGGCGGCGCCATCCATCGTGACCGAATTGGCAAGCAGAGGAATGCAGACATAGCTGATGAATCCTGCGCCAATGAGACTGCCGGCGGTGCTGATCGCGTATAATCGGCCCACGTTTCCGCCCACGTTGCTGATGGAATGAGTCAGGATCCGGATCAGGAAAGGGCCGGTCATGGCCAGCAAGGTGAGGGGCGCAAAAAACAGGAACATTGAAATCAAAAGCGACCCGATCGCCAGATTGAACCGCAGACAGGCAAAGGCCACCGGTTCGCAAATCAGAACGGTCAGGCACAGGTAAATCGCCGCCGCCAAAATGCACCCGTAAAGCCATTCAAGCCTCGGTGAACGATCCACGAGCCGCCCTCCGGCGTAATAGCCGGCGGCAAGCGCGGCCAAAGTCACCATGATCTGCGCCGTCCAGACGAAATGCGACGCGCCCACATAGGGCGACAACATTCGCGCTCCCAGGATTTCAACAATCAAAATGGCCGCCCCGGTGATTGCGGCGGTGAAATAGAGATAACGCCTCAATGCAACAGAAATATTCTGGACGGTGAGCGGGGTTAGGTTGGTTTTCACAAGCAGTTCACGAAAAATATAACTCAGAGGGCGAACACCTTCCATTCAAATCAACCCGGAGGGCGTTGCTCCGTCAACGCCCCGGCCTTGGCGGCAACAGAGCGTCGCCCTCCGCAAAATTCCCAAGGCGATGACGGAGCATCGCCCTCCGGGGAAAATGCACCTGTAGCGGCGGTCTATGACCGTCGCTTCCCTTCCGACGGCGGTCATAGACCGCCGCTACAGGATTTGCCCCATTCGTCATGGTTCCGGATTGTAAAGACATTTGGATAAATAGTCGGCCCCCCGTTCCTGCTGCAAGAAGCGGGACGCCAATTTAAAGCACGCGGGACGCGTGCGCTCCCCATCCTTTTATCCCATTCCTATGGGATGCTTGTGTAATTGAGGTTGTATTCGTTTTGGAGACGATGAATCCAGTATGCCCCGAAGGTGGTGACGTTGTATCCATCGGGCACCCGTTCCAGCAATCGCATGAACACCAAGGGACGAGGGAAATGGCCGAACGCACCTTCAAGGGAGATATTGGCTCCAAACACCGACTTGATGAGCACAGCGCGGCGTAGCCGCAACCAACGAACTTGTCCCCCCTCTGAGGGGGGATGTAGCGGCGTCC
>JACQHZ010000292.1 GCA_016198745.1 Verrucomicrobiota bacterium
CCGCTGGCGCGGTCAAGCCGCCGGAACCGGCGACATCGGGTCCGCCCGACAAGGCGGCCGGGAAACCTGTTTCACCCGAAAAACCGGAGAAACCCGAATATAAAATCACCCGACCGGGCAAGATCAAACCGGCGGCTCGTCCCGCCCTCCAACCGGTGTTGTTCAGCAACTTCCGCCTGCCACCCATTGACCTGCTCAAGCGCGTTTCCGAAACGACTCCCGTCATGGACAGCAAGGAGGTGATCGCCCAACGCGGAGCGTTGATTGAGACAACCCTCAAGGATTTCGAGATTGACGTCCAGATGGGCGAAATCACCCAGGGCGCCACCATCACCCGGTTCGAGGTCATTCCATCGCCGGGCGTGAAGGTGGAACGCATCGTGAGTCTGCAAAACAACCTTTCGCTGGCGCTCAAGGCCGAGCGCGTGAACATCCTGGCGCCCGTGGCCGGCAAGGGCACGGTGGGCATCGAGGTGGCAAACACGACCAAGGCGCCCGTGATCATTCGCGAGCTGATTGCGAGCCAGGAATTCCAGAGTTCAAAGGCGAAAATCCCGCTGGCCCTGGGCAAGGATGTCTATGGCAAGACGCTCATTGCCGATCTGGCCGACATGCCGCACCTGCTCATCGCCGGCTCGACCGGTTCCGGCAAATCCGTTTGCATCAACTGCATCATCAGCAGCATCCTCTACAGATTCTCGCCCGAAGACATGCGCCTGATCCTCATCGATCCGAAGGTGGTGGAACTGCAGGTCTATAACTCGCTGCCGCATCTGATCGTGCCCGTTGTCAGCGATTCCAAGAAGGTGATCGTGGCTCTTCGTTGGGTCATTCAGGAGATGGAAAAACGCTATCGCATCATGGCCAAGGTCGGCGTGCGCAACATCAGCGCCTTCAACAGCCGTGTCCGGACCGGCAAGGAAAGCGCCGCTTCCAAGATCGAGGACCTCGCCGATCTCCGCAAAGCGGTGGAAGAAGCCGACCCGGCGCAGCCGATGCTCCTCCCGGAAGACGACATTCCCATCCCGCAGCGGATGCCGTTCATTGTGGTCTTCATTGACGAACTGGCCGACCTCATGCTCATCGCGCCCGTTGATGCGGAGGACGCGATCACGCGCGTGACCCAGATGGCGCGCGCCGCCGGCATTCATCTGGTGGTTGCCACGCAAACGCCGCGGGCGGACATCGTGACCGGCACCATCAAAACCAACCTGCCGTCAAAAATTTCATTCCGGGTGGCTTCCAAGGTGGATTCGCGCGTGATTTTGGATGAGAACGGCGCGGAGAATCTGCTTGGCAAGGGCGACATGATTTACAAGTCGTCGGACTCATCCACCCTGCGTCGCGCCCAGGGCGCGTTCGTCTCGGACGATGAGGTCCGCGCGATTGTGGAGTTTTGCGCGAAACAAATCCCGGCCAGTTACGATGCGGAAATCCAGGAGAAACTTTCCAAACCCGTGTCCGATATCGAGGATGCAGGCGAAGAGAACGAGGAGCTTGTCGAGCAATGCATCCAGGTGATTCGTCAGGAAGGGCGCGCCTCCACATCCCTCCTGCAACGGCGGCTTCGCATCGGTTACACGCGCGCCGCCCGGATCATGGATATTCTGGAGGAGCGCGGCGTGGTTGGACCGGTCCAGGGCGCCAAGGACCGCGAAATCCTCATTCGCCTCGACGGGGCGCCGCCGGAAGCTTGACGCCATCGCGCGATGAAATGAAACACTTGCCGGACATCACTGAAGACCGGGGCGTTTGCGGCCGCTTCTTTTTGTTTGGATTTTGGCGATTTTGATTTCTAATGCTGCTCATGCCATCCATTGGAGAAATCCTTCGCGAAACGCGGGTCAAGAAAGGCATATCCGAAGCCGCCGCTGCCGCCGCGATCAAGATCAAGGTGGAACGCCTGCGCGACCTTGAGGAGAACCGCTACGATTCCTTCTCCGCCCAGGTTTATGTGCGCAGTTTTCTGCGGCATTACGCGGAACATGTCGGACTCGACAGCGGCCCGATCCTGCAACGTTTCACGGAGGAAAATCCGCCGGCACCCCACAAACCCGTGTTTGAAGTCACGGAAGAGCAACGCACCCGGTCGCCGATTCAACGCGTGCCTGGACAATCTCCGCGTTTCTTCCTCACTGCCACGGGGCGCGCTGTTCTTGCGGCACTGCTGATGATCCTGGCAGTGGTTTCCGTTTCCATCTGGTGGCTGATGAAATCCCAGCCTTCACGTTCCGTCCATGCGCCGCCTCCAACCCCGCCCCCCGCCGTGGAGGAATCGCCCGCGCCGGCGCGCAAGCCGGCGGATTCATGGGAGCCGTCGCCCTTTCCGGTCTCCCCGCCAACTTCGAGTCATTCTTTCACCAGCACCAACGCGGCGCCCTTTGAAATCCGCCGCGCTCCGTGAAAGCGACCGTTCATCTGGTGAGTCTCGGGTGCGCGAAAAATCTTGTGGACTCCGAGGTGATGATCGGGACGCTCCTCAAGGCGGGGCATGCCATCGCGAACGATCCGGCGAACGCGGATGTCGTGATCGTGAACACCTGCGGTTTTGTCGCGAGCGCCAAACGGGAATCCATCAATGTCATTCTTGAGATCAGCCGGCGCCGGCTGCTTCGTCCGGGGCAAAAGCTCCTGGTCGCCGGCTGCATGGCTCAGCGTTACGCAAACGAGCTTCGCAAAGAGATTCCCGAAGTCAGCGCCTTCATCGGCATCAATGAAGTGCCAAGGATTCATGAGATCATCGCGTCGCTCGACCTCCCGCCCAATGGAGCGCCAGAGGCCGCCGTTTCCCCGGTCATCGCCCCGCGCAATCTCGTCTCCCGCCGTCCTGCTTATCTTTATGATTTTGCCACGCCGCGCTATCAGCTCACGCCGTCGCATTACGCCTATTTGAAGATCGGCGACGGGTGCAATCATCCGTGCGCCTTTTGCTCCATCCCGCTCATGCGGGGACGCCACCGCAGCCGGACGCTCGAAGACGTGGAGGCCGAGGCGCGCGCGCTGGTCGCCGGCGGCGCGCGGGAATTGCTTCTAATTTCGCAGGACACAACCTGGTTTGGCAGGGATTTGGGGTTGGAGCACGGCCTCAGCCGGCTTCTGGCGCGCCTCAATTCCATTGAGGGCGATTTTTGGATTCGCGTTCTCTACACTCATCCCGCCCACTGGGACCAGCGGCTGATGGATGTCATGGCTGCAAGCCCAAAAGTCTGTCGTTATGTGGATATGCCGCTTCAGCACGTTGACGACGCCTTGCTCCTTCGAATGCGGCGAAAAAACACCGCCGCGCAAATGGAGGACATCATCAGCCGTCTTCGTTCCACCATCCCAACCATTGCGATTCGCACCACCTTCCTGGTGGGATTCCCCGGTGAAACCGAGGCGCAGTTCCAGCGATTGTGCGATTTTGTCGAACGGACCCGCTTCGAGCGGCTCGGCGTATTTGAGTATTCCCGCGAGGACGGCACGGCGGCTGGAAGGATGGAGCGCCAAATTCCGGTAAAGGTGAAGAAAGAACGGCGACGCCGGCTGATGGCGATCCAGCGAAGGATTTCCACGAAACTCATGGCGTCCCAGGTCGGCAGGACGCTTCGGGTTCTGGTGGATCATGACGGCAAAAAAAGCGTCGGTCGCACCGAACGCGACGCCCCGGAGATTGACGGCCGGGTTCTGCTCCGCGGCGGCGGCTGGCGACGCGGAGAATTCCAACAGGCGCGAATCATCGCCTCAACAGCGTACGACCTGGTTGGGCGCAGGCAGTTTGGCGGATGAAAAGCCGACGTCCGACCCTGCGCGCATGCAACCAATCTGGCGACGGCAATTTCCTGCTCGAAACGTGAAATCGATGCCCGCCACCCATCGCCCACGCCACGCTTGCCGATGCCGCGTCTGCCGGATAGACTACGACACGATGATGAAGATGGAACGCCTTACCGGCAAGTTGGAGGAACGGCTTGTTCGCCGTAGTCCCGAGCGCGCAGAACCTCTGGATGAAGGTGGATTCGCGGAGTCGGCAAAGCTGGAAAAGGCTATCCGGCGGAATCTGGCTGGGCTAAACTTACTGGTGGAAGCAAAGCTATGAGCTTGCGCACCGAACATCTGTCGCGCTGTCTGTTGACGCTTGAAACGTCAGTCAAGCAGTTGGAACAATCACCCAAGGACAGTATTGACTACGAGATTTACCGGAATGCCGTAGTCAAGGGTTTCGAGCTGGCATTGGAGACCGGCGGCAAACTTCTCCGCAAAGCGGTCAAAACTTACACCGTCAACCCGCGCGCTGTGGATGAAATGACCTTCAAAGATGTTTTTCGCCACGCGGCAAAACATGGCTTGCTGGATACCGCTGCAGTGGAACGCTGGTTCGCCTATCGCGACAACCGCAACAGCACCGCGCACGACTACGGCGTCGGCTTTGCGGAAGAGACGTTGGGACTGCTGCCGGACTTTCTCGCCGATGCACGCCGATTGGAGGCCGCCTTACGGGAGAAATTTGGCCATGCCGAAACTTGATCTACATCCAACGTATCGCCAAGTGCTGCTCGAGGTGCTCGCGGCGCACGTTCCCGATGCCGAAGTGTGGGCCTATGGTAGCCGCGTCAACGGCCAGGCCCACGAAGGGTCAGACCTTGATCTCGTGGTGCGCAACCCCGACCGTCTCGATCAACCCCAACGGCGATTGTACGCACTCCGCGACGCGCTGACAGAAAGCGACCTGCCAATTCTCGTGGAGGTCCTCGACTGGGCGCGAATTCCCGAAGACATGCGCCGCGAAATCGAGCGCCAACACGTCGTCGTGACCGCGCCCGCTCACGCCGCTGCCAGATGACATCGTTTCGCAAAACCCAGCCTTGGCGATCCGTTAACTCAAAGGTAACGCGCCACGGGATGCCCAACAACCGCTTGCTCAGGTAGCTGTCGCCGATGTTGAGTCAGAATGAGCCGCTTGGCTTGAGCACCCGCGGGACCTCGGTGAAAACCGCAGCCAGATTGCGGATGTATTAAATGACAGACTACTTTCGCACGCGGCGAGTAAACCACAGTTCCCTTTTTCCAGCAAGCGCGGACAATCGCTTGCGATTGATGGCCGCTGATTTTGTTAAGCATTTGGAAGCGGGGGGGGGATTTCGAATGCCGAATTTCGAATTTCGAATGAAAGCCAGTCTGCCCATTCGCAATTTCCCCGGGCCGGCGCATTTACGTGACGTTGTACGAGGCGATCTGACAGTCGAGTGCCGACAAAAGACATGCGGTTTTCGAGACAACCGGCTATCATCCGAACCGCCATGTCACGATTGCTTTTCAAATGGGCTGATGACGCGCTGATTGCAGCGAATTCAGGCCGCCATTTTACCCACGGCGGTTTAGAGTCACTATGTTCAAACCATCTCAGCGATAAATTGAACAGCGAACAAATTGTGTTTGCTACAGAGACAAACGCCAAAGACGCCGTCAGCAGAATCAGCAAAAGGGAACTCACTGTTTATGGCGATAGCCCTTCGCGGCTTATCCAAGACGCGCGGCTCGAAGTCGAAACCGGGCGTGACTACTCAAATCGGCTGTTGCTCGAGCTAATGCAAAATGCCGATGACGCAGCGGCAACGGAACGCATCGGCTACAAGGGACTCGGCTTCAAATCGGTGCTCGATGTGTGCGAGTCGGCGCGCATTTACTCCGGCTGGTTGCGTGTCCGGTTTGATCGTGAGGAGAGCAAACGGGCGCTGCGTGAAAAGGGACTCACCAAACTTACCGAAGTGCCCGTCTTGCGACTTCCGTTTTGGAACGATGGAGACAGCGATGCCGGGGTGGATGATCTTCTGCTGAAGGGATACCACACGGCGATTGTATTGCCGTGGAAGGGCGGCGCTGTGCCAAAACCGTTTGAAACCGAGTGGAAATCTATTTGCGCGGACGCTTCCGTTTTGCTGTTGCTGCACGCGTTGGAGGAAGTCGTCTGGGAAGGACCACGGGGCGAGCGCGTCGAGTGGAGATGCCGACGAGATAACGATATTGAATTGTCAGTGACAGCATCGGGACATGCCCCGGCATCCAGCCGATGGCGAATTTGCCGGGGTTTGGAGGCAACCCCCAAAAGCGCTGTCATCATTCGGTTGGATGACGAAGGCAGTCCCACCCGGTACCCCCACGATAAAATCCGCGTATTTTTTCCGACAGAAGAAGCGAACCCACTGCCGAGGATGATCTTACACGGCCAATTTGATCTCCAACAAAACAGGAAACACGTCCGGCCAAGCGGCACACATGAAGAGATCGTCCAGTCGCTGGCACGGTGCGCAGCACTTGCGCTAACCGAGATTACCGATGACGGACAGTTCTTGGATTTGCTCCAACCGCAAATCACACCGGAGAACATGCCGGGTCTGGAACGCGAAATTTGGGATGCAGTCAGCGCCGTTGTCCGGGAGACGACGCTGCCTCAAAGCAAAGTGAAGCTCTACGAAGCGCGTTTGTGTCCTAAAGATAACGCGCAGGACATACCGTCGGATTGGCAACGCGAACGGCTCGACAACTGGAAGACCTTCAAAGAGCTATTGGCCAAGCACCGACCGGGTGGATTGGCCGGCTTGAATCTTCTTCTGCCCGGCACGGATACGGGAACGCGCGAAAAAACCGTTTGCGCCTTCAACTCGAACGCGCATCTGACGATCGAAGAACTCAAGACACTTCCGTTGTTTCCGGTCGCAAGCGCGGGCAAACCGGTTGCCACGTCCAAATATCACCTTTTCTTCCCTGCCGACAAAATGGCGACTCCGGTCGCTTTGCCAAACGTCCGAATCGTATTTCTCCAAGAAGAATTCTCAGCGGAATGCCAGAAGCACAAGCCTGCGATTGAGCTTCTGAAAAAGTTGGGCGTTGTTGAATTCTCACCATCAGCAATCGCCGCCGCGCTCGCCAAGTCGCCGCTCGATGGTGTACCGCAAGAAACGCTTTGGGAATTCCTGCGCGTAACCCTCGTCCCGATGCTAAAGGAAGAGGATGCGGTCATTGATTGGAAAGACAAGCACCGCCAGTTTCTCGCCGAACACGTCAAAGTCCCATGTCGTAACGGTGTGTGGGTGGTGGCGGCCAACGTCTATGCTGGTCAGGACTGGACACGAGACGATTTTCTGGAACGAGCCTACGGCTCGAATCCGCAGCGATCTTTTTTGGCAGCGCCGCCGACTGGTGAAGAAGAACGGAAACAATTTGAACGGCTTGCACGCTGGCTCGGAGTCGGCTGGTCGCCAAAGGTGTTGCCGATTGTGAACTTCGAGGACAAGAGTGAAACACGTGAAGGACCTCGCTGGCAAGACGGACATTTCCCCGTACCGAATCCCCCGATGCGATGGCAGCAACATTGCGCTGAACTCGTCAAATCCAGCCAATCCGACTTCAACGCTTACAAGGCTCGACTTCGCCAAGATTGGACGATTGATGGTGATGAAAAACTTCTGCTTGTTCCCGGTGCGTTCGAAAGCATTGTCCGTGAGTGGAAGGTTTACAAGCCCCTCACTGTCATCTATTACTCCGCCAACAAGAAAGGCGATGATGATAAACAAGTGCGGAGATACTCCTCATACGTGGCGCACCTGTTCAGACACGTCGCATGGATCCCCGTCCACGAGCCGGCGGGGCTGAAAGCCGCACTGGACCTGTTTGTCAAAGATTGCGAGGTGCAGCGTGAGATACCGGGCTGGGTTTGCAACCCGGCTGCCCCGACTCCTGACGAGGTTGCAAAAGGAATCGGCATCCGTTGCAACTGGTCGGAAGTCACCAAGGCCGATTGGGAACGTTGGCTCAAGGGGGCACTGGACCTGAATCCACAGGACGGGCCTTCGCACCAAAGGATCACAACCCTCTACCAGCAAGCACTTCGGCGGTTCGGCGCCCATGACCAAAGGCTATGGTTGGGGGATATCTGGTGCATTGAAAAGCGGTCAGACAACACAAGTGTCTGGCATCGTGAAGACTCCAGCAAAGTGTATTACGCTGACCGCCCCGACCTCGTGCGGTTACGATTGAAAATGCTCAGAATCTTTCCGGTCGAACTGGGCTGGGAAGGCAACAAGGAAAAAGCCAGACAGCTTTTCGGAGTTCGCCCCCTCAGCGAGCACCTGTGCGGCAAATGTGCGTTCACAAATGCCGAAACCGTCGAACCTGCAAGCAAAATCCGCGAACGACTCCAACAGCGTTGCAACTGTCTGGCCGCATACTTGAAAGTGAAAGACAAATCGTGGGATGCGGCAGAATCACTGACATTTCGCGTCGGAAAAGATCTCCAAGTGCGTTTTTTCCTTGACGGGTCAGTTTTACCGTTCCAGCCGACACCGACGTTCTTTCAACCGGCAAGCGATCAAACGAGGGCAACTCTCTGGCTGGACGCCGCAGAGAACTTTACGGAGGCAGGCCAGCCCAGAGATATCGCGTGGGACGAGGTCGGCTCGGCATTGTGTTACGCGGCCAAACTTCCCTTGGAATACGGAGTGATCTTCTCCAACCTGCTACGCTGCGGGGAAGACAGCCTGAAACGCATGTTGCTCAATCTCGGCCTCACAGAAACTGATGTCACAAACGCACTTCCGCCAAAGCCTCAAGAACCAAAGCATCTGCAGCAATCCACAACAAAATCATCGGAACTCGTTGCGCCGGAACCGGCCCAGCCCGAACATCTGCACGAGAAAAGTGGAGCGATTGGAGAAGACAAGTCTGAGACCGACGGCTCAATTCTGGACGAAATGGCTCCGGACGGCGACATCCCAACGCGGCTGAATAAACTGAGCGTAGCACTCGCAGGGGAAACCCCCGAAAGAATCGAAACGATTGTCAATCGCACCGTTCGCCGTGACACAGAACTCATTCAAACTCTGAAGCAATTCTGTGAGTTTCGCTGCCAGTTTCCCAACTGCGGGATTCGAATCTCCAAGAGAGATGGAGGTTATTACATCGAAGTTGCGCACATCAAACCCATGCACGCAGGTGGCCAAAGCGTTCTTGGAAACCTGCTGGTCTTGTGTCCAAATCACCACAAGGAGTTCGATCATGGTCATGTGGAGATTCTTGAGCAAAGCCCTGAACTCATTCACGGCAAGCTAAACGGCAAGGAGTTCAAGATCACTTTCGCAGGGGCGCAGACACGTTGAAGATTGTCCTTGTGCGTGACACGTGGTTGACCGGCTTCGATTTCCCGTGTCTGACGACGATGTGCGCGAACAAACCGATGCGTAGGCACGGCTTGATGCAGGCCATCGCACGCGTGGCGTGGCATCCCATCATCTAACGCCGATCCGGTTCAAGCTCCTTGCTCCGCGCCTGGAGTTGCGTGATGCTGTGCATGGCCACATCCTGCATGGCAATTCCCGATTCGGTACAGAGCAGGACGACGTACCAAAGCAAATCAGCTAGTCTGTCTTGAACCTCCCGGCGTTGCTCTTGTGTCAGGGAGAATGTGCCAGATTCCGATGCCCTGGTCAGCAGTGATCCAATTTTACCGGCTTCTTGCTGCAATCCCAAGACAGGAAGATCGATTCGCTCGCGATTGTTCCGCAAAGACAGCGGCAACTTGGTCGCAAGAGTTTGGTATTCCTCAAATGTCTTCATTCTATGGGTTCCTTGGACGGTCCGTTCGGTTGCCGATATCGGAATGATCAGGCCATGACCTGTTTGGCAACTGCGACGCCGGCAGCGGCGGCTTTGGACAGCAGCAAGTCCAGATGTTCCACGCAAAAGCGGGACCAAGACTCGTACCGGGAGGGATCTTTCACCGCTTCATTGATCGGAATGAACTCAGGACCAACGATGCCGCTGCGCCGGCCCGCGACATTTTCATTCGAGACATGGGCGACATGCACGACGCCAAAATGCACAGCCCCAACCTCCGTGCTGTCATCGTTGATTACCGCAATGGCAGCATCTTCCACCTTATCCACGGCCACCTCTTCCAGCAACTCACGCCGCATGCCGTCATGATAGCCGCGATCGTTGGCAAAAAGCCCATGGTCTTCCTCGGAAATATGCCCCCCAATTCCGAGCGAATACAATCCGTGCAAACGGATTTCCTGGCCGCCTTTCCCCCGCCGATAGCGCAAGACGCTTCCATGACAGAAAAGGAGGACGTAGGGGATGAGTTGTTTGTAACGCTTGTCCTGTTCGGCGTCCGATCTGTCGAGGTACAGAAGATTCGCAGGTGATGTGACAACTGGCAAGTATTTCTCGACATCGAGGCTCAGTCCCTGAAATACACCAAGTTCCTCGAACAACTCTCGCTTAAAACAAAGCACTCGTTCTTCTGCGGCCATGATGTGGACATCAATAACGTGAACCTCGACCATTCGCCAGCTTAAATTTCATTCGCCGCTGCGAATGAAATGTTCAGGCTAACGGAGAAAACGTCCCCCGTTCACATCAATCAGCGCGCCGTTGGTGAAGGACCCCGCGTCGCTCACCAGATAGAGCACCGCTGCGGCCACCTCCCCGGCGTTGCCGTTGCGCCCCAACGGGGTCTCCCTTCGGTACTGGGCAAGCCGCTCCGGCGTGCTGTGCACCTCGTGATGTCGCGTCTCAATCACGCCCGGACACACGGCGTTGGTCCGGATTTCCGGCGCCAGTTCGCGCGCCAGTGTTCGCGTGAAGACCTGAAGGGCGCCTTTGGCCGCCGCATAGGCGCCTGCGCCGTTGGCGCCGCCGGTCTGCGTCGAAAGCGAAAGAATGTTCACGATCCGCCCGCTCCGGCTCGCCCGAAGATGCGGGATGGCGCGCTTGGTCACCATGAACGCGCTGGTGATATTGACTTCCAGCGTGGCGCGCCACACCTCCAGCGGGCATTCCTCGATGCGGTGACGTTGAAGAAGGGCGCCCGCGTTGTTGATCAGGATGTCCAGGCGTCCTGTTTTTACCGTCAACTGATCCACCACCGCGTTGGCTTCCGCCTCCTTCGTCAAATCCCCTTTGAGCAGCAACCCATCGCCTCCGTTCCGCCGCGCCTGAATCAGGACCTCACCGGCCTCCCTTTCGCTGCTGTGGAAATGAATGCCGACAAACACGCCTGCCCCCGCCAGTGCCTCGGCGATTGCCCGCCCCAAACCAATGCCCGCTCCCGTCACGAGGGCGGTCTTGCCTTTTAACTGAAACATCTCGGTTGATTTCATGCGGCGCTTGAGCGGCGGGATTGCGTTAAAATAAAACGCGCACGGCTTACGTCAATGCTTTTGTTGTCCTGAAGGAATTCTTATGACATGGTTTGCGCATGAAGGTTCTTTTGCATCTTCCGGGCGGCACGCTCCGCCAATGTTTTCGTTCCGTTGATCTGGACCGGCTCCGGCAACATCACACCATCCAACTTCCATCGGACAAAGGGGGCACGGCTTTGTTGGACGACTTCAACCGTCATGCGGGCGCCGCGCATGTCCTGATCACCGGATGGGGGACCCCGGATATCACACCCGCCATGCTGGAGCAGGCGTCTCAACTCAAGGCGATCGTTCATTCGGCGGGTTCGATTCGTCAACTGGCGCCGGCCGAGGTCTGGCAACGCGGGATTCGCGTGGCCACCTGCAACGGGGCTCTGGCCATCGGTGTGGCCGAAACAACGCTTGGGATGATGATCTCGGGACTCAAGGGATTTTTTCCGGGACATGCCTGGACGCGGAACGGACATTGGCACGATCCCCGCTTGGGAACGGACCACAACGTCATTCGCGAACTCTTCGGCGTCACCATCGGCGTCATTTCGGCCAGCAAGGTCGGGTTGCATGTCGTGAGTCTTCTGCGGAATTTCGAGGTGGAGATTCTGCTTTACGATCCGTTTATGACACAGGACCGGGCGAAAGAGATGGGCGCGCGCCTTGTGTCGTTGGAGGAACTGATGCGGCTCAGCGACGTGGTGAGCCTCCATGCGCCCGCCCTTCCTGCCACCCGTCACCTGTTGCGCCGCGAACACTTCAAGGCCATGAAGGATCATGCCATTTTCATCAACACATCTCGCGGCATGATCGTGGATGAGGCTGCGCTGATCGAGGAATTGAAGACGGGCCGCATCTTCGCGTTCATCGATGTCACCGATCCCGAACCGCCCGCCAAAGATCATCCCTTTCGCGCATTGCCAAATGTCGTGCTCACGCCGCACATCGCCGGCAACGCATCCAACGGCTGTTTCCGACAGGGGCGGAGCGCCGTGGACCAGGTCCTGGAATTTGCGGAAGGCCGACGGATGCACGGCGAGGTGACTGCGGAAATGTGCCAGGTGATGGCGTGATCAGGGCGCATTCCTGCCATCATACAAGTTATTGATGGCAAGCTAGTTGTAAGAATGAGCCGGACACCATTCGAGAATTTTCCTAGTTTTCGGGCATGAACAAACCCATTTTGCTGCCGATAGAGGAGCAATCCCGCCACGGCGGGACTGGGACCGGTCCAAGTACGTTTGCTTGATCCAAGTGAACACCAAAGATGCCAGGAGTTGTTGGAGGCGCATCATGATCTGAAAGGCATTCGCGCCGTCGGGGAGCAGTTGTTCGACATGGCCGAGAATCGGCGCGGGCAGTGGCTGGCCTTGTCGGGCTTTTGCGCGGCAGCCAAACATTTGCGCCAGCGCTCATTTCTGCGGGGTGCCGACCGGACCCGGTGATCTGGCCGCTTTCAGAACTCCTGACATAGCGCACCCGTTTCTCCTCTGAAAGTCTGTTTTTTTGGGTGCCTGGAGCTCGAACCCAAAACTGTCCGCTTTTTTGGCCGTCGGCGTATTCTCTGCCGGTA
>JACQHZ010000255.1 GCA_016198745.1 Verrucomicrobiota bacterium
CACTTCTTCCCCAGCTGTCCGGGACCAGGGGAATCCGCAGACTCCGTCCATCAAATAGCGTGTAAGCATCGCCATCAATTACCCTGCTCACGCTCACTTCGGCACACGGTTGGCCGCCTCGCCGATAATCTCCAGCGTGCGCTCCAGACTGGCCTGTAGTCGCCAATCGCCACCCGATCGGAGAGCCTCTTCCGTCCGTCCGGCGGTCAGCTCCACCACTCGCCGGGCGTGCTCCCGCATGTCCAGCATCGGCCCGCGAGGATTATGATGCGGATTCATCGTAAACCGTCAGCGCTTGTTTCTCGACAATCGGCTGCAGCCAGGGACGCAGATGCGTGCAAAAATCCACCTTGTGACCCAAAAGTTGCCCCAACTGTTCCCCGTAAAGAAAAAACTCCCAACCGGATTCGCGCAACGCCTCAGGCTCGAACTCAGCCAGCACGTCCACGTCGCTATGCTGCGGGTCGAAGTCATCCCGCAAGACCGAACCGAACAAGCTCAGTTTGCGAATGCCCCGCTCCCGGCAAAAGGCGGCAATCTGACTGCGGTCAATGGCAATGGGCAGTTCGGCAATGCTCATGACCCATATCATGGCGCAATCCGCCGCCGCCATCAATCCTCAATCCATCTCGCTTTTCCTGTCGCGGCCGAGGTTCACCCCGGTCCACGGGGCGGTGTTTGGATGCCTGCCCCGCTTCTGGCGGGGTCGTAGTTCCGAGCTTGTCCTGAGCCGGGCCGAAGGAATGAAACTTGCCATCCCGTAGAACGGGGCAAGCCGTTCCACGTGGTCCAACTCCTCCGCCGTGAACCCGTAGCGCTCCGCCAGCACCCTGTCGATTTCGTCAAGAATGGGCTTGGAATTACGGGGCCACCACGTCCACGCGCGTGGAGAAGCCGGGTTGACGAAGCAAATCCTCACAATCCTCCAACGGCCAATCCAATTTGTTGCGGCGGGCGGCAACAGAACAAGGGAATGTTGATTAAACCACAGCCCAGGTTTCCGACAATACTTCGGCCTGTTCCAGAACCGTATTTGTTGCTCGTTCCTGCTTGTCGGGCGGGTAGCCATGCTTTCGCAGGATGCGTTTCAGCAGGACCCGGAGCTGTGCCCTTACATTTTCGCGGACTGTCCAGTCAATGGTGACATTATTGCGCACCGTGGTCACCAGTTCTCTGGCAATGGCTCTCAATGTCTCATCGCCCAGAATCTTGACGGCGCTGTCGTTGGTTTCCAACGCGTCGTAAAAGGCGACTTCATCCTCCGTCAAACCCAGCGTTTGACCCCGGGCACCCGCATTCCGCATATCCTTGGCAAGCTGGATCAATTCCTCAATCACCTGCGCCGTTTCAATGGCGCGGTTCTGATACTTGCGGATGGACTGCTCCAGCAGCTCCGCGAAAGATCTTGCCTGGACCACATTGCGTTTCGCCCGGATTCGGATTTCACCCTTGAGCAGCTTTTGGAGCAGTTCGAGGGCAAGGTTGCGTTGCGGCATGTCCCGAACTTCGGCGAGAAACTCATCCGACAGGATGGAGATGTCCGGTTTCTTGAGTCCGGCGGCCTCGAAGATGTCAATGACCCCATCCGAGATGACTGCCCGCGAGACGATCTGACGGATGGCAAACTCCAAATCTTCGTCCGTCTTTTTCTCACCTGTTGTGCCTTTGGCAAGAACGGAGCGGACAGACTGGAAAAAACCCACATCGTCCCGGATGCGCAGCGCCTCCGGGTGCGGCACCGCCAGCGCGAAGGCCTGCGATAGTTCCGTCACGGCGCGCAGAAGACGGTTCTTTCCGTCCTCCTGCGAAAGAATGTGTTCCTGGGCCACGGGAAGCAACGAGAGTCGTTCCTGCGGAGTGCCGCTCGTCCAACAACTCCAATCAAAACCGTGGAACAATCCCCGGCAGACCTCGTACTTTTCCAGCATCACGGCCACGGCCTCCGCCTGATCGAGCGCCGTCTTGCCCGTGCCGCCCGCCTCCGTGTAGGTTGCCATCGCCTTTTTCAACTCATCAGCCATGCCAAAGTAATCCACCACGAGTCCGCCCGGCTTGTCCTTGAAAACACGGTTGACCCGCGCAATGGCCTGCATCAACCCGTGTCCGCGCATCGGCTTGTCCGCGTACATTGTGTGCAGGCTCGGCGCATCGAAACCGGTCAGCCACATGTCGCGCACGATCACGATCTGAAACGGATCCTTCGGGTCCCGGAAATGGTTCGCCAGCGCTTCGCGGCGCGACTTGTTGCGGATATGAGGCTGCCAGTCGAGCGGATCAGATGCCGAGCCGGTCATCACAACCTTCAGCGTGCCATGATCGTCATCCCCCCCATGCCATTTCGGGCGCACCGCCACCAACTCGCGGTAAAGCTCCACCGCAATGCGGCGGCTCATCACCACCACCATGGCCTTGCCGTCCATCGTCGCGAGACGATTCTCGAAATGCTCCACCAGGTCGCGGGCAATGAGCTTGATGCGCTTCTCGGAGCCGACCACCGCTTCGAGCTGCGCCCACTTCGTCTTGAGCCTCTCCTTTCGCTCAACCTCCTCGCCCTCGGTCACCTCCTCGAACTCCGGATCAATCTTGGGCCTCTCGGACTTGGAAATCTCCAGCTTCGCCAGCCGGCCCTCGTAATAGATCGGGACCGTGGCGCCATCGTGCACGGCGCGCTGGATGTCATAAACGCTGATGTAATCGCCGAACACGGCGCGGGTGTTGGCATCGGTCTTCTCAATCGGCGTGCCCGTGAAGCCAACAAACGAGGCATGGGGCAACGCATCGCGCATGTGCCGCGCGAAACCGTCAATG
>JACQHZ010000259.1 GCA_016198745.1 Verrucomicrobiota bacterium
GCGCTGGACTTAGGATCCGGCTTGTCCCCCGCAGGGGGAGCCCGAAAGGGGTGCAGGCATGTCCCCTTCAGCGGGATTCAAATCCTGTCTCGCCCACCAACCACACAACGCAACCGACGCACACGGGCCGGCTGTTCGCAGGAGATGGCGGTCAGCCGGAACCTGCTCCCCTTCTCCAGCGACATGCGTGCAGGCCCGGCGCGCTGCTGCCGAGCCGTCCTGGAAGTGTCGTTCTTACGTCCGGATTTGGGCTTGCGCCTGCATCACCTCGTCCACGCCGATGTCCTCGATGCTGCGGGTGGGGCTTTGCAGCACTTTCGCGCAGGGCGTCCACGGGCGCCATCGGACGGGATCGGACTGGCCGAACATGGCGACCACACGCGATCCCATTGCAGCCGCCAAGTGCATTGCGCCGCCGTCCGGTGTGATCAAAACGCTGCACTCCTGCAACGTCAGAATCAAATCCTTCAATGTCCCTGTCGGACGAGGTTCAACCGTTTCCGGAACCAGTTCCAAAATATCGGCGGCTTTTTCGTCGTCGCCCGGATGAGTCCGCGTGGAGGTGTCGCCCGGCGACCACATCAACAGGGGTTTCTGCCGGGTCTGAGCATGAATTTGGCGGATGAGTTCCGCAAACCGTTCCGCGCTCCATCGGTTGCCGGGCTTGCGGCTGGTGATTTGGACGCCTGTTCGCGCGCCGGTGACGCGAACCGGATACTGAATCCGGTCCGGCGGGTTTTCATTGGTTTCGCAAAGATAAGCGGCCAACCGCCAACTGTATTCCAATTCGTGGCATCCGTCCTGATAAGCCGGCCCCTCGTTGGTTGATCCGTAGCCGATCACGCGCGGAGCGCCGGAACATTGCGCGAATGCCTGCGCCTGTCGGCTCACCCCGCCCACCAGAAGGATGGCCGCATCGTAACGCTCGCGAATGAGGCCGAAGTAGAATTTTGCCAGGTGAATCAATTGGCGCGCGGTCAGCCCGACGTGTTTGGTTTTGCGATACACAAGCAGGCGGTCCACCCATTGCGGAAGCAGGACCTCGACCACGGGCGCATTGTAGCTGTTCACCAGGAGATGGATTTCGGTTTCCGGGAGGCGCTTGCGCAGAAGCTGGATCGCCGGGATCGAACAGATGAGGTCGCCGATATTGTCGTTGCGCACGACCAGCAATTTTCGCAACGCCGGGTTTGACATTTTCAAATCTCCAATAATGGTCAATACGCGTTCCTGAAGCTGAACAATGTTGCGATCATGATGCGGATATCGAACCACAAAGACCAGTTCTCAAAATAATAAAGGTCATACCGCACCCGCTCCGGGAGTGGAGTGTTGCCGCGCAAGCCGTTGACCTGCGCCCAACCGGTCATCCCCGGCTTGTACGCATGGCGCGGCATGTAATGCCGGATTTCCTCCTTGAATTGTTCGACGAAAAATGGCCGTTCCGGCCGCGGTCCCACCAGGCTCATTTCCCCGCGAAACACGTTCCAGAACTGCGGCGTTTCGTCCACGTTGAACTTTCGCAGAATCGCCCCGAACCGGGTGCGTCGGGGATCGTTTTCGCTGGCCCATACGGGACCCGTCTTTTGTTCGGCGTCGGCCCTCATGGTCCGAAGCTTGAACATCCGAAAAGGAGTTCCATCCCGGCCGCACCGTTCCTGCACGTAAAACACCGGTCCCGGCGATTCCAACCGGACCAACACCGCTCCCGCGGCCATCAGTGGGGCGCTCGCAACGAGCCCCACCAGCGCGCCGAGCGCATCCAGGATGCGTTTGATGATGCGGTTGAAAGGACGATCCAGCGGAAATTCGCCCAGCCCCAGCAGCGGCACGCCGCTCACGAAATCCAGTTGCACGCGCGAAGCGAGAATCTCGAACAGATCGGGGATCAAACGGAACTGCACCAGATGCTGTTCGCAGATCAGAATCCAGTCGCTGATCTGCTGGTGCGGCACTTGCAGGGTTCCCAGGATGACCTCGTCCGGTTCGTGATGTTCCAGCGTTGCCAGCAAGTCTTCCGGCCTTCCCAATCGCTGGATTTCGGACGGCAAATCAGCGGGATTCTCGTCGGTGAGAACTCCCAGAATCTCGCGTCCGGAATTCACGTCCGACTTGACGCTCCGCGCCAGTTCCGCGCTGCGGTCGCCCCACCCGATGATCAGAACCCTTTGCAGCAGGCAATTTTTTCGGAGGAACTTTCCCCAGATGGCGCGCAGGAGATTCCGCAGTCCCAGCACGCAGAACAACGAGAGCGGCGCCATGATGGTCACGGTGGCTCGCGAAAACTCGAACTGCGCGCGCAAATAGAAGCTCAGGGCGAAGAGGATCGCCATGGTGATGAAAATCCCCTGGGTGACGCGCGCGACTTCCGTCAAGAACGGCCGCGGCATCCGAATGTTGTAAAGACCGAGCAAATGGAAAACCAGCACCAGCACCGCCGCCCACAATGTCACCAGCGCCAGATAACCGCGCAAACCCGGAGTGTCCTCCAGGGGGATCAAGCCGGACCCGAACCGCATCCACCAGGCGGCGCCAAAGGCCAGATAAATCGCCAGGACATCGCTCAACACCGTGAAGGTCACCGTGTAGGCGGGCACATCTTTTCTCCGAAACATAAGGGGACCAGGTTACAAGCCCAAGGGGTGCGTCTTCAAGCCGCAATCGAAGCAAGCGCATGCGCCCCCGTCGTTTTCAACCGCTTTCGCGAAATACCTCGCCGGTTCAATGTCGCATCAACCACCGAGAAGATGCCTTTCCATCTCGAGACGGAAGCGTTCCCTTCCAAATTGTTCCGCCTGTGCGCGAAGTTTCGTGGAATCCCAGCGCATTGTCTCAAACGTTTGCAGGGCGCCCAGCAGGCTGTTTGACGTGGGGGCGCGAAAGAAAACGCCGGTCTCATTCGCGCGCACGGTCTCGAGAGCGCCGCCGGCGGCGTAGGCCACCACCGGACAACCGCACGCCTGGGCTTCAAGAGGCACGATGCCGAAGTCCTCTTCGCCGGGAAAAATCAGGGCGCGCGCCTTTTGATACAGGCCGCGAATTTCCTCATCCGATTTCCACCCAAGGAACTCGACGTTCGATGTTGCACGGCGTCTGAGCGCCTTGCTCATGGTTCCCTTGCCGACGATTTTCAGGGGCCGGTTCCACCGTGCGAATGCCTCCAGCGCCAGGTCCACGCGTTTGTAAGGCTCCAGGGCGCCCACCATGAGATGGAAGTCATCAGAGCGGGAGGGTTCACGTGTTTCTTGCGCCGCTGGACGATAAAACTCCGTATCAACGGGAGGATGGATCGTGGCTGATTCCCGACCGTAAAACCGCCGGATCCGATCCGAGACATTGTTCGAAATTCCGATGAATTCATCCACCTGCTCGTTGGAACGAAGGTCCCATCGCTTCAACCGCGTCTTAACGAGATTGAGCGCCGTCTGCTTCCAGGTGCCGGTGTAATACTGATCCGTCTGACACCATACATAGCGCATCGGAGTGAAGCAGTAGCAAACCCGCCGCCTGGCCCGACGGAATTTCACGCCCTTGGCAACGCAATGACACGAACTCAGAACGAGGTCATACTCCTCGCCGCCCGTGTTCCATGCCTCAACAATCGCCGGGAAAAACGGGAGGTAATAACGATAATGACTTGCAGAAAAGGGCAGCCGCTGCAGCGGCGACACGCGGATGTCCATCCGTTCGATGGTCCGCGAAACCGTCCCGGGCATATACAGCAACGCATGGAGACGCGCGTCGGGAAACATCTCGCAAAAAACTTCGAGACACTTCTCCCCGCCGCGCATCCCTGTAAGCCAGTCATGAACCAGGGCGACCTTCATCGGCAACTACCGATACTTCCGATCAGAAGAGAGCGCAACGGCAATCGCCGGCCACCCCGCACCTCTGCAGTCATCGCCGGTGTCGGGAGCAGTTTCTCGCCGACCTTTCAAGACGCCGTTTCATGCGCAACGTTCGTTCCAGTATGGGAAGCGTCATGATGTCTTTGTCCCGGTTGGACGCGCGTTTGCTTGCAATCACGCGGCTGAGCGGGAGAATACACACCCGTTGGCCGTCAAGGCAGCCGACTCGGCAATGTTCAAATTCTGTGTCAAACGAACGAAGGCCGTCCGGACGGAAAATCGCGTTGACATGAGTTCCATCGGCCAGTTCGTACAATGTCCGCGCAATGATGGTTCCCCCCTGACCGTGAACGATTGTGAGCAGGCGAACATACTGGCGATCGGGCAATTTCACCCACAAATCGTAATCAATGGTCGAAATGGGCGCCCCCTCCTCAACTGCAGCCATCGCACCAATCAGGATGCATTTGATTTTCTCTTTGTGGAGTGCCTTAAGGAAAGCGCCAAGCGGGCGGTTTGAATGCTGATGCGGCATCGTTCTTCAGGTGTTTTGGAAAAGCAAAGAGCGTGCTGCCAGAGTTCGTCAACATCCACCCCATGAGCGCCTTTGATGCGTTGAAAGATCGCTCGAACCCTGGCAAGTGAAGTTTTCGTTCGCATCACCCGCCATCCTAAGCGAGATTGTCGCGGATCGCAAGTTGCCAAATCATGTTTCTTTTCTTGCGTCAGGCAACCGGACACGGCAACCCTATCGCATGGCGACACGACCTCGTCCCATCTCCCGAAGCGGCAGGTTCCGTGGAGGACCCGACGCCGACGCGCGGCGTTTCTCCGAGTCGGTCTCCTTCGACCGTCGGCTGTACCGTCAGGATATCGCGGGGTCCATCGCCCACGCCACGATGCTCGCCCAGGTCGGCGTCCTCACCCGGCGGGAGCGGAATCAAATCGTTCGCGGCTTGAAGCGGATCGAGCGCGAAATCAAGAACGGCAGGTTCCAGTGGAAAGAGGAACTTGAGGATGTGCACATGAACATTGAGGCTGCGCTCACGAAACGAATCCCCGCCGCCGCCAGGCTGCACACCGCCCGTAGTCGCAACGATCAGGTCGCCACCGACATGCGTCTTTGGGTCAAAGACGAAGTGCGAAGTTTGAAATTAGAAATCAGGAATTTGCAGCAGGCGCTTGTTGATCTGGCCGAACGCACCCGCCTCACGGCCAGCCATCGCCCCGTCATTCTTAATTCTCAGCTCTCAATTTTCAATCTGTCCCTTCTCCCCCTCCCCGGTTACACCCATCTCCAGCGGGCGCAACCCGTTTTCGCGGCGCATCACCTGCTCGCTTACGTGGAGATGCTTCAACGGGATGCGGAGCGGTTCGCGGATTGCGCGTGGCGCACGGACATCTGCCCTCTTGGTTCAGGGGCGCTGGCCGGAACCGGCATCCGCATTGATCGCAAGCTGACCGCAAAGCTCCTCGGCTTCCGCGAATCAAGCGCCAACTCGATGGATGCCGTCAGCGACCGGGATTTTGCGGCGGAATTCCTTTTTGCAGCGGCGCTCACCGGAGTTCATCTCTCGCGCATGGCGGAGGATTTCATTTTGTGGTCCAGCGCGGAATTCGGATTCATTACCATCGCCGACTCGCACACCACGGGATCCTCGTTGATGCCGCAAAAGAAAAATCCGGATGTCGTCGAGCTTGCTCGCGGCAAATCGGGCCGGCTCATCGGAAATCTGATTTCGCTCCTGGTGGTGTTGAAGGGTTTGCCGATGACGTACAACCGCGACCTGCAGGAAGACAAGGAGCCGCTTTTTGATTCGGCGGACACGCTTTCCGCCGCGCTCCCGGTTCTGGCGGGAATGGTCCGCGCCACCGCATTCAATGTGGAAACATGTTTGCGGGCGGTCCGCGATCCGACACTGCTGGCCACCGAACTGGCGGATCATCTGGTTCGACGCGGCGTTCCATTCCGCGAAGCTCATCACGCCGTCGGCGCGGCGGTTCGTCATGCCGAAGATCGTCGGAAGCCGCTGAACGCGCTCACCGTGAAGGAGTGGCGCGATATTCATCCAAAATTCGGCAAGGATGTTTCCGGGTCGCTTCGCCTTGAGAACGCATTCCGTTCTCGCGATCATCTGGCTGGTTCTCCATCCCCTCGCTATGTGGAATCTCAGCTTCAAGGATGGAAGAATCGATTGAAACGCCCGATTCCGTGACGGATTATGAGCCTGCCGTGAGCCGATTTCGCACCCCGCGCCGGTCAACCAAGCCACACCTTCACCCTGGCGGCCACAGCTTCACCGGTCAAACCGAACTCCTTTGCCAGCGTCTGCCAGGGGGCGCTGAGACCGAAACGGTCCATGCCGCAGAAAAGACCGTTGTCGCCGATGTAACGCTCCCATCCCTGACGCACCCCGGCCTCGATGGCAATGCGCCGGACACTGCCCAACACCTGCTTCCGATAAGCTTCCGGTTGCTTCTCAAAGAGTTCCCAGCTTGGGAAACTCACCACGCGCGCGCCGATGTTGTCCGTCTTGAGGCGCGCGGCCGCATCGAGCGCCACGCTCACCTCCGATCCGCTGGCCAGCAGGGTGACGCGCGCCTTAGGGTCCTCCGCCAAGACGTAAGCGCCTTTTCTGAGGTCCTCGGTGTTTGGATATTGGTTGGGATCGAGCACGGGGACGTTTTGGCGCGTCAGCAGGAGCGCGGTCGGGCCGCTTGAGTTTTCGAGCGCCGCGATCCATGCCCAACCGGTCTCGTGCGCTTCCGCGGGACGGATCACGGTGATGTTCGGAATTGCCCGGAGCGAGGCGAGTTGTTCAACCGGCTGATGCGTCGGCCCGTCCTCGCCCACGAAGATCGAATCGTGCGTGAAGACATAAATCACCGGCAGATGGCTCAACGAAGCGATGCGGACGGGCGGCCGCATGTAATCCAGGAACACAAAAAAAGTGGAGCCGAACGGAATCAGGCCGCCGTGATACGCGATGCCGTTGAGAATGGACCCCATCGCGTGCTCGCGGATGCCGAAATGAAAATTGCGCGCCGCACGGTTGGTCTTCGAGAAGGAACCATGCTCTTTGATGTACGTCTTGGTCGAAGGATGAAGATCGGCGGAACCGCCGATGAGTTGGGGTACTGCGGACATCAACGCCTTGAGCACCTCGCTCCCGACGTTGCGGGTCGCCTGCGGCTTTGCCGGATCGAATTTCGGGAGTTTCGCGGGCAAATCCGCCGGCAATTCCCTTTTCCAATGGACATCCCACAGTCTGGCCTTCTGGGGATTCGCGGTCTTCCATGCTTCGAACGTTCCCTGCCACGCAGCCTCCGCTTCGGCGCCTTTCCGCCGCACCTCATCAAACCGGGTGCGAACCGCCTCTGGAACAAGAAACTGGGCGCCTTCGGGCCAGCCGAGATTTCGCTTGGTCGCTTTGACTTCATCCGCGCCGAGAGGCTCGCCATGCGCTTCGCGGGAACCGGCCTTGTGCGGGCTGCCGAACCCGATGGTGGTATGGCCGATGATGATGCTGGGGCGATCCTTGACATCCCGGGCTGCGCCAAGTGCGGCGGCGCACGCGGCGCGATCATGGCCGTCGATTTCCTGCACGTGCCAGTGATAGGCGCGGTAACGGGCGGCGACGTCGTCGCTGTAGGCGAGATCGGTCTTTCCCTCGATGGTGATTTCGTTGAAATCGTAGAAATAAACCACCTTGCCGAGGCCGAGATGCCCGGCCAGGGAGACGGTTTCGTTGACCACACCCTCCTGATTGCATCCGTCGCCGAGAATCGCGTACGAAAAGTGATCGATCACCTTGTGCGACTCGGTATTGAATTGTGCGGCAAGGTGTTGCTCGGCGATGGCCATCCCGACCGCGTTGGCGGCGCCCTGTCCGAGCGGCCCCGTGGTGGTCTCGACGCCGTTGGCAAGGTTGAATTCGGGATGACCGGGTGTCTTGCTGTTGAGCTGGCGGAATTGCTGAACTTGTTCCAACGGAATCTTGTACCCGCAAAGATGCAGCAGACTATAAAGCAGCATGCACCCGTGTCCCGCCGAGAGGATGAACCGGTCCCGGTTCTGCCAGAACGGATTGGCGGGATTGTGTTTGAGAAATTGCGTCCAGAGCACATACGCGAAATCCGCGCAGCCCATGGGAAGGCCGGGGTGCCCCGAATTCGCCTTTTGGACGGCGTCCACCGCAAGCAGGCGGATGGTGTTGACGCACAAGTCATCAAGTTCCTTGCCGGTAATGCCTTTGCCGAAAGAAGTGTAATCATCCATAAGTCCCTTTCTTGTAGCGGGTGTTGCGCCGGACCGCAAGCGATGTGTGCGTCTTCATGAAATCGAAAAAGCTTTACTTGCGTTGACCTTCTGCTAAAGCCGATGGGCGCCACACGCAGGATGCATCCGATCCTTCCATCCGCAATTCCGACGTCCCCGTCTTTTCATGCGGGAAAGGGCCGCTTTTTGCCGTTTCATCATGCGCGAGGAAAACGGAAACAGAACGGGTTGTTGAAAATCGCGGCTTTGGCGATATGGCTCTGCATCTTCACCGGCTGCGCCACGCCTCCGCCACCCCCTCCATCTCCCGCCGCTCCTCCCACCCAGCCTCTTACACGCTACGAAATCCTGATTCCCGTGGTGGACGAAGACGGTCATCCGCGCGCGGTATTTCAAAGGGAAACCATGCTTCGCTCCATCATTGACGATTTCGGCGGCGTTGTGGTTGATCAACACGGCACATCGGCCTACAGCCGCGACGAACAGGGCGACGTGCGAAAGGATACGCACTGGAGGATCATTGTGGATGTGGCGGGGAAGGAGCATTCGTTCAAAGTCCTGCTGTTGCTGGAGCAGTTGAGGGCGGCCTTTGAGACATCGGAAATCACAATCGTGCGATTTCCCGTGGAACGAATTCTTCAGTAATCTCATCCACCCGGCGCAAGCGCCGGCTCCGCCTGGCGCCGGGGGGTCTCTCGGAAATGGGCGCGTTGCTCCCGTAAGCGCAGTGGCTTCGCTGGAATCGCCGCACCGATCATCCATGCCCATTCGATTCAGAGTCCCATTGCCCGGATCACGCGATCGACGGTGGGCCAGACGGTGACGGTCTTGAGTCCCTGCAGGTTGACGACGTCGGGATCCTTGAGGCCGTGGCCGGTGACGGTGCAGACGATCTTCACCGGTCTTGGAAGCAACGAGGCGCGCATCTCATCCGCCAGGGGGCATTGCTTGCAGGCCCTCTTGCCGAGGCACTTGAGGATGCCCGCGATCGAGGCGGCCGAGGCCGGTTCCACAAAAATGCCCTCGTTGCATGCCAGCCATTTTTGCGCGGCGAGAATTTCGGCGTCGCTGATGATATCCACGCAACCGTTGGACTGGGCGATGGCCATTTGCGCCTTCTTCCAGCTCGCGGGATTGCCGATGCGGATGGCGGTTGCCAACGTGTCCGGCGACCGGACAATTTTATCGTAATAAACCGGCGCCGCGCCTGCCGCCTGAAACCCCATCATTCGCGGAAGTTTCTTGGAAATTCCTGCCTCCTTCCACTCGCGGTACCCCTTCCAGTAGGCGGTAATGTTGCCGGCGTTGCCCACCGGGAGGAAATGAAAATCAGGCGCGTCCCCCAGCACGTCCATGACCTCGAAGGCAGCGGTTTTCTGGCCTTCGATCCGATCCGGATTAATCGAATTGACGATCACCACGGGGTAACTCTCTCCGATTTCGCGCACCAGGCGCAGCGCTTCGTCGAAGTTTCCACGCAAGGCGATGACTTGAGCGCCACAGATCAGCGCCTGGGCGAGTTTGCCGCGCGCGATTTTGCCCTTGGGAAGAAGCACCGCACAGGTAATGCCGGCGCGCGCCGCGTACGCCGCGGCGGAAGCGGAGGTGTTCCCCGTCGAGGCGCAGATGACCGCTTTGGCGCCTTTTTCCACGGCCCTTGAAATCGCCACGGTCATCCCGCGATCCTTGAACGAGCCGGTGGGATTCAACCCCTCGAATTTCAAATAAACACTCGCCTCCTTGCCCACCATCTCGCTCAGGCGCGGCGAAAAAATGAGCGGCGTGTTGCCCTCGTTGAGCGTGACCACCGGCGTCTTCGCGTTGACAGGAAGAAAACGCCGGTAAGCCTCGATGATGCCGTTCCATCTCATGTCTCGAAGGTCTCCACGCGAAACATGACCGGTTTTGCCTTCACACATTTCAGTTGATGAATTCGCCGCATGGCCTTGAACATCGCGTCGTTTCGGGCGTCATGAATCATCAGAATGAGCGGCACGGCGCCGCCCTCATGACCTTCCGGCTGGAGGACGGAGGAAATGCCGATCCGGGTTTTGCCGAGGATGGAAGAAATCTGAGCCAGCACGCCGGGACGGTCCGTGACGGACAAGCGCAAATAATAGCGGGAGATCACGTCGCCCATGGAAACGATTTGTGGTCCCAAAGAGCCGATCAGGGGACGATGATGGGTTGGCCGAAGGCGCCCGCCATCCGTCCCGCGCTGCGCGTGGAAGGAACCGGGGTTTTCGGTGGCGCGAATCATGCGGAGGTGGCAGGCCGCGTGCGCAATATCGCTGAGCACCGCGCTTGCGGTGGCGTCTCCACCGGCGCCGGGACCGGAAAACTCGATATCCCCGACAACATGCCCGCGCACAACAATTGCGTTGGTCACACCGGCGGTGGTGGCAAGGCGGTTGGACATGGGTATCAGCGTGGGATGCACCCGCACCTCCACCTGCGAGGCGCCCGCCGCGCGGATGATGGCGAGCAATTTGATTTCGTAACCAAGCAGGTGTGCGAACCGGACGTCCACTGCAGAAACGTGACGGATTCCCTCAACGTGGACGTGTCGGAAATCAACGCAACCCCCGCAGGCCAGCGAGGCAAGCACCGTTGCCTTGTGGGCGGCGTCGATCCCGTCAATGTCCAGGGCGGGATCGGCTTCTGCGTAGCCCAGTTCCTGCGCCTCGCGCAATACGTTGTTGAACGCCGCGCCATCCTGCGCCATCCGGCTGAGAATGTAATTGCAGGTCCCGTTGACGATCCCGTAGATGAGGCGGAAACGATTGGCCACGAGACCTTCCCGTAACGACTGGATGATTGGGATGCCTCCCGCCACGCTGGCCTCGAAGTAAATAGGGGTCCCGAAGCGGTTGGCTTCTCCGAAGATTTCCGGACCGTGTTCTGCCAGGAGAGCTTTGTTGGCGGTAACCACCGGCTTGCCGGCACGCAACGAGGCAAGGATCAGTTCCCGGGCCGTATCGCACCCGCCCATCAATTCCACCACGACATCAACCTCGCGGCGCGCAGCCAGTTCCATGGCGCAGGAAACTACGAGTGAACGCGGGAGATGAACTTTTCGGCGGGGCATCCAGCCCGGATGCTTCACGGCAACGGCCGTGATGACCGGACGAACTCCGCACCGGCCTGCGAGAAGCGCGGCTTCACGACACAAATGGCGGTACACGGCGCCGCCGACGACGCCGAATCCGGCCATGCCTATGCGAACAAGGTTCATGCGAATTTTTGTGTGGGAAAATCCCCAAGCTTTACTATGGCCAAATGACGGGCAACAAGGCAAGCTTGAGCGCATGGCACGTGACCAAAAAATCGGGACGATACAGGAGCTTGTGGAGAGCCACGGGGCCCCGGCCTTGGCGATCCTTCTGACGGCAGGACTTCTTGCCTGTTCGTTGTCGCGCCCGGCGGCGCCGCCCACCTCAAAAAATCCGCCGGCCTATGTCCTGAAATTCGTGCCTTACGCGCACAAAGGGGCGCTGAACGGTTATTTCAGCCTGGCGGATGCCGCCACCAACCAGATTGCGGCTTCCGGCCGATTGCGGTTGCACGTGCATACCACAACCAGCCTCAGCATCGGGGCGTCGCAGGGGACCCCGTCGGGAGGCATGAAGATCAAGACCACCCTTTATGACAACACCTTCGCGATCGGCGTGACGAATTTCCATTGGGAGAAATTCGGCTCGATCCTGTCGGTGAAAGACCTGGTGTGCCGGTTCACGATCCCCTATCCGCATTTCAAGGTGCGACCGCGACAGGGACAGGTGGCCGCCATCGAGATGGAGTTTCACCCCGATCTCTGCGCCAATGTCCTCGCAGTGAGCAGAAACGTTTCGCTTTACTGAAATGCAGGATGGAGGCCGCAAGCGCGGTCCTTCGATCAGAAACCCCATTCCTTCGAGATTTCCTCCTGCAAATTCCGGAGGGCGCTGATATTTTGGGTCCCCTCGTGTTCCAGAAATAATAACACGTATTCTTCGTTCAGTCTGCGGAGCTTGCCGGCGAGCATGATGGACATCAGCCGCAGCAGTTTGACGGCAACCATCGGATGTTCGGCAGTCGCAAGATCAAGAAAGTTTCCCGGCAAGGTGAGCATCTCGGATGGCGTGATGGCCTCGGCGATTGCCATGGACCTGTGGCTGTCCATCCCGGCAACGCCGCCCTCGCCCAGGAAAGCGCCCGCGCACAATTCCGCAACTGCAATCTCCTGATCGCCGAATTTCTTGCGAACCTCCACCACGCCCCGCACGATGATATAAAGCGTGTTGCTGAAGGCGTTCTCCCTCAAAATCACCTCGCCGGCGTGAAAGCTCTCCAGAGTCATGTTCCGGGCGATGAACTCCAGCTCGCTTTCTGAGAACCTGGCGAATGCGGGGAACGCCTTGAGGATGGTGATGGTTTTCAAATGTGTCGGGAATCGTCCTCATCCTTGGCCGCGTAACCCTTGTCCTGGCGCTGATGGTTGACGCTGTTCTTTTTTACGTAGGCGCGAAAGACGTCGTCGGATGTCATGCCGAGCACCTGCGCCATCGAGATGAGAAAATGAAAAAGATCGATCACTTCGACGCGGGCGTTCTGCTGGTCGAACTTCTGGTATTTTGCCCACCATTTCCACGGCGCCGAATCAACCAACTCGGCGATCTCCTGCGTCATCGCGCGTGAGTAATTGAGGAGCCATCGAACCTTCTCCTCCTCCGTGAGCGCGGATGTGTTGATGCCGATGCGACGGTTCAATTCCTCCTGCATTCGGAAGATTTCACGAAGCTGGTCCGGGTCTGACATGCGCGCATGCTAGATGAAAAATGAAAATCACGCAAGTTTCGAGAATTCGAGAATGGTGCCGAAGAGCGCCTCAACGGAAGCCACAAATTAACCAACCGCAAGCCTTCCGCATCCGGATTGGGGGAAAGCGGTGCTTGTTGACAACCGCCGCCAAATGTCATTGGCCAAACCCAACGCAGCATCGAGCAACTGACGAGACGGATTGGCTACGAGGAACACATCGGGAAACCGACATGACGCACCAAATCCTCTGCAATCGCCCGATGAGGAATACGGTCTATGGCCGTCGTTCCCGGATACTCGGTTTTTGAACCGGCGACACAACATGCTCGACGCCCGGTATCTTTTTCAGCAACTCGATCGCCTCCGATTTTCGCGGATCGACCTTCAATACATGGGCCAATTCCTTGATTGCTTCGTCGTAGCGTTTGAGATGGATCAGAATGTTGGCGGCATTCAGATGTGGTTCCATGAGGACGGGCGCGAGCCGGCTGGCGGCGTTGAAAGCGCCGAGGGCATCGTCGTACTCGCCCAGTTCCGCGAGCACCACACCGCGATTATAGTGGGTGAGCGGGTCCATGCAATTGATCTCAAGGGCGCGGTCATAAGCCAACAACGCCTCCGCTTTTTTCCCAAGCGCGCTCAAGGTCTGCCCGTGCTTTCCGAAAAGCGCGGCGGATTTTGGGTTGAGACGGATGGCCTCCTCGAAATTCTGGCGCGCCGCCACGTGATTGTTCAGCCGCACATACAAATCACCCAGCGCCTCCCAGGTCTGGGGATGTTCGGGGAATTCGGCGGCCAACGACCGATACTCGGTCAGGGCCTCCTGCAGATGTTGTGACCGGGCCGTTTCATTGGCGGCATTGAACCGGTTCACCCAGACCATTTCGCGCATGCAAGTCTGCGCCTTGGCATCCGTTTCCATGAGACGCGGCGTGAAATGCTTCTGATATGGCTGCGGATTTTTTTCACCCTGCGCCAGTGCCTCGGCGGCCAGGACATGCGCTTCGCCGAATCTCTTTTCCCGAAGCAGGGTTACCGCCAGTTGCGCTTTGATTCCGTACGATTGCGGATATTGCCTGGCGGCGGACTCCCATAGGGCGAGGTTGGACGACCAATCGTCCAGCCGCAGCCACAGACGCACCACGAGCAGCAAACACCAAACAACGCCCATGGCAATCAGAAGCGTCCGTCGCAACGAATCTCTGAAAACACCGGAGAAAACGAGGTTCGCACCCATGACCATGACCGGGGCAAACAGAAGCGTTGGCAGATAGAGAAAACGCTCGCCCGAAACCGCTCCAATGGTGACGATCAAATTGGACACGGGCAGAATGGCGATCCAAAACCACCCCACCGCGAGGCTGAGCCACGGGAAAAGCCGCCGCGTCCGCCATGCCAGCCAAAAGACGGCCAGCCATGCGGTGAGAATTGCCGCGCCGTGAACCGGGTTGGAGACGATCCGGATTTCGTGGTGAACGCTCAGTCCCACCGGCCACAGCCATAGGCCGACATAATGCCAGAGGACGCCCAGCGAAGTCGCAGTTCGCGAAAAAGCGGCCACCGATCCGTAGGCGGCCATTGGCGGATGCCAGCTTCCCACCGCCTGAAAGCGGAGAATCCAAAACAGCGTTGCAACAACCGCCGCGAGGCACGCGCCGCCGATCGCTTCGCGCCGCTTGAGCTTGGAGTCCCCCGGCATGCAGACGCACACCAGGACCGCGAGAGCCGGAAGCACGATCCAGTGCTCTTTACAGAGCATGGCAAGCAGCCAAAGGGCCATCGCCACGGCCAGATGTGCGTTCCGTGGCCTCCGCAGGAAAACGAGCAATGCCATCAAGCCGAAACTCATTCCCATCAGTTCAGCGCGTCCGGAAATCCATGCCGCGGCCTCACTGAGCGCGGGATGAAGCCCAAACACACCGGCGGAGACCAGACGCGTCCATGTCCCCAGTCCGAGACGCTGCAACAAGATGAGGAACAGGCCGGCATTCAACGCGTGGAAAACGGTGTTGGTAAGATGAAAACCGTTCCACTGGCCTGACGCCGGAAAGCCCCAGATTTTGCCATCGATAAAAAAGGAAAGAACGACCAATGGACGGTAAAGGCCGCGGTCCTTTTCACCCGGCGGGTATGTCTCGGTGAAAATCCGGCGGATATGGAGCGACCCCTGCGCCAGCGGGTTGCCGAGCACATAAAGTTCGTCGTCATAAACAAACCCATTCCAGAAACCTGGCGCGTACGCCGCCGCAGAAACCAGAATGATCAGAAGGATTTCCTTCCATGAACTTCCGGAGGTTTGGCGCGTGGAATCGCTCATGACGGAATGTTGTATCACGGTTGGCGCATCCGCGCCAACAGGGAGAAAACAGGGGGGCGCAGGACAAGATTATTGGTGTAGGGGCGTTCAACCCCGAAGGGTCTCGGGGAGCCGAATGCGTTCGGCTTTGAACGCCCCTACGTCGGGCATCACGATGTGACCAACAATTTTGTCGCGCACCCCAAACAGGTTGCGGCGCACAATGAAGTTTCATTTTCACAAACGGTACACTAGGATGTTTTCATGTCATTTGCAGCCGAGCTTCAGAAACTCATCGGGAAAGGGCGTGTCCGCATGGATGACGCAACGCTTGAGGCGCATTCCAGCGACGAGTGGTTTGCTTCGCATCGACCGGACGCCGTTGTCTTTGCTGAAAACGCGCGCATGGTGAGCCATGTGATGCGGTTCGCCTCCCGTCATAAGGTTCCGGTGACGGTCCGTGGCGGAGGTGTTGGTTATGTCGGCGGATGCGTCCCGGTGCGCGGCGGAATTGCGCTCTCCCTGGCCCGGATGAATCGCATTCTGGAAATCCATCCCGAAGACGGCGTCGCGACGGTGGAAGCGGGAGTCGTCACGGGCGATCTGCAGGCGGCAACACGGCGACACGGCTGGTTTTATCCGCCAGACCCCGCCAGCCTCAAGGAATGCACCATCGGCGGAAACATCTCGACCAACGCCGGGGGCCCGCGTTGTCTCAAGTACGGCGTGACGCGGCACTATGTTCTTGGTCTCCAGGTGGTGTTGCCCACGGGCGAGATCATCCAGGCCGGCGGCCGAACGCACAAAAACAAAACCGGGTTTGACCTGGTGGGGCTGTTTGTGGGATCGGAAGGTCTGTTGGGTGTCGTCACGCAGGCAACGCTCCGGTTGATTCCGCATCCGCCCGCCCGCGCCTGTCTTTCAGCCGGGTTTGCGGACGAGCGGCATGCCGCCGCCGCAGTGCAACTCATCTTCAAGAAAGGCTTTTTGCCTTCCGCGGTTGAGATCGCCGATGGGTTCACCCTCGACGCGGTCCGCAGGAAATTTTCTGGAACGGCTGAAAAGCCGCTGTCCTTCCAGGATGACGGGCCGGTTTCCATTCTCTCGCTTCCGCACGGGCAGGCTCATCTGTTGGTGGAAACCGACGGTCAACGGTCATCTGTTCGCGCCGAACTCAAGGCGCTGGCGCGCCTGCTGCGAACAGCCGGGGCGCTTTCGCTCGACACCGCCGAGACCGAAAAAGATTGCGAACGATTGTGGGAATTGCGCCGCGAATTTTCGCGCGCCCTGAAGTCCACCGGACTTCGCAAACTCAACGAAGACATTGCCGTGCCGCGCAGCCGGCTTGTGGATTTGTTCGAGTTCGCCAAAAAACTCCAGAGGCGGCACGGCATTCGCGCCGCCTGTTTCGGCCATGCCGGCGACGGCAATATTCACGTGAACCTGATGGTGGATGACCATGTTCGCCGCCAGGTCATCGGGGGCGAGCATGCCTTGAACGAGCTTTTCCGCCAGGTTCTGAAGTGGAAGGGGGCGATCACGGGCGAGCACGGCATCGGGTTGGCCAAGAAACGATGGTGGTCCATGGCCATCGGGCCGGATGCCCGGAAATTGCACGAACGCCTCAAGTCCTGCCTTGATCCGGCCGGCGTGTTGAACCCCGGAAAGTTTGTGGGAAAATAGCGCGAATGATGCCGATGTGCGCTCGACAAAAACGCCGCCAGCCGCTAGCCTCGGTTTCAAATCACGCGCTTGGCGGAGGCGTTTCCGTTGAGTGAGACGTCTCGGCAATGGAAGCCGTGAAAATTCAGGGACGTTTTTTTCGCCATTCACATGACCCACGATCCAAATGAGGAATCCAAGGTTCGTCGCCCATCGAGCGGCAAGGCGCCCGCCCGTCGCGCCACCGCTCAGAACCTGGAATTCGACTTCGGATCACAGACGGCCCCGCCACGGACGACCCAACCGGGTCCACCTGCGCAATCCGCCGGGGTGCGGACCGCTCACGCCGACACAACCCGAAGGATCCCTGTACCGCCGCTGAACGCGGGTCCCCATTCTTCGGCGGCGACGAAACAGTCAGGGGGACTGCCCGGCGCATCCCCCGCTGCCAAAACTGAAACGCCCAACCCATCAACATCCCGCGCCACGGAACACAACTCTCAAAGCGCCACAAACACCATGAGCAATCCACCTTTCTCTCAATTCCAACAAAATGTTCTGCGCCAGTCGCGCGAACAGAAGGCCGTCGGTTCTTTGCTGTCAGGCATGGCCATCGCCCTTATCTCCTCGATTGTGTTGGTCGCCATCCTCGCGGCCTACGGCGGATGGGTGCTTTCCCGTCAAATCCAGCAGCAGAGCGTCACGGTTCAGCAGTTGGACGCCAAACTCACCACCGACATCCGAAAAGTTCGGAACGATCTGAAGGAGACCGTCGAGGCAATGAACCAGGCGGTGAATCGGCTGAATGCGCAGCAACAAGCGCAAAAGCAGCAGATTGTGTGGTTGCAAACGCAATTGGAGGAGTTACGGGTTCAAACCCGCAAGGACCGCGCAACCGACCAGCTTCGTTATCAGCGGCTGGAAAACCGCGTTTATGACCTGGAGAGAAACCAGGCACAGACTCGGTGATTTCCATTCTTGAGTTGCGGCGCATCCTCGCGGACTGGCGGACGCGATTCCAGCGAATCCAGGCCATCCTGAGTCCGCCGGCCTGGACGGAGACTGATTGGAAGAAATTCGGACGCGCGCTGGCGGGTTTGCTCCAACGGTATGGCGCCACATGGACCGTCGCGCCCCGCACTTATTGGGACCTGCGATGGAATCTGCGCGACGGCGGCGAGTTGATCTGCCAGGCTGAATCCCTGCCGGGCGAAAAACTCTCGCTGGTGGTGGCTCAGACCGGCGGCTTTGTCCAGGAGGTGGAAAGCTACACGTGGTTTTGGGCGGAGTTTGATCCCGATGGCGAGTTCATTCGTGATCCGTACTGGGTTGAAGGCACCTGGAAGGAGGCGCTTACCGCGTTGTTGTTGCCCTATCAATATCAGGCAGGTTATTATCTCGCAGGGTCCGCTCCCACTCCTCCATCCCTCATGCTCGGCAACACCGCGTCTCATGAACCAGAGCCGGCCGGCACGCATGCGCATGAAATGAAAGAGACCGCGCATGCGACGGCGTTCGACAACGAACCGTTGGCGGCGGCAATCCATGCCTCGCCCCTTCTTGATCCGGTGCCGGCGGCCGAGGACGCAAAACAAAAGTGATCCTTATGGTCCTTCATCTCGAATCCCACGCCAAGATCAATCTCTTTCTTGAGGTGCTCGGAAAACGCGCCGACGGTTATCATGCGCTGCGAACGTTGATGTTGCCCATCTCCCTCGCCGACAGCCTGACTTTCGATCTGCTGGATCAACCCCGGATCGAACTGGATTGTTCCGATCCGTCGTTGCCGGTGGATGACAGCAACCTGGTCCGCCGCGCCGCTGAATTGCTTCGCGTCCGGCATGCGCCGCAACTGGGCGCGCGCATCCGCCTTGAGAAACGCGTGCCGATCGGCGCCGGACTCGGAGGCGGTTCCTCCAACGGTTCCGCTGCCTTGGTCGGCCTCAATCGTTTGTGGAAACTCAACCTGCCCGATGAAGCGCTGGAACGGCTCGCGTCCGAGTTCGGATCGGACACCGCTTTTTTCGTGCGAAACCGTCCTGCGCTCAGCGAAGGACGCGGAGAGATTCTGACGCCGGTCGAATTTCCGATCGCGCTGCCCATTTTTTTGTTGAATTTCGGTTTCGGCAGCGCGACGGCGTGGGCATATAAGAATTTAAAATTAGAATTGAGAAATGAGAAATTAGAAATTGAAGGCGCGAAGGCAAAACAGACGGCGATTGCATCCGCCTTTACAGAATCAATTTTAAAATCTGTTTCCTCAACTTTTAATTTTGAACTTCTAATTTCTCACTCCAAATCGTTTTTCCACAATGACCTGGAAACGCCTGTCTTCCGCAAGTTCCCCATTTTGAGAATCGCGAAGGAATTCCTCGCGGCCCAACCGCAGGTCGCCGGCGCCATGATGTGCGGCAGCGGCTCCACGATGATGGCGGTCTTGAAGACGCACCCGGACGGCGAGGGATTGCGCAAGGCGGTCGTGGAACGGTTCGGTCCCGCAGTATGGACATGGACAGGACGCACGCTTTCATCAACTGCATAAGGGTTCATCAAGGCGCCTTCCCGATCTGCGAGGTTGAAGCAAAACCTGTTCGGTGCGAAACCAAGTGCCAAACACCAGCCACCCACCAAATAAAATAAGAAACAAACTGTACCGGGTATTGCCGACCAATGGGAGGGGTGGCAGTAAACAGGATGCTGAAAATCGCTAATCCCGTACCGATGGTAAAAAGAATCCAGCCAATACGTTTTCTAACCAGAATTAAAATGCCGCAGAACACCACAAGAGCTGCCAAAAAAATTGGCCAAAAAGACCACCCTCCGTAAAATCTTGGCCAGACGAAATCATGATCTGGGTGCCGCCGTTATGAGTGAGCGATACCAGATAACAGGTGGATTTCACATGCGCCAGGAACGATCAAGCAGCCTGCGACCCATTGCCGGTAGTGAGGCTGGTCACCAGCATGACATCAATGATCTCGGCTGCGTCGTCGCTCACGGCGACAACGATGGTGCGGCGCCCCGGCATGATCATCATGAACTCAGGGTGGTTGACCGTGAAGGCCCGACCGTCGGTCAGATGAATCGTAAATGGCCGGAAGGGAGTTGCGTGATGGACTTGCCAAATTTGTTCCGCTGTCATAGCCTGTATCACAGTCGCCGAAAACAATCGGGATTTCAAGCCCGATTGTCACGGGGTCTTGTCACGCTTGGGAGCTTGTTTTTTTGCAGCAGCCTCTTTGCCCTGGATATTTCGTGGTCAATCTTGGTATGAAAGATTCGCGACCTTATGGTGGCCGAATGAATATGTTCCGTCGGGACCGGGCGGCGAGACGCCAAAGACGCATTACCCTTCTGATCCGATTAATTTCATGCGCATCGGCGATGAAGCGTACGGGTTGCAATTCTTTTTTGAATCGTTCTGGAACTGGACGCTCGAGACCGGAATAGGACAGGAACTGGCGTCGGGCGAAAAGGAATATGTGGTTCGCTACAATCTCATCGGCAAACCGGCTTCACGGCCGCCCCGATCAGGTGCAGGGATTACGGCACCGGCGGGCTGGCGCATCCCGACAGTTTCAAGCTGCAGGAGGTGAAGGAAACCGCTCTTGAGAAAGACAAACCGACGCCGCTTGAGATCGGCGCGCATTCGTACCGGTTGTTGCGGTTTGTCCAGTAGCAACAACTTCTGTTTGAAACAGTCTGACCAATTTGATAATGTGCTGACGTGAGTCCGACGGTTTTTCAGTATCGCAGATACCGCTTTTACTTTTTTTCGAGGGAAGAACCCCGGAGGCATGTGCATGTGCTATCACCAGACGGTGAAGCCAAGTTCTGGTTGGAACCGGTTATTGAATTGGCCGTGAGCAAGGGGTTGAGTGCCGTAGAATTGACGGAACTCCAACGAATTGTGGAGGAAAGACAAGATGAAATTAGAAAGCATTGGCGCCGACATTTCGAAGGCTGAGGTTCTGAACGTGACACCTCACGGGTTTTGGTTGATGGTCGCAGAGCGGGAGTATTTCCTGGATTTTGACCGGTTTCCCTGGTTTCGCCGGGCAACCTTGGATCAATTGTTTGCCGTTGAGCTTTATCACAAGGAGCATCTTTTCTGGCCGCAGCTCGATGTTGATCTGGATTTGGACTGCATTGAGCATACGGAGCGTTACCCGCTCGTTGCCAAGCAATGCGACTGAACCAATGGCGGCTCTCGCTGGGGTATTCTTTCATGTTGTACAAGTTTTTTTCCGGCAACACCTGTGTTCAATCCCTAGCCTGCATTTTTCACAAGGTGAA
>JACQHZ010000260.1 GCA_016198745.1 Verrucomicrobiota bacterium
CCCGCCGACCTGCGCCGCGACGTATTTCAAACACCCCAAGCCGCGCCGCGCAACGCAAACGTCCACAAGCCGGCCACGCCAAGGCAAGGCGTGTTGCTGCTGGCGAAATCAGCGTTGCTCCTCCAGCGCCAAGCGCAAGAACAGCTCAACCCGTTTCCTACGCCCGGCCCAAAACGGCGAGGAGATGATGTTCAACCAGGAATGTGGAAAGGAATGTTGAATCCCAAGCAATTCTGCGCCATAGTATCCGTATGGCAGTGCTATCGCTAACCGATGAACAGGTGGTGCAGTTGGTGAAACAACTGCCGCCCCAAAGCAAACAGCGCGTCCTGGCGGACCTCACGTCTGAGCGAGATCAGTGGTGGCAGACGGCGGCCCGCGAAGGCGAGCAGGACATGCGCCGGCTTGCGGCAGCGCGTGGTTTGGATTGGGACGCCATGTCTGAGGCGGAGCGTGAACCCTTTGTGGACGATCTCCTGCACGGATCGTGAATGAGCTTCTCCGTGTCGTCTTCGACACAAACATTCTCTTTTCCGCTGTCGGCTGGCTGGGAAATCCGCATCGCTGTGTTCAAGCCGCCCGCCAAGGCAGATGCCTGTCTCTTACCTGCGAACCCATCCTCTCTGAACTCGCCGAAAAACTTCGTTTCAAACGCGGTTTGGATGCGCAGAAAGTGACGGAAATTGAGGATGAGATTCGCGCCTTTTGCAACGTCATTGTCATTCCGGGAACCCTGAAGATCGTTGCCGCAGATCCCGACGATGATGCCGTGCTGGAATGTGCAGTCATCGGACGAGCACAATTCCTCGTCAGTGGTGACCATCATCTGCTCGACCTGGAAAACCACCAGGGCATTCAGATTGTCAAAGCAGCCGATTTTTTGACGTTAATCCAAAGCGCGTCCAAAGCGTGACAAACTTGCTTTGCGGTACATGCTGGTCCTGCTGGGGCAGAAAAGAACATGGGGTGCGGACCGGGGATGGCGTCGTGGCTTGCCTTCGACGAACGCCTTGACTACCTCGCCACCGCCTCGTTCCGATTCTTCGCCGAAACCGGCACGGACGCCGAACTCAAAGCCGGCCACGCCGCGATTCTCCAGGGCAAAACCGCCGACCTGCGCCGCGACGTATTTCAAACACCCCAAGCCGCGCCGCGCAACGCAAACGTCCACAAGCCGGCCACGCCAAGGCAAGGCGTGTTGCTGCTGGCGGAATCAGCCGTTGCTCCGCCGGCGCAAAGAGCGGGAACAGCCAAACCTGTTTCCTACGCAAAGCGCAAAACGGCCAGGATATAAGGTTCAAATGGCCACAACTCCGTTGAGGCTGGCAATCCAGATTGTGCTTCAAGAGGCATGTCCCCTTCGGATTAGGGTGCTCCGGAGAGCCAGACTTGTCGCGACGGATTGTGTTTCGGCAACGCGAATGCGGCTGGAACTCAGCAGGGTTGTAGCAGCGGGTGTGGATGTCGAAGGTACCCGATCATGCGAGAACTCGCCTGAAACAACACCGACCGATCACTCCACAATCTTTTCAACCCGGATAAATGTGATGGGCAATTGAAGCACCTTCAAAATTTGGTTCACGATCCTGATCTTGTCATCTGCGGAACTGTGGGTGACCACCCACCGGCCATCCCGAAGCTGCCTCTGTTGGTATCGGTTGCTTCGTTCGTTGGATACCAAAGGAACCCCACGCACAAAAATTGTGCGCAAGGCTGCGGATTTTTCAGCGTCAAGTTTGTCGATAAGATATTGGATGGTTTCGACAAACGCTTCGGCACCCGTGTTCCGCTTGATGACTGTGGGGCTGCTGCCGCTGTCGATTTCGGGCCAATGGATGGTGAAGACCAAATTACATCTTGGTCCTCTGGCTGGATGCATTGCCTCGGTCTCATCGAGAACAGGAACGTGATCGGGACCTTGTCGTTCCAACCCCAAGAATGAGCGGTCATCGGTATCTTGTCTCTCAAGAAGCCACGAAGCCCTCAATTCCTGGGCGCGCCGCTTCACTCGCTCAACAACCTCCGAGGGTCCGGCCGGTGGTGACGATGCGCACGAAGCAAGTTCCGGTCCAATGTTCATTTCCTTCAAGCGACGGAACACTGGTTCCAATGCTCGGTCTTCGTCGCGGAAGAAAAGGCTGCCGCGAATGCGGACGAACGTCCAACCGAGCCGCTCCAGAATGGCTTGGCGTTCGAGATCTTTTTGAAGTTGCTCCGGGCCGTGAAATCGCTCGCCATCGCACTCGATGGCTAAGCGTCGCCGGCCTCCAACAACGACCAAGTCAATGGAGTAGGCCCCGGCTTCGTGCTGTGGAACGACATGGTAGCCGTGTTCCATTAGGCGGCGAAGAACGCCCCCCTCAAATGCCATGGAACGAGGGTCCACATTTGCCATGCGCTCCCGCAATTCGTGTTCCCACGCATCCGGGTCAAGCGCGTGCTCAATGATCCGACGGCGATAGTCGCCAATTTTGAGGTCCGTTTCATGGTTCAGACTGTGGATGATCCACATCTGGTTTCGTGCACGGCTGGCGGCGACATTGAAGCGCTTCTTGAAAATCTTCTTTGGTCCTTCCTGGCGCATAGAGAGCGGTGGCGCGTCGGGCGGCGAGTCCACGACTGAAAGGAACATGACATCGCGTTCGTCGCCCTGGAACTGCGCGGAGTCCCCGCAGAGAATCTGTCTTCTTTGATATTCGGCGGGTTCGAGGCGTTTGCGCAGGAAACTGTCAATTCGCAGAGCTTGTCGATCACCCACGAGCGAGATGACACCGATGGTTGCCGGTTCGCCCAATTCATTCTTCGCATATTCCGGTTGCTCAAGGGCGGCGCAAATCAGTGAGACAATGGTTTCCGCCTCCATTTCATTGAC
The DNA here is from genome assembly GCA_016198745.1 of Verrucomicrobiota bacterium. GTDB lineage: Bacteria > Verrucomicrobiota > Verrucomicrobiia > JABWAM01 > JABWAM01 > JACQHZ01. The sequence continues at coordinate 2,873 of JACQHZ010000260.1, forward strand.
ATTGTCGCCACCATCTCGTCCATCCTCAACTCGGTAATGAACGACGTGCGGATGAAGCGGAATCGCAGAAGCTTCGCGGAGGGGCTTGATTTCGCCCTTGTAGGAAAGGTTGTTGCTGAAGGCGATGATGTTGGGCGCGCAACGGAAGTGTTCGGTCAGCCGAATGACCCTGCCAAACGACGGCTCGGCCAATTCGTAAATCGAAGTTTCACCGTCATAAGCCAAACATCCCGGCACCTCCATCAGGTAGGTGTTGATGAGTTTCAGCACCTCGGTTTTTTCCTGAAACACTGTTGGCGTGACTTGTTCTTTGTCGCCTACCACTACGACCTGACTTCCAAGATAAAGAGCAAACAACGCAGTTGGATCGCACTGGCTCGCTTCATCAATTATCACGACGTCGAAGCGGGTATTGCGTGGGTCAAAAGTCTCCGCCACTTCTGCAAGAGGCATGATCCACACAGGCACGGCCTGCTTCGCTAATTCCATTTCTTTGCGCGCTGCTTGGATGTAGTGTTGATCAAGAACACCATTTCGACTCTTCGTAATCCTGTCACGATATAGCGCATAGAGACCGAGCGCACGTCGCTGATCACTCGTGACCTGGCGGATTTGATTCATCCACGTGTGTTTCTCGACGAGTTGTGCGGTGATTTCAAGAAGCTGCTGACTTAGACGTTCGATTTGTTGCTGCAATTGGTCGAGCGATACACTTGCCCGCCTCTCCAATTCGTCATGAAGCTGTCGCCACTTCCAAGCAGAATGCGGATCACCCGGTGACTCAGACTGGCTGTGTTGCGCCAACCGATTCTCAATTGCTGACGCCCAGGTTGGCGCCGAGCGGCCGAGCCGTTCCAGCAATTCACGCCGTCGCGCCAAATCTCTTTCCATATTCTTTAGTCGCCCCAGTTCTTCGTATGCCGATTGATAATCCGACGGCAACGCATCACGCAGAGCCGCTCGTAACCGTTGGGTTGCTTGAGCTTCGGACAGGCCGGACTCTGGCATCTGCTCTTGCCATACACGCAGTGTTGTCAGCAGCCGCTTGTACCGCAACCAGCCGCTCCGGGACTGGAGAACAGGACCGAGATCGCCGAGGACCGCACGCCGAATTCGGCGAAGCTCAGCGTTATCTCCCGGTTCAGGCGCGGTTGACTCCAGAAACGCAGACCATGCGAAGCCGAGGCGTTGGAACTTGTTTTCGAGTGGCTGCCAGGTGGAAGTGTGCCAATCCAAACAAGCTTGGATTTGCGGAACGAATTGTTTGCAAACCCGTTCGGGTTTTTCGCTCAATTCCGAGCAAGCAAGACCACCCAGCGGAACCATGATGCGTTCCCATCGTTCGACCAGTTCAGAGCGAAGCTTACGCATTTGCAGGAGCGCCCGCACTGCCTTCAAGTGGGTCAAATCGTTCAGCTCCATTGTGCGATTTCCAATGCGAACATTATTCTTGAACTCGAACCATCGGCGCTTGGTCAACTTGCTGTGCAGACCAAATGACTTGCCAGCTTCAATGTGGCGAATGATTTCCTGGACCAGCGGCAGTAACTCGTGAGGCGGGCGCGAATCGGAAATAGACGGGCCGTGTTCCATCACGAGCGCGTGGCACTCATGCACCTCCCGACAAGTCATCTCAATCAACTCGGCCAGCGACTCCCAGACCCGGCGCGCCTGTTCCCCGTCTTGCCCAGCTTGAATGGCCTCAAGTTTCCACGGCGGCACGTCACGCAGGAATTCGATGGTTTCGCTTGCCGATGCCAGCATTTGATCGAACTCGGCCAAGTCTTTCGGTTCGGTTCCCGCATCCCACAGTTCCTCCCGATTCCGAAGATTCTGACCAGCCAACGCAACCAACTCGTCAACCACGTATCGAAAGTCATTGGGCGTTGGCAATGCGCTCAGTTCTGGACGGCCGGCTGCCAGTTCGCGCTCATCGACGAGGGAAACGCGCGCATTGGTTTGATAAAGGGCCGCAACTTCCGAGTGAGAAAGGGGCAGGGATTCCCCAAGGTTCACCGGGCTGGGAATCCAGTCATCCTTTCCGGCACCTTCCTTCACGCGTTTGGCTGCGTCAATGGGGCGGGTGGATGTTCCACCAAAGACCACATTTAAATCGAAGACGTTCGTGCGTCGCTGGCGAATGAAAATGACCGGTTCGCGCTTGATGGTTGGAACATCCTCTTCTCGCACAACTTGTTGCCGCTCGACCAGGGTCCCGCGACTTGGAAACAGTCCATGGAGCAAGCGTTGAAGAAATCCGCCGGTGTCCTCTCCTCCAAGCGGAGTAAATTCTGCCTTCTTCAATTCGTCCGCGCACCGAGCAAGTTGTTGGCTGTTCGCTCCGGGCAAACATCGGAGAAACTCCGTGTAAAGTTCCGGCGGACGAATATGCTTTCGAAAGACAAACTCCGGCTGGCGCTTCTCCGGATCAAACTCCAGTTCGAGTCTTTGCAAAAGGACAGGATGGTGAAACTCACCGTCAACATCGTGACAATGCAAGAGACCGTCGCCAACCATGAATTCAATCTTCTCGCCTTCCCTTTCCTGAACGCCATACCACTCGTAAACGGTTTGGAAGAGAGCCAGTGATTGTCGTGCAGGCAGTTCGTTTGCCACCCATTGCTCGCGCCGCTGCTGCCACTCGCGGAGGAGCGAAGGACGCCGGGAGTCCGTTTCAAATTCCTCAATGCGCGTCTCGCCGTCCTCGCCGACAACATTGCGGGTTAATTGGACTTCAACTTTGCCTGAAATCTCGCGCCAACCCGGCTTGAGCCATTCGGATAGTGGCGATAGAGGCGGGGGACACGGTGTGGTGTCGGGCCGTGAGAGACGCAGCACGATGTCGCTGTCCTCAGTTTCTGCATTTGCCCTGCCCTCCGTACGAAATGTCTCGATGGAAGGATGGGATGGAAGGTCTTTCAGCCAGAGAACGTGTGGTTGTTGATTGATGTCCCGTACCGGCGGGAAACGAAGTTCGGTGTAGGCTTTGAGGAACTCGAAGAGCTTGGTCAACCGCTCGCGCGTGGGCATGGCCTTCTTTTACTCGTTTTCCTGCGTTTCAGCAAGCGGTGGGTCAGGTACCCTTCACCGGCACGTCGGCGAAATCCCAGATGGTTGAGCGGTCCACAACTTTCACGACGCTGCCAGGGTAGAGCGCGGTGAAAGCCCGGACCGCGCGCGCCGCTCCGCCGCCCCATTTGAATTCGAAACCGACAAAGAGCCCGCCGCTTTCCTCAACGAAAAGGAGACGTAGGCCGACTGCGCAGGATGCGCTTCGAGAATGGCCTTCGCCAACGTGGTCTTGCCAACCTGCCGCGGCCCGAAGATGACAAGGGTTTTGCCTTTGAACAACGCCGCTTCGATCTGATGCTGAACAAGACGCGATAACATGGTTTTGTCGGTTGACCTGCAAAATTTGCGCAAATATTGCTGGTTGACCGGCTGAATTTTGAACCAGATGAAAGGCGTCAAACTGCGATGGAGTTGGCGGAGTTGGTGCGCATTGTCAGGGCAGAACGGATGAAAGAGACGCGGGCACAATCCTGCCCCGGATATCCGGATCAACGAAATCATCGGGACGCACTGCACTACTAACGTTCGCAATCTTGTTTCCCGGAGAAGATTTCTCTGTTGTTGTAGCTGCGCTTCTACCTGCCTGTCGGCAGACAGGTGAAGCGCATCCC
>JACQHZ010000277.1 GCA_016198745.1 Verrucomicrobiota bacterium
CGTCTGCTCAGTTCGTTCATACGTTGCCCTTCGTTGTATTTCAAACACATGCAAAACTCCCATTAGCAGCCTGACGGGCGCAAGTCCGACAGGCTGCTAGGTGTATAACAGAACGGCGAATGGTTGACAAAGTGAAAGCGATGATCTGGCGTGTCGCCCGCAACTTTATTTGTCGCAGATTGCGGTTGACAGGTGCGTCTTTCATGGCATTGTTTACGCGTAAACAAAGCGGGGGCGGCGCGTCCTCATCCTTATTCACAAATCCATTCATGCTGCTCATCGGGAGAGGTTAAACCCCTCCCCTACATCGGAAATTGGAAATCTGACTGGGCGTGTAGGGGCGGGGTTTATCCCCGCCCGCAGATGTGTATAAGGATGAGGCTCCGTCAGCGCCAACCTCGAAGCGCGCTCAGGGCGAAGATGAAAGGCGACGACAGAACACCCCGGCTCCCTTCCTCCCTGCCCCTTGCGTCGCCCTCCAAGGCTAAAAACGCAAGGGATGGGTGAAATCATGTCGAATTATTTATGCGCGTCTATTGAGCGCCGCCTTCCTTCGCGAGGTTGCGCATTTTCTGCGCATAAAATTCTTTAAAAACAGAAACGCCGATTCTATCTTTCACCCATGCTCAAGCATTTGGCCGCCCATCTCCTTCAGGATCTGGGAAGGCAATTTCCGGCGGTTCTCAACATGGGAGCACGCACCTACCCTGGGACCGAAGACATCACGGTTGTCAGCGCCCGGTGTCTGCTAGCAGGCGCCAAATTCAGCGAGGTTCTCGGTGCATGATTCTGATCGGGACCGCGCTTTGCCCCGGCTCAAGGCGCGCACAATCTTCTTCGACATCGACGAGACGATCACCACGCAGGCGCCGAATCCGCGCGGCGGAGACGTGATGAAGTCCCTGGTTTCAGTCGTTGCCCGGGCCAATGGCTTGGACACGGCGGCCGCCGAGAAGAAAGTCCGGGCCGCGTTCGATCCCGAACGCGAAACCGTTGATCGCCATTACAACGCACTCGGAATCACGGAGCGCCAATTGTGGGACGCGCTGATGGAATGGCTTCCCCAACAGATCGTTGGCTTTCCCGACGCAATCGAGGCGATCAAAACCTTGCACGCGCGCGGCTTTCGGTTGTTCACCTGCACCACAAACAGCCGCTTGATTTGCCGCGCCAAACTCCATGCGCTCGGCCTGGCCGATTACGGGGGTTCTCGCTATTTCACCGGAATGCTTGGCGGCGCCGAAGTTCATCCGCGAGGTAAAACCACACCCGGCTTCTATCGGAACCTGTTGAAATTGTCCGGTGCGCAACCCCGCGAAGTCGTTCATGTGGGAGACAGCCCGCAGGCCGATCTCGCGCTCGCCAAACAGGCGGGCATCACTCAAGTGGTGCTGCCCCGGCGAACGCAGCAGGAGGATTGGGTGCTTGAAACCGATGGCGGCATTTATGCGCGCTCGTTGGAAATTCTGCCGGCAATGATCGCACATGACGGAGCGATCCCAAAATCCTGAACGGTGGTTTGATTTTCAATGGTTTGCATAAATCTCCCTTGGGGTGGGCGCCGGTCCCGCGGGGCGGGTCCGGCGCCGCGGTGGATGGTTTACCTGGTGACTTCCACTTCGATCTGCCAAAGATGACCGGATGGCGCCATCATCCCGCGCTGGAGTCGGGCACCACCCCGCCGAATCCGCCAAGCAGGTTCCGACGGAAGCCGATCAGGGCGAGAAACCGATACCACACCAAGCCAAATCGTGATGGTCGTTCCACGTTGATGAGGGCCGGCGACTCAGACGAGTCGAGCGATTTTCCATAGACTTGAATCCCCGCCTCCTGCCAGCGCCGCAGGGTATGCGCCAGATCCGGTTGCGGCTGCAACCCCATCCTCTGCACCAGTAAAATTCGTCGAATCGAATGCGCCAGCAAAAAATTTGCCGATGGAAAATCCGTCGGGAAACTGATCGCCCGATTGTCAAAATCGCCCTCTTTGGGTTCCACCCCACCGCCTCGGCGATTCGCGTCAAGCAAAAATGCCGCGGGGGCATCTGCGGAAATCACCAGTTGCTGCAAAACTTCCGCGCCTTTCCAAAGCGCATCCATCACGGGGCGCACATCCACGACAGTTGAAGGAATGGCTGTGGGCGACTCGGCGGACTGCGCCGCCTGCCGCCAATCGGCAGGCGCAGGACAGGAATTGTACAACGGAACAGGCCGGTATCCGCGTTTTGCCAAGGACAACCCCACCCACACCGATTCATTGCCCGGAAGGTCCACGACAACGACGCCATGCTCGGAAGGCTCTGGCGCCCAACTTGTATCTGTCTTTTCCCAATGATTGCATCGGAATAGTTGTGACGTGTCTCCGGTTTGCACAACCGCCCGATGTCGAGGTTCATTTTGATTTGACTCACCTGGAGATTGGACGGAGACATCTGGAAAATTCTCATCAAGAACAAGCCTGAAATCAGAACATGCGAACAACACCGGCTTGACCCAAGGGGACCATATCGCCCCCGACGGCGCCCAGGTGGCATAAAGTTCCTCTTTGGTCATGAGTCACCGTTCCTTTCCAATAAAACCGCCATATCGATCGCCTGGAAATCGATCAACGGACGAAGCGCCTGCTCGCCGATCTTGTTGTAAAGCTCAGTTCCCACTGGGGATGATTGAGAAATAACCAAAGATAACGTTGCACCGAACTCCGATCCGCCGTGGCGGATCGCGAGCCCCCGAACCGAGGCACGCTTTTCGACAATCGCTTGACATCACACAGTTATACAGTTACTGTGTTCCCATGAAAAACATCACCCTTTCCGTGCGTGAATCCACGCTCAAGGAGGTCCGTCGGGTTGCGGTTGAACGCGACACTTCCGTCAATGGCCTGGTTCGGACTTATTTGGAGTCCCTCGCTGATGAAAAACAGCGGAAGGCCAGGACGCGCCGCGAATTGTTGATGCTCATCCGAAAGATTGATGCCGGCGTCGGTCTCGTGACCTGGAAACGGGGCGATTTACATGCGCGCTGAAGCTTTGATTGACACCAACATCCTGCTTTACGCGATTTCCAAGTTGCCGCAGGAGGCAGCGAAAACGCGCACCGCCATTGAAATTCTCCGGACCGTGGACTTTGGCCTCTCCGCTCAGGTGTTGCAGGAATTTTATGTGGTGGCGACGGGAAAAATGGCCCGACGAATTGAACCAGGGACCGCCGTCGAATTTCTGAATTTGCTTCTGAATTATCCAGTGGTTCCCATTGATGCCGACCTGGTCCTGGCTGCGATCAAAATCCAAAATGCTTGTCGGATTTCCTATTGGGATGCGGCGATTCTGGCGGCGGCTGAGAATCTTGAAGCACCGGTCGTTTACAGCGAAGATTTGTCACACATGCAGTTTTACGGCACAACTCAGGTCATCAATCCTTTTCTCATTCGACCGGGACAGAGTTAGCCCGCATATTTCACACTCCCGTGTGAAGTATGCGCCGAAGGCAGCCCATCCGCTGGATGGGCTGGGCTACCCAGCACTTTGC
>JACQHZ010000266.1 GCA_016198745.1 Verrucomicrobiota bacterium
ATAACCGCCAGACGAATGGCGTAGTAGGCGGCCACCCGCTTCATGATCGACACGGCGGTCAGCGCCTGTATGCCATCCTCGATGCGGATATCCTGCAGTTCCACTTCCACCACCGACAAGGCGAGAACGCCGCCTTTCAATTTGGTCGAAAACCAGACTATTTGCCAGGCACCCTCCAAACGTCGGATGTTGGTCTTGATATGGTGCGCCAAGAACTGGAGGATTTCATCGGGAATCGGCATTTTGCTGGTTTCCTGTTTCTTGCGCAAAATCGCGATGCGGGTTTCTTCGTCCGGCAATTGAAGCTGCACGGTCAATCCCCACTCGAACCGCGAGACCAGCCTTTGTTCCAGATCCGCAATTTCGGTGACGGGGCGGTCGCTGGAGAGCACAATTTGTTTCTGGGATTCGAAGAGCGTGTTGAAGGTGTGAAAAAATTCCTCCTGCATGCGGTCGCCGCGTCCCAAGAAGTGAACATCGTCCACCAGCAGGATATCGCAGGAACGGTACTTTTTGCGGAAGGGCACGAATTTCTTGTTTTGAATCGCATCGATGAACTCGTTGACGAAACGCTCCGTGGAGACATAAGCGACCTGGCTGGACTTGTTCTCGTTCAATAAATGGTGCCCCACCGCGTGCATCAAATGGGTCTTGCCAAGCCCGGTGGCGCCATAGACAAAGAGCGGGTTATAGGCGCGACCGGGTGATTGCGCCACCGCCCAGCATCCGGCGTGGGCATACTGATTGCTCGGACCCACCACGAAGTTGGCGAAAGTGAAGGTGGAATTCAGATTGCTTCGCTCCATCGCGTTATTGCGATTTTTTGCTGCATGAGCCCACGGCATCACGGGAGGGGGCGTTTTGACCTCCTCTTGCAATTTGTCGTTGTGAACGAAGCGAAACGTCAATGGACGATTTGCGATTGCGCTCAAGGTTTCACGCAGAAGGTCGCCATAGTTATCTTCCAACCAGTAACGATAAAGATGTGAAGGGGCGCACAAACACAGGCAATCATCCTCAAGATGCGTAGCGCGGATCGGCTCAAACCATCTTTTAAATATCTGCGGAGCAACGATTTGATGCAGACGTGACGATGTTCGCTTCCACAGATCTTGAAGGGTTTGTTGCATGGCGAGATGGGCTAGTTATTCACAGGGATTCGACGGAGTGGATCGCACGAGGCGCTTCATGAGAAAATCGGCGGAAGGTCCGGTGTCCCGCACACGACGGGAACCAGATCGCGCACTTTGCGATTGACACAACGAGGGGCGGATGATGTAACTTGTTGCAGTTGAACGAGTTATAAATGGCCGAGGACGTTCATTCGACTCCACATCGGGGACTGCAGGGGTGGGGTGGGGGACCTGCGTGCGGTTTCCCGTTTCCAATGCGAGTTGAAGGTTGAAAATCATGATTGGTGGCGGCGCGCCGGGGAAGGCGTTTTTCACAAGTTATTCACAATCCTTTTACTCCCCCCTGCTGGCCGCGGGGCGGATTCTACGCTCCGACTTTTCATGCGCAAGTTTTTTCTTCAAATATTTTCAATTTTTTTTCGATGAGAAATTTTCTGCTAAAAACGTCCGCCACCGGGGATTCAAAGTCAGCGGGATTATTTCTCAGAGGCGCGCGCGGTTTGCTCCAGTGCAAGCAGCCGTCTTTTAAGACGCAAACCCCAAGCGTACCCGCCAAGATGACCATCGCCGCGAACGACACGATGGCACGGAACCAACAAGGCAATCGGATTGTGCGCGCATGCCGCGCCCACCGCCCGCGTCGCGCGCGGACACCCGATGCGTCGCGCAACCTCGGCGTAAGACTGTGTGGCGCCGTGCGGAATTCTCAACAGCGCCTTCCAAACCATGCATTGAAATGGGGTGCCCTGAAGATGCAGCGGAAGGGGTGGGGGAGGCATTCCCAGTTTCAGGCGGGAAGCGACGCGCTGCAAGTTGTGTTTCAAACCGGCTGCGCCCATCTCCAGTGTGAAACCCGGATGATCCCGCTGAATGGCATCCACACCGTCTCTCCATTTATGGAAAGAAAACGCGACGATTCCCTTGGACGAGGCGGCTGCGAAGAGAGGTCCTACCACCGAGGGTGATGAAGCGACGCAAAGCTTGCCGCGCGGCTCAATTTTTGCGGCATGACGTGACGCGCGATTCATGAAGGGAGGGTGCAACTGGGGGGGAAAGATTGCGACAGCAATGTTCGCTGTTTCGGAAATGCCGGCGACATTTGCAACTAAAAAAATGATGATTCATCGATTCCCCTGCAATCGCCGTGATTTCACAACCGCCGATCTGATTGGCCGGAAGAACGCAGGCTAAAGAAAGCCGCAATAATGCCAATAGAAAAAGCAGAGACGTGATGCGCATGACCTTCCTTCGACGAATCCAATTGCTGCTGGAACAGACCTATTCCTCCACAGGCGTCAACCTGGAGGAGTGCCTCGTCAATCGTCAGCGGTGCGCGGAGCTTTCCGCCATGGCGGGACCGCTGACGCTGGAACTCTCACCGGAGGGGCGCACCTTTTTGCGAATCGTGAATGGACGGCTGCATCTCGCGATCTATTATCACCCGTCGGTCATCGCGGCTTTGGAGGCGCATCCTCCGCTTTCGGAACTCAGCGATCAAAACATTCATCCGCTCATTGTGTTTCTTGAGGAATTGAATCACGCCGTTCACGCCGGACTGCTTTTTCTGGAAAATCGGCTGCAAATCGGATCCGAAAGCCTCTTGTGCGATCTCGAATTGCAAGCCAAGGTGGACACGTATCTTGCGCTGAAATTGATTGCCGGCGCGCTTCAAAAACGACGCCGCTTGAACCTGTGGCACCGGAGATGGCTGAGACGGCGTCTGTTTGAAGACGAAAGTTTCGCGTATCATCATGGATTCTTGTCCCAACGCTACCGGGATGCGAATCGCCTGGGGCTGCGCCTGGTGCGCCATCTGGATGCGCTTGCGCCCGCCCAAAGGGTGGCATTTATCCGGCGCTTCAGGCCGCTGACGTTTTCGCAGAAGCGTTCCTGCATCCGCAATCTGCGTTGAGAGATGCGTCTCTTGGGCTGGTTTCATTGCCCGAAGGCGCGGAACGCAGGACCCGGCGATCGCCCTGTCGCAAAGTGATGCCGGCACGGTCGAGGTATTCCAACAGCGGCACCAGGATGCGCCGGCTGCTTCCGACGGCCTGCCGCAACTCGCTGACGGTGGCTGAACCGTGTGCGCGCAGGTATTGGCGGATGATGTTCTTGGCGCGATCAAGATTTTCGGCCGGCAAGACGATTTCATCGCTGATCTCGACCGCCTCCCTGGTTTCCACCAGGAAGCGCAGGGCTTGCTGGGCAAGAGTGTCGGGAGTCAATTCCCTTCGCGAGGGCGGTTCAAATGGTTTTGCCGAGAGCGCCGCGCGTAATTTCGCTCCCGCCCCCTGGAGGCGCGGCGGCAAAGTGGGGCGATGTGTGATTCGCCGGATCGCCGCGCCCGCCTGGATGAATGCCTCCTTGCAAAGATCGCTCAGCAGCGCGTCGAACATTTCCGCCAAATGCGGGACATCCTCCAGTTTTGCGCGCAGATCGCTTAACGAAAGGCCGGCATGTTCGGGATGCGCGCGGTGTTCGGCATCAATGGCGTCCACGGCGCGTTGACGCAGGATTTTCCACCAGGCGGCATCGCTTAACCAGTCGCCTTTCGAAATCGCCGCCCCTTGTGTTGTGAGTTGTGCAAGGCATTCGCTGATTGCTGCGGCGCTGAACCGGGATTGGACCAGCAGGGCGGATCGCCGGGCGGCGCCTGCACGCGCGAGTTCGGATTTCACAAAAACGGCAACTTGCTCCGGTGATTCCGCGCGTTGCCGCAGCCATTCGGGATCCGGTTTTGCGGGAGGTCTGTCATGCCCGACATCCATATTCAGCACGACGCCTCCGGCAAGGGTGACCTGGCCGGACCAATCGCGCACGATGAAACGGTCGCCGATGAAAACGAAAACGGGATGTCCCGCCCGCAGCCGCGCCAGGGAGCGCGTGCCGGGCGCAAGTTCGGCGGCATCGAGCAGGGTGATTCGAGCGGAGAAATTGCCGCAGCCATGATGAACGCGGACCATGGCGCCGCTCTCGAGCGGACGCGCCATATTCGCCCGGCCTTCAAGCGGTCGCGCGGAACGTTCAATCCACGCGTCCAAGGTGTGGCTTGCGCGCCCCAATTCCGGGAGCGTGATTGTATCCCCGCGTTGCACAATCGAATCGCCGGGTTCGACGCGGCCTTTCCGTTTGATCGTCAATTCCGGCAGGTTCAACGCCGTCCGGGTTCCGGGACCGATGGATGCCGCGTCCTGATGATGAGATTGGATGGCCCGGATTCGCGCCGTTGCGCCGCCGGGTTGGACAACCACGGTTTGTTCCCGATGAAGGACGCCGCCGGTAAGAACGCCCGTGACAACGGTGCCCGCCCCTTTGATGGCAAAAGCGCGGTCCACCAACAGACGCGGTTTGCCGATATCCGGTTGGGTCGGCGCATCCGTCAGCAAGCCGGCCAGCGTTGTTTTCAATTCATCCAGTCCCTGGCCCGTGACAGCCGAAGTCTTCACCAGCGGGGCTTCTGCGAACGGCGTCCCGCGCAGCTTTGCGCGAATGTCCGCGAGAATCGCATCGCCGTTGGTTGTCAAAAGGTCCGCCTTGGTCAGCGCGACGACGGCGCGCGTGATGCCCATGCAGGCGAGAATTTGCGTGTGTTCTTCGGTCTGCGGCATCCAACCGTCGTCGGCGGCGACGATGAGCAGCGCGATGTCGAGCGACCCGACACCGGCGATCATGTTTTTCACAAAATCCTCGTGGCCGGGCACATCCACGATGGCGAGATGCAGGCGCGAAGCGGATGGACATGACGCCGGCGGGTACAGTTCGAGATGCGCAAAGCCGAGGTCAATGGTGATGCCGCGCGCCTTTTCTTCGGGGAGACGATCGGGGTCCGTGCCGGTGAGCGCCTTGACCAGCGCGCTCTTGCCGTGATCCACGTGGCCGGCTGTGGCCAGGATGAAATTCTTGACGCTCATGCCCCCGCCAGTATGCCCTTTTATCTTTGGCCGGCAAATGGATATTGGAAGGTGATCGACGACGCAACGGTTGGGGGCTGGGAGTAACGGAAAGAGAAATCGTTTTTATCGCAGCGTACGATTCCTCCGGCCTCCCCGGCGGCAACAATGTGAGTTGTGATTGGGTTGTGACGCTGGTATAGCAATAGTCATGCCGAAACCAGAACGCCAACAGAACGTTTTGGATTTGCTGAAGGGGTTGCGCGGGATCGAGCCGCTAAAAAAGCTGTTCTGGTCGGAACTGAATTATCAGCGGATCAATGAACCGTTGTCACGTCGCGGGTGGACGGAGACGGCGAGCAAGTCCCTGGCCGATGATCCGATTCTCTTTGCCGGTGGCGGCGAGAACAACGATTTTCACGTCATCTATTGCCGGCTGGCGTCCGGCGATCTCTCTCGCGCGTTCGAGCGTCCGGTGGTCACTCAACTGTTGCGCGAGCATCCTTATGCGCTCTTTGTTTTCTCCAACCACGGCCAGACCGATTGGCATTTTCTGAACGTCAAGCTTGATGAAAAGGCAGACCACCGCCGTTTGTTTCGCAGAATCACGGTCCGGCCGGGCGCGGGTTTGCGCACGGCGACGGAGCGCGTTCAACTTCTCAATTTGGCCGAGATCCATCCCGAATTTTTGAGCGCGGAATACGACGACGCAAAATTCAAGCGCGTCCCGGTGCGCGGCCTCATTCACATCTTCAACCGCTACAATTTCACCATCGAGGAAAACACGCCGATCGAGCAGGAAGTCGCGCTCGACCCGGAATTGTCGGGCAAGGTGTTTGAAAATCTCCTCGCGGCCTACAACCCGGAAACCGGCGCGACCGCCCGCAAGCAAACCGGTTCGTTCTACACCCCGCGAGAAATAGTCAATTATATGGTGGACGAAGCCCTGATTGCGTGTCTGAAGGAGAAATTAACCGCGGATTGCGCGGATAACGCGGATGGAGGGCCACGCTCTGTCGTGGCCGATTCGCCAAACGCGGACGCGACAGAGCGCGTCCATCCAAACGTCGAACCCCGTCTCCGCCATCTTTTCGCCTACAACGACGAGCCGCACCAGTTCACGCCACGAGAAGTGGACGCTCTCATTGCCGCCATTGACTCGCTGAAATCGCTCGACCCGGCGGTTGGATCGGGCGCGTTTCCGATGGGCATCTTGCACAAACTGGTGTTCATTCTCGGCAAGCTCTCTCAACAAGGCGTTTGCGAGAATACTTGTGCGACATCCGATGGATACAAATTGCAGGAATTCATTCAGGAAGAATCAAAGACGAGCAGCCAAAGCGAATGCTTGAGAATCATCAATACGGGGACAATCGGAAAATACGTCTCCAAGTGGGGTCAGCGCGAAATGGTGTATCTCGGCCAGAGGCATCTCAAGCCTGTCGTCAACAAGAAGCGTTTTCTTGGTGTGTTTCAGAACTCTTACGGAAAGAAATCTGTCAAACCCAAGCTCGTTGTAAAAGGATTGAACTTGCTGGATGCCTGTCTGGATTTAGATGGCACAATAATTCCCGGAAAGACAACGCTGATGATCACTTCCGAAAAAGTGGAAGCTCTCAAGTTTCTGTTGGGCGTTATTAACAGCAGGGTAGCCTTCTTTTACCTAAAGGAAAAATATCCTGCGTCAAGTTACAACCAAGGAACGACATTTACGAAGGAAATGATTAACGATCTGCCCCTTCCGAAAATGACTGCCAAGGGCGGTTACAGAGTGACTTCACTCGTTGACCGCATCCTCGCGGCGAAGCGCCAGAATCCTGCCGCCGACACGAGCGGATTGGAGCGCCAGATCGACCAACAGGTTTACGCCCTGTACGGTCTGACGCCGGAGGAAATCAAAATCGTGGAGTCCGCCTCCGTCCCGCGCGGCGGGACTACGGCGGACAAGGAGGCAGGCTGACTTTGCTGGCGCACGTCAACGCCAAGGAGGTGAATACGCATGAAGAACCCGATGGACAGACAGCTTGAAAAGCGGCTCTCGGACCGCGCGGTCGCCATTGGCCGCGAAGGGGAGGTCGGAGCATTTTGCGAATTGCTGAAGATGCTGGGTTCATCGTCGGCGAATGCGCGAAGGCTGTCGGCCTCGGCGTTGGGCAAACTGGCCTGGATGGGGGTGGATCAGGCGGTTGCCGTGGCGGCGCTCGCGCCCGTGGCACGTCGAGATCCGCACCCACAAACCCGGCAGTACGCCATCAAGGCGCTGAAGGCTTACGGCGCGGCGGCGCAAGGCTGCCTGCGCGACCTTCAGGACATGGCCCGCAATCCGTCCGAGAAAGACTACATTCAACGAGACGCCGCTTCGGCTGCGGCATTCATTGAAGAAGCGGGCCGCATTGCCGCATTGGCCGCCGAGCGGCACTGCCAGCGCTGCAACGCGTGCGTCACGGCGGACGAATACGCCCGTTCGCAGCAGGTTTTTCAGCGCGTTTTCTGCGACCGCTGTTTCGACGAGGTGTTCCTGGAGCGGCGAAACTTCGAAACGCAGGTTGCGATCAACAAAACCGTTGAAACGCGAGACGGCACCGTCGTGCAGTCCAAGGGAGAGCGGCGCATTGCCGACTGGCTCACGGCACATGGCATCGCGTATCGTTACGATGCCAAGTTTCGCATCATCGCAGAGTTCCAGATACGGCCCGACTTCTATTTGCCCGAGATGGATGTGTACATCGAATACTGGGGCCTCGACACCCCGCAGTACAAGATGAGCATGTACAAGAAGCAGACGCTCTATCAGAAGGAAGGCAAACGTCTGATTTCGGTCCATCCGCATGACCTGCCCGGTCTGGATCGCCTGTTGGCGGCCAAACTGCGCCATCACGGTTTTAGCCCATGACATCGGCGCGCGAAGCAAAGCCAGTCGAGAAGAAGCGGGCCAATCCGGCGGCGAACACGACTGCGTTGGAGCGGGAGATCGACCAGCAGGTTTACGGCCTTTACCCGCCTTCGTCCCGATCGCGTAGCGCATCGGGACTACGGCGGGAAGGCGGCCTGACGCCGGAGGAAACCTGCCCGCGGATTGGCAGGCGGGTCAAAATCGTGGAATTCGCCTCCGCCAAGGCTACGGCGCGACAAGGGAGCGCAATAAAATGAAAGCCGCTGCCACAATTTCCAGCGTGTGCAACCGGACAAAACCCATTAAATTGGAGGTGTCATGATTACCTATGTCATTGGAGATTTGTTTCACTCACCGGCGAAAGTGTTGGTGAACACGGTGAACGTCGTGGGCGTGATGGGCAAGGGCATCGCCAAGGATTTCAAGGCGATCTTCCCGAAGATGTTCCAGGAGTATCAAACGCTGTGCGAGAAGAAGAAGATTGATATCGGCAAGCTGCATCTCTGGCGCGGTCCGCACAAGTGGGTGTTGAACTTCCCGACGAAGAAGCATTGGCGCCATCCCTCGAAACCGGAATTCATCGAGGCGGGATTGAAGACGTTTGTGGCCGGGCATGGACGCAATTCGATCAGCTCGATTGCTTTTCCGCAATTGGGTTGCGGACATGGGGATTTGGATTGGGAAAAGCAGGTGCGCCCGCTGATGGAGAAGCATTTGAGCAATCTGCCCTTCGAGGTCTTCATCCACCTTTACAAGAAAGACCCGTTCGCGCTGTCCGAGCACAAGGACATCGAGGAAACCAGGCGCTGGCTGCGGTCGGAGCCGGAGAGCCTGGCGTTTTCCGATGTGTGGGACGATTTGCTCGCCGTGCTGAGGAAGCAGCAGGAGTTCGCGACGTTGGATGCGGGCAAACGGTTCGGCGTTCGCCCCACCAACATACCGGCGGAAGGATTGATCTTCAAGGACAGCGGAGAGTTGTTCGTGCCGCAGGATGCCCTGCTGGACGCATGGCAGCATTTGCGGTCGGTTGGGTTTCTGACGGTCGAAGGACTCACGCAAGGCCTGGACATGTACGCTGACAAGGTGATGGGGCTGCTGGCAACATTGCCTTATTTGAAACCGGCCAAGGTTGCGGCCAAGCGGGCGATGCAGGGAGAGCAATTCTCCATCGCCATCCAGTTCGTTCCCCGTCCGTCCAAAGAGCAGATCACGCTGCGAAATCTGCCTGAGCTTGTTCCTGTATGAGGGAGCGGAAGCTAGACGCGGCCCGGTTCACTCCGAAGACAATTTCATTTTAGCGTTTCAGGCCATGCCCACCCGCGACATCATTGATAATCGTGCAGAAAAGCTGGTTGATCACATCAACCGGATTCTGTCGTCCACGGAAGCGGCGCGGTTCGCCGTTGGGTATTTTTTCCTGTCGGGCCTGGAAAGCATCGCACAACGGCTGGCGGGGGTGAAGGAGTTGCGGTTATTGATCGGGAACACGACCAACCGCGAAACTTTGGAGCAACTGGCCGAGGGCTATCGGCGGTTGGAATTGGTGGCGGAGGCAGCCGAGGCGGAAGCGTATCCCAAACGCACCGAGACGAAGCGGATGACGGGCGAGACAGCGACGAACATCCTCATTCGGCGCACGCGCAACCACATTCTGCGGTGGTATGGGTTCGACTCGCAGACCCATCAGCCCATTGATCCGTCGCTATTCAAGGAATATCTCGACGGGAAGAAGCGGGCCTACGTGATGGTTGGAGGCCGGCATCAGTTTTTTCCGAAGCGCGAGTTGGAGACGATCGAGTACAATGCGGCGGTCATGCGAGTGCTCCGGCAATTTGCCGAAGAAGTGAAGCACCGTCAGGCGGAGCGGTTGCACACCCTATCTCTCAGCAACGGCCAGACCTACGTTTTGCGCGAGATGCGGGTGCTGTTTGGAGCGACAGAGGAGGATGATCAGAAGGCGATGATCAACGTTGTCGAAAAGGCTTTTCGCGGCCCGGTTTCCAGAGCCGTAAACCGCGAATTGAATCTTCTTCGTCGGAACGGCGTCAGCGGTCAGCCACTCTTGAAAAACTTGGCGCGAATCTACGATCAACACAATTTGCGCGAGTGGATCGACCGTCGAACGCTACGCCCCGAGGAACATCCAGTTCCAAAGGTTGTTTGCAGCGAAGCATTGATGTGAAAAACGAAAAGAGGCATAAAGGCGGTCAGATGCTTCTTGAGGAGGATTCATTCATTGAGTGTGATTGAGGGAGGTTTGGACGGCTGTGCCTGGCTGGAAGCCCCGGCGCGGGTAATGGTGTCAACCCACTTTCCATCATTTTCAAGCCATGCATCCAGACAACGCGCCACGCTGGAAAAATCCTCGTGAAGCAAAAGATGGCCGCACCGATCGAACACTTTCAATCGCGCATTTGGCAGGAGCGCTGCAAACCGATGGCCGGTCTCGGATGGGATCAAACGATCATGCGCGCCCCAAAGGATAAGGGTAGGCGTCCGGATTTCATGCGCGACGTCGTCCATCAAATCCTGACCGGTGACCATGGAATCGAGCATCTCGATCACGGAATGGCGTCGCTGCCGCGAGACGCGCAGCCAGTCGCGCGCAAACCATCCGGGCAGGGGCGGCGGTTTATGAAACAAATAACCCAGCAAACGTCGCGTGCCGGCTTCATCTTCCGGCATGAAGACATCGAGGGGTGGGGGAGTGAAGCGAATTCCGGCGGGTGCCGCGAGGATGAGCCTGGCGACGCGATCGCAATGGCGATGCGCAAGTTTAAGGGCGATCCAACCGCCCATCGAGTTGCCGAACAGGATTGTTCGCGAGACGCCGATAGCATCCAGGAACTCGACGAGGAAGGCCGCCTGTTCGGAGACGCTTTGTCGAATTTTCACGTCCTGTGAAAGGCCGAAGCCGGGCAGGTCCAGAGCGATCACGCGGTGACGTTTCGCGAGGTGCGCCGTCATGTTGCCGAAATCCTGGAGCGTGCTGCCGCCCAGACCGTGGATGAGCAGGATGGGTTGTCCCGCGCCGCCATCCCAGTAGCCGACCGTTTGTCCCCGCACAACCGTGGTCAGCCGTCGCAATCCGGCCCGCCAAAGGCAAAACCGTCCATACCAGAAGATGATGTCGAAGGGATGGAACATGCGATCAATATGATTTTTTCTCTAATAAACTTTCATCTCGCGCGTTAGTAAAGATAAAGGAGGATATGGTTCCTCCTTCAAAACGGATGCTGACCGATGAACAATCCGACCGGATGGAATGGGTGCAATCCGCCCTCAATCGTTACGAAGGGCCGCTCACGCGCTACGCCGCCCGAATCACGGGCGATCTCGATCTGGCGCGCGACGTGGTTCAGGACACCTTTGTCCGCCTCTGTCGCGAAAATGACTCCAAGGTTCGCGACAAGCTGGGTGAATGGCTTTTCACCGTGTGCCGCAACCGGGCGTTGGACGTTCGAAGAAAGGAGCGTCGCATGCAAGTGATCAGCGAGACCGACATTGAAAACCGCCCCAGCCAGGACGTTTCCCCGTCGGTTGAGGTGGAACGTCAGGAGGCATCGAACGATGTGTTGCGGTTGCTGGAGGCGTTGCCCGCCAACCAACAGGAGGTTGTTCGACTCAAGTTCCAAAACGGCCTCAGCTACAAGGAAATCAGCCGTGTCACCAACCTCACGGTGACCAACGTTGGATTCCTGATTCATACGGCGCTAAAAACCCTGCGCCAACGGTTCAAGGCTGAAACGAAACTGGTTCCCGAAGGAGGATTGCCATGAATATGGATCCCAATGACCCACGACTTACCGCCTACGCGCTGAATGAACTCGATGAAACGGAACGCTCCGATATCGAGACGCAACTGAAAAAAAACAAAGCTGCCCGGCAAACGGTTGAGGAAATCCGACAGACGGCAAGGCTGCTCGCGTGTGAACTTCAGAAGGAACCGGCCCCGGCCCTGCTGGAACGGCAGCGCACGATCATCGAAACCGAAGCCGAACAACCCACGAGAAAAATCATCCCGTTTCCGTGGAGACGATCTTACGCAACCGTCGGTTTTGCGGCGGCGGCTGCCTGCGTCGCAATCACCCTGGGTTGGATGGGCTGGCATTCTCATGTCTCCCGACCTGCTGCCAAAATCACCTATGTTCAGAACGAATGCCGTCCGATGGATGCTTCCAAGGATCTGTACGCGTTGTATGCATTGGAAAGCAACAAAACGGGGAGCGGGGCGCCTGCCTATGCGGAACTGACTCCCTGGTTGAAGGGCGGCAGCAAGCTGGCGACCAATGGCAGCAGCGACACATTGGGCAAAGCATTAGCCATTGGCAGAATCGAGGCATACCAGAGGGCTTTCAAAGCGGATGGCCGCTATGTCTTCTTCAACGGCGGGCAGGCTGGTTTCAAAAAAAAGATTCGCTTGCCCCAACCCACCGGTGGGGATGCCTTTTGGGGGCCGTATTCGGGAGATGGCTCAGACACTCAACCGGACAATCTGGCACCGAGTTCGGAATTCAACACCGAATCCTACGACCGCGTTACAGACAATCCATTTCTCGCCGTCGAGGAGAACCCGCTTTCCACGTTTTCAATTGATGTGGATACGGCGTCTTACGCAAACGTCCGGCGGTTTCTGGCGCAAGGCGCGCTGCCGCCCAAGGACGCGGTGCGGATCGAGGAGATGATCAATTATTTTGTCTACAAATACCAACCGCCGAGTCCGCACAGCGGCGATCCGTTTGCGGTTCATATGGAGGTCTCCGATTGTCCCTGGGGCAATGAACATCGCCTGGTCCGAATCGGGATCAAAGGACGGGAGATCGCGCTCGACAAGCGCCCGCTTTCCAATCTTGTGTTCCTGATCGATGTCTCCGGCTCGATGCAGCCGGAGAACAAGCTCCCGCTCATCAAGCAGGGCTTGAAACTGCTGGTGAAGGAGCTTTCGGAAAATGATCGTGTGGCCATGGTGGTCTATGCGGGCAATTCGGGTCTGGTCCTTCCGTCCACCTGCTGCGACCAAAAGGAAACGATCCTGGCTGCCATTGACCGTCTTGAGGCCGGCGGCAGCACCAACGGCGGCGCAGGCATCCAACTGGCCTACGACATTGCCCTGGCCAACTTCATCAAGGGCGGCGTGAACCGCGTGATCCTGGCAACGGACGGTGATTTCAACGTTGGCGTCACCAACCAGGGCGATCTCACCCGGCTGATCGAGCAAAAGGCGAAAACCGGCGTTTTCCTGAGTGTGCTCGGTTTCGGGATGGGGAACCTCAAGGACTCGATGTTGGAAAAGCTGGCTGACAAGGGGAACGGCAACTATGCTTACATCGATACTTTCAACGAAGCGCGGAAGGTGCTGGTCGAGCAAATGACCGGAACGCTCATCACCATCGCCAAAGACGTAAAAATCCAGGTTGAGTTCAATCCAGCCCAGGTTGCCGCCTTCCGGCTGATCGGCTACGAGAACCGGATCCTGCGCCATGAGGATTTCAACAATGACAAGAAAGACGCCGGCGAGATTGGCGCGGGTCATACCGTGACGGCCCTGTACGAGATTGTGCCGGTTGAAGGCAGGATACGTCTGCCAGGCGTTGATCCATTCAAGTATCAGAAGCCCGTGCGCGCGGCCAACCTCACCGACAGCCGGGAGTTGCTCACGGTCAAGTTGCGCTTCAAGAAACCGGACGGCAACAAAAGCGCGCTGATCGAGATGCCGTTGAGCGATCCTGGGTTGGGATTGGGCCGGGCATCGGCGGATTTCAAGTTTGCGGCGGCGGTTGCCTCCTTCGGGATGATCCTGCGCGATTCCGAGCACAAGGGAAGTTCGAGCCTTGGCGGCGTCCTCGAACTGGCCGAGGAGGGCTTGGGCAAGGACGAAGGCGGTTATCGCGCCGAGTTCATCGAGCTGGTGAAACAGGCGCAAGTGATCACGAAGGAGTAGGCTGGAGATAGGGCGCCAGTTTCGCGTAGGTCTCCTTCAAGCCTTCCGTCACCACGCGCACGTCGGAGAGCACCGTCATGAAATTGGTGTCGCCGCTCCACCGAGGGACGACGTGGAGATGCAAATGCTGGGTGATACCGGCGCCCGCGGCTTCGCCAAGGTTCAGGCCGATGTTGAATCCACGCGGTTTGAACGCCCGCGCGATCGCCTGCCGGCAACGCCGCGCTAGGACCATCAGGTCTTTGAGTTCGTCTTCCGTCAGATCGTCAATCTCGCCGGTGTGACGATACGGCGCCACCATGAGATGACCGCCGGCGTAGGGGAAGGCGTTGAGAACGGCGAAACACGTGCGATCGCGCGCCAGGAGATGGTTGGCCTCATCGGTGGCAGGATTCCCGTCGGGACCGCGTTGGGATGCCATCCGGCAAAAGATGCATTCCTTGGGTTTTTCTTGAAGAAAGTATTGCGCGCGCCACGGCGCCCAGAGGTGTTGCATGGGAACAGGGATGTAACTGATTGGGTTCTCAGGTTCAGGGTTCACGGTTCACAGTTCAAACCTGGAGGTTGGCCGTTCCCCATAGCAGCATCAGGCTTCCGCCTGCAGCAAGCTTCTTCCGCGCATCTCTGGCGGCGCAGCAATTTCCATCATGTCGAGCAACGTGGGCGCCACGTCCGCCAGTCGGCCGCCGGAACGCAAGCAGGCGCGTTTGTGTTTTTCGTCCACGACCACCAAGGCCACGTCGTTGAGGGTGTGGCTGGTGTGCGGACATCGGTTCACGGGATCGTACATCTGTTCGCAATTGCCATGATCCGCCGTCACCAACGCCGACGCGCCAGCCTTTTGCGCAGCCTCCAGGACGCGGCCGACGCACGCATCCACGGTTTCCACCGCGCGAATCGCGGCAGGCAGCGAGCCGGTATGCCCCACCATGTCGGGATTGGCGAAGTTGATGACGCCCAGGGCGAATTTCCGGCTCTGGAGCCGCCGCACGCTCTCCGCACAAACGCCTTCCGCCGACATCTCCGGCTGGAGATCATAAGTGGCGACCTTGGGTGAGGGAACGATGACGCGCTCTTCGCTTTCGAAAGGTTCATCGCGGTAGTCGTTGAAAAAAAACGTGACGTGCGGATATTTTTCCGTTTCCGCGCAACGAAATTGATTCAGTCCGAGCCGGCTGATGTACATTCCGAGAATGTCATGCATTTTTTCAGGCTTGAAAAACAGCGGATGCACTGCAAGACCGGGTTCGTATTCCGTCATCGTGGTGAAATAGATGTTCAGGGGATGGGGGATCGCGAATCCTTTGAAATCGGGGTCCACCAAGGCGCGTGTGATTTCGCGCGGCCGATCGCCCCGGAAGTTGGCGAAGATGATCGCGTCGCCGCTGCCGATGGTGGCGACCGGCGATCCGTCCTCTTTGACGATGTTGCACGGCGGCACGAACTCGTCGCCTTTCATGGTTGGGATCGAGGGATTCGCATAGTAAGTCTGCAACGCATCCGCGGCGTTTCGCGCCCGGTGACCCGACCCGGCAACCAGACAATCATAAGCGCGCTGGACGCGGTCCCATCGTTTGTCGCGATCCATGATGTAATAACGCCCGCCCACCGTCGCGATTTGGCCTGCACCCAGTTTGGCGCAACGATCTTCCACCTGCCGGACATAGCCGATGCCCGACATGGGTGGAGTGTCGCGACCGTCGGTGATGGCGTGGATGAACACCTCCGAGAGACCGTTCCGCTTGCCAATTTCCACGCAAGCCATCAGGTGATCAATGGTGGCATGCACGCCCGCGTCGGAAATCAGTCCCATCACGTGAAGCCTTCCGTGGTGTTGCCTGGCGAACTCCACCGCGCCCAGGGCGGCGGGGTTCTTGAAGAACGCCCCTGATGCAATCGCCTTGTCGATGCGAACGATTTCCTGATCCACAACGCGACCGGCGCCGATGTTTTGATGGCCGACCTCGCTGTTGCCCATCACTCCTTGGGGAAGGCCGACGTCAAGCCCGCAGGTCTTGATGAGCGTGTGCGGGCATTCCCGCAGCAAACGATCGTCCACGGGATGCTTGGCCAGGCGAACGGCATTGAATTCGTTGTGCGACGGGTCCGGGTTGTGTCCCCATCCATCGCGGATGACAAGAACGACGGGACGATGCGTAGTGGCGGTCATGAGATGCCAGGAGTGTAAGGAAAATCCGAAGCATGTAAACCATCGAAAACGAACCCTCCTGCCCCGTTCTGCCCCCTTTCACAGCAACGATTCCTCCCGGCCAGTTCCGCTTTTTATGCTTCGATTTTGGTTGATTTATGGGTTGGGTGGAATCACAATGCGGTGCAATAGCATGAAATTCAAAACGATCCTCATCTTTGGAGCGCCTGGCAGCGGAAAAGGGACGCAAGGCAAGATTCTGGGACAGGTGCCGGGTTATTTTCATTGCGCATGCGGCGACGTGTTCCGGAGCCTCGATCTCAAGAGTGACCTCGGCAAGGTGTTCCTCCAGTATTCCAGCAAAGGCGAACTTGTGCCCGACGAGTTCACCGTGCGCCTCTGGCAGAACGCCATTGAGGGAATGGTCCATACGCGGCGATTTGATCCGTCCCGCGACATCCTGATCCTGGACGGCATTCCGCGAAATCTGCAACAGGCACAAATCATGACCCACCATCTTGAGGTGAAGAAGCTGTTTCACCTGAGTTGCCCGGATCGTTCCAAACTGGTGGAACGATTGAAACGCCGCGCCCTGAAGGATAACCGTCTTGACGACGCAAATGAGGACACCATCCGGCATCGGCTCGAAGTCTATGAGAAGGAATCGCACCCCATCCTGGATTACTACGGCAAAGATATGATTGTTCACATCGATGCCACCCTGTTGCCGGTCAAGGTGCTGGGCGCCATTCTCGCGGCGCTATGACGCGCGAGACCTTGCTTGGGCGCATCGTTTCTCGCAGCGTCATTTTGGCCGACGTTTCCGGCGAGAAACGTTTGGGCTCAACCCAAATCGCCGTCAGAAAATAAACTATACAGTATGGAGGAATGATGTTTGGGATCCGATCCATCGCAACGTCGTTGTGCATTTGCATCGCATGTTCCGCGTTTGCCCAAAGCGCAGGGCAAAGCGTGAATGATCTGCTGTTGGTCGCCGCGCAAAAGGGCGATCTTGCAAACGTCAAGAATTGGTTAATCAAGAAGGCGGATCCCAATTCCAAGGACCCCAAACACGGCATGACCGCCCTGATGCTTGCCGCCGCCAAGGGGCACACCGACGTTGCGCGTTTGCTCATTGCCAAGGGGGCGAATGTGAATGCAACGGAAAATACCTACGGCCAAACCGCCCTGATGATCGCAGCGAGCGGCGGCCACACCGAGGTCGCCAAACTCTTGATTGAGAGCGGCGCGGATGTGAACGCCAAGGAACCCAAGTACGGCCAGACGGCGCTGCGATTTGCCGAAAGCAAGGGGCACAAGGCCATTGTGGAACTGCTTTCGAAGAATCAAGCCGCCGCCCAGTCCGAAGGAACGGCTGCGATGGAACCGGTGGCCGTGCGGAGTCCGGAAGACCAGTTGATCGCCGCGGCAAAGGACGGCGACACCGCGAAGGTGAAGGAATTGATCGCCAAGGGCGTTGACGTCAGCGCCAAAGACGGGGAGGGGCTTACGGCGTTTACCTGGGCGGCGCGCGGATGGCACACCGAGATCGTGGCCTTGCTCAAAAAAGCGCAGAAAGATGCGGAACAACCTGCTTCGACGAACAAGACCGTTTCGGCGGAAAAATCGGCTGGAACAGAAAAATCCGCCGCCGCGGCCACGCCCGCCGATTCCGCGAGTGCCAATGTCGAGAAACTGAACGAAACGCTGCTCGCCGCCGCTGCGAAGGGCGACGCAGATGCTGTCAAAGACCTGATTGCCAAAGGTGCGGAAGCAACCGCCAAAGGCAAGGACGGCAAGACCGCCCTGAAAATCGCCACGGAAAAAGGCTATGCGGACGTCGAGGAGATATTGAAGAAGGCCGGCGCGAAGGAATAGACGTCGCCGCGCGCCACACATGATCCGGTTGCCTGTGGTTTCGTTGTCGACCGCAGCCAAAGATGCCGCGCATAAAGCTATAAGAGGCTGCGACGTCCTCTATGGTTTCTGACTTCTCTGCAAAAGCTGCTTTGCGAGGCGACGGTGGTGGTCATTTTCTTTTTTGTCGCGCGAGGGCGGGCGGTCAATTGTTCTCGGCGGACAACATCAGGAGAATTTCGCCATCCTGTTCCCGCGCCGCATAGACTTTCACATACTCGGAAGGCTCAGCGCCGGCGCCGGTGACAAGATCGAACTTGTGGGCGTGAAGCGGACAGATAACCTTGCCATCGCCGACAAGCCCTTCGGCAAGCGGACCTTGCCGGTGCGGACAACGGTTTTGAATGGCAAAGAACCGGCCATCGCGCTGACGAAAGACGGCGATCTCCGCGCCGTTCACCACGAAACAACGACCCTGGCCGCGCTGGATTTTTTCGATGTTGCCCAAACGAATCACGTTCATGAGTTCAACCATGGGTTGCCGCCGCCTCCAGCGCGCGAGCCGATTCCGGTCCGCTGAATTGTTCGGGATAAGCCGGCCGCTCGGCTTCTTCCCAGGGATCGTTGTAGGCGTCCACCGCCTTTTGAATTTCGAGGTCGAGTCGCGCGCCGATCCCTTCGTGGTCCTCGACGAGGATGGACCGCAGCCGTTCGATGCCAAGACGTTCGACAAAACGCCAACTGCGTTCGAGATATTCGCCGTGTTCACGATAGTACTGCATAAAGCGCCCCAGGTATTTGAGGGCGGCCTCAGATGTGTCCACCGTGCAGAGCAGGCTGCCTTTGCGCACCGTGCTGCCGGCGGCGCCGCCAACGTAGATTTCCCATCTGCCACCCTCGATGGCGACGGCGCCAAGGTCCTTGACACAAGCCTCGGAACAATTGCGCGGGCAGCCGGCCACTGCCAGCTTCATTTTGTGCGGCGATTCGACGCCCTGAAAGCGACGCTCGATCTTTTGGGCGAGCGCCAGCGAGTCGCCAACGCCGTACCGGCAAAAATCGGCGCCGACACAACTTTTGCAGGTACGAAACGCCCGCGCATAAGCGTGGCCACTGGGCATGCCGAGGTCTTTCCAAACCTCCGGCAAATCCTCCTTTTTGACGCCGAGCAGGTCCAGGCGCTGGCCGCCGGTGAACTTGACCAGCGGCACGCGAAATTTTTCCGCTACCGCGGCAATGCGCCGCAATTCGGCCGGCGAGGTCACGCCGCCGTAGATTCGCGGCACAACTGAGAACGTGCCGTCCTTTTGAATATTGGCATGAACGCGGTCATTGATGAAACGCGCGTCGCGTTCGTCCTCGTACTCGTCGTGCCAGAGCGTCTTCAATAACGACGCCAGACCGGCCTTGCTGGCGGGGTACTCCTTGCCGCCGGCAAGGCGGCGAAAGACGGCGCTGACGGACTTGAGTCCGAGCCGCCTGATCTCGGCCGCGAGTTGCGATTTTTCCAGCGGCACACCGGGCACGTAATAGCTCTCGCTCGCGTCGTCGGCGACTTCGCCGGCGTAAGCTTCAATCAATTGAACGATGAGGTTCCTGCACGAACCGCAGCCCGACCCCGCCTTGGTGCACGCGGCGACTTTCGACACGGACCGACACTTGCCGATCATGATTGCTTCCTTGATCTGCCCCTTGGTGACGCCGTTGCAATTGCAGACGCGCGCGTGATCTGGCAAATCCAGCACGCTCAGCACCGGCGCGCCGCTCGAACTGCCGAACAACAAGTCGGCGCGCCGCTGCGGCGCGGGCGCGCCGCTCAGGAACATCTGCGTCAGCACGCCGGCGGTGTCGGTCTCGCCCAACAAAATCGCGCCGCTGATCGCGCCCGCGCGCACGATCAACTTCTTATACACGCCCCGCGACGGCTCGCGATACGCCACAACCTCGTCGCCGGCTTGCGACGGTTGCGTCTCGCCCAGCGAAACAAGCTCGACGCCCATGATCTTGAGTTTGGTCCCGAGTTTCGAGCCAACGTAAGCGGCCCGCGGATTGACGCCGGTGATCACGTCGGCCAGCGTTTGCGCCTGCTCCCAGATCGGGTTTATCAGGCCGTAGATTTTGCCGCGGTGTTCAACGCACTCGCCCACGCCGAATATGTCCGGGTCGCTCGTGCGCATCTGGTCATCGCACACAAGCCCCTTGTTCACCGCCAGACCACAGGCGGCGGCGATTTCCGTAATCGGACGGATGCCGGCGCTGATGACGAGCATGTCGGTCTCGATTGTCGAACCATCCTTGAATTCCAACTGCGTGATGCGACTGTTGTCGCGGACAACCCTGGCCGTGATTTTGTCGCACATCACCTTCACCCCCATGCCTTCCAGCGTGTCGCGCAGCATCTGGCCGGCTTCAAAATCGAGTTGCGCGACCATCAACTGCGATGCAGCTTCGATCACCGTCACATCGATGCCGTGTGTCATCAAACCGCGCGCCGCCTCCAGGCCGAGCAAACCGCCGCCGATCACTGCGGCTTTTCGGCAGGCCTTCGCGCACCCCGAAATTTGATTGCAATCATCAAGCGTGCGAAACAAAAATGTCCCCGGCCCAGCGCAACCCTCGATCGGCGGCACGAATGGCCGTGAGCCGGTGGCGATGATAACGCGGTCATACGGCGCAATCACCGCTGGGGCATCAGGCGGCGCTGCGGCCTCGACGGCGTACGCCGCCGCGCCCTTGCTTAGCGGCACCCCGAAAATGAGTTTATCCTGCCGCCGAATTTGCGTGGCCTTTACACCCAGGTGGAGCGTGATGCCGTTGTCGCGGTACCACGCGGTCGGATTCATGAGAATCTCGGCCGCCGACCGGCTGCCATTGAGAACGTTGCTGAGCAAAGCGCGGTTGTAGTTGCCGCAGGGTTCCGCGCCGAACATCGTGATGTCGAACCGGTCCCGCGCGCGCTTGAGAATTTCCTCAACCACGCGCGCGCCGGCCATGCCGTTGCCAATGACGACAAGTCTGGATTTGTTCTTGGTCATGCATCTTTCGTTGGCTAGACCCGCTCAAGAATCATGGCGCAAAGGGAAGCAATGTTCATGCCATGCCGTCTTGCCCTCGCTTTTCCACGGCCAAAACAAGATTACCGGGTTGCCCTGGCTGCCACAACGCCATCCGTCTGGCGCGAATTGATCAGCCTGCGCAAAACACGCCACCCCGAGGTTTCTTTGTCGCATTGACCTGCGGCGGGCAATGTTGGAATGTTCAGTCGGGAAACCGCCAGCATGATGATTCAATGCACAAAGGTCTTGTCGCTTGCGTTCTGGACAATGAGCGCGCTTGCCGTCGTTCGGTCGGACGATCTTCGGCCCCTTTACTACGAATCGTTCGAAAGCGGCAAGGAATCGGGTGTTGTTGGCAAGGCGGGGGCCTTCCAAACCGTGGACGCGCGGGGTTTGGTGGATTTTGATCGCGGCACGCTCGCGTTCTTTATTCGCGCCGACAAGCTTCCCATCCTGGAATGGGCGCAGTTCGGCGGCGTTCATGGGCGGCGGATCGAAGGCTACTGGGGCATGATCCTGGGATTCGACCGTCGGCTGGAAGATTTTGTCTTCAACTTCTACGATACGGGCCGCTACAGCCCGCCGCTCAAGTTTGCGCCATGCCTTGGCCGCTGGAAGGAAGGGGAGTGGCATCACCTCGCCGCGGTTTGGGACCGCAACGAAGGAATGACGATCTATGAGGACGGCAAACGCGTCGCCGGCAATTGGGGGGAATCCGTTCGCGAGTGGAACTTCGTGCCCCAACAGCTTTTCGTGAACGGCGTTGCGGACGAGTTGTACGTGTTTGCCGAGCCGCTGACGGACGAGCAGATCGCCCAGCTTGCGAAGGGACAGAAACCCACGGGCGCGGCGATTCCGATCACGCCCGCCGAGAATCGCCGGGCCAACGATCTCGCAAGAATGGGCTGGTCGGGCGAAAACCTCGCGTCCCTGCCTGCTGTCGAGTCGGGCAAGCCACAAACGTTCACCTTCGCGCGATTTACCGGCTGCGTGGACGCGAACCGTCCCGTGGCCGAGCCGTTCTGGGGATTTCCGGGTTCGACATGGCCGCTCGACAAGTATGGCGCATCGATCCGCGGCGAACATCTCGACATCCACCTTGCTGCCGGGCAATCGTACGACCGCGTGAGGGTTTGCGCGCAACGCAGGTTCGCCGGCGAATTCAAACGCGCGACTCCCAACGGCAGGGAAGAAACGGTTGTTCCGCTCGACGCGGAACAAGCGGGTATCTGGCATCGCAAACTCCCCGCCGCGCTTACTGATTCGCGATTGGTCTTGAAACGCAAGACGGGGGCGCTGGGCGAGATCGCCTTCTATCGCGTCGAGCCTTTGAAGAGGCAACCGAGCGGGAAGGATGTCATCGCGTTTGCGCTCGCAAAGGCGGAAAACTTTCCCGACTCGGAAATCGGCAGGTTCTTCAAGGCCGAAACGCCATCGCGTTTCTGGCAGCCCTTGCTCGCGACACCGTCCACGGGGGACGCATGGTCGCTCGACACCCCCGCCTTCGGCGGATTCCAAGCAACCGCCGAACCGCTCCAGGAAGCGAAGGCGTTTGATGGCGCGCTGGTCACGCTCGTTGCCGAGGGCCTGACCGAGCCGACACCGATCCGCATCACGATCAAGGAGCCGGTGCATACGGGGCGCGACTGGCTGGTTGCCGACGCGGTGCTGCAGCCGAAGGGCAACGGGAAACAGACGTTCACCATGCTCTTGAAAGGCCGACCTGTGATCAACATGCCGACCTTACAGATGAAGAAATACCTCAAGGACGGCAAGTATTCCGATGAAGTGGAGGAGGAACCCGGCGCCGGGTTCGGCTTCTCGGTCACAACGGCCAACCCGGTGAAATGGCGCATGGGCAAAGACAGCAGTTCGATCGCGTTCAGTCTTGCCGACATGCAAAAGGCGATGCCGGTCGCGGCAGAGGACCAGGAGGAATTCATGCGCGAGGCCTATGCGGAGGTAATGGAAGGCCATGCGTATTCGGATCCGCTCCTCGTCATCCCGATGAAATGGCTGGCGAAGTTCGCGCCGGAACGGATGAAGTTTCGACAGATGTATGAGCGGGTGGGTTCGCCGCAGTGGTTTGTCGGGATCAACGTGCCCAAACTCGTTTATGAGGAGCCGAAAAACACCACCGGTGCGCCCGAGTGGGCATTCTGGCAGATGCAGGCAATGAAGGAGCACTGGCGCATTCTCCATTGGTATATCGACAAAGTGCAGCTCTGGAACGGCGAGCTGGGCGGCGTTTGGAACGATGACACCGACCACATCGAGAATTGGTATGACCATGCCCTGTGCATGGATGACGACGATAAGATCAAGAACGCGATCCGCAAATTTTGCGATGGCTTGTGGAACTATCAGTTGGAGGAAGGCG
Source organism: Verrucomicrobiota bacterium (assembly GCA_016198745.1). Lineage (GTDB taxonomy): Bacteria > Verrucomicrobiota > Verrucomicrobiia > JABWAM01 > JABWAM01 > JACQHZ01. The sequence goes on from JACQHZ010000266.1 coordinate 23,300, forward strand.
TCGGTAAGTACGTTCAGGACGCGTGCCATTTCTACGAGGAAGGCATGGGCAACATGGGGATGCGGTTGCTCATTGACTATGGCGATCCGATCCCTTTCGCGCGAGCATTGAGCACGTGCAGCCACTTCGACAAATGGATGCGGCAAAAGCCCGACGGCAAGTACGAGTGGATTTCCGAGTACATGAGCGTCAACGGCGCGTGGACGGCGCGTGAGTTCGGTTCGAACCCCGGTTACGGCGGACACAAGTACGACATCCTGGTTCCAGGAGGATACTTGGTTTGGTACAACCGCCACCCAGTCGTGGCGAAGATTTACCGCGGCCTGGACTGCAAGGGGGGATTTCACGGCGCCGCTCACGATCGCGTGACGGATTTCTCCGCCGCGAAGAAGCGCTATGCGGAGGAAATGCTGAAACCCGCCGGTCGCGGCGGTCCTCGGGAATATCTCATCCGAATGGATGAGCTGGGCGTCAGCGAGGAGCTGAGGAATGCGAATCCCATCGAGTTCAAAGCACCCGGTCCGATCGCGCATTACTGGGGATCGCACGACACGGACGGGCATTATGCCAATTGGCGGCTCACGGGCGACACGCGTTGGCTGGTTGAGTCCTACAAGCGGGTCTGCGAATGGTTCCACAGCCACGACTGGCTCAATTCCGAAGCGAGGCCTTGCTTGGACCGCAACCCGCTTCCACGCGGCTCGCTGATCCGCGCCCGCATGGGTTCCATTGCCACCAACCGCGGAGCGAGCGGGTTGACGTGGCCGCTGCACGGCCTTAGTTATACCAGGGGCGCCAACGAGGTTGCCGCCCTCGTGACCGTGAATCTTGACACGCAGCTTGAAGCGCGGTTTTACTCATTCCCCGAGAATCCGCACGAGATGCAACTCCGCGTTTGGCGCTTGCACCCCGGTACGTACAAGGTCGCGCTTTTCAACGACAAGAACGACGACGGCAAACCTGAGGATGCGATTATGCAAAAGGAAATGACGATTGATCGTGGCGCGCACCTTGACCTCACCCTGCCGCCGAAGCAATGCTCGATCCTCTCGATCACGCCGATTCAGACGCAAGAGCCGAACTACGACAAACCCGATCCCGCGATCAGCCTGGCGACCTGCGATTACGTGTACACGGAGCACCTGGTCGTCCACGTTTATAACAATGGAACCAAACCCGTGGAAAACCTGCTGGTGCGCGTGCGCGACGGCCGCAGCGGACGGGTGGTCGTTTCAGGCGAGCAGATGATCGCCCGCATTGATGCTCCGCTGGATTTCAAGCCCCGGCAAAAGGCCGTCGAGTTCAAAAACATCAACGCCAACACCTGCGGCAGCATCATCATCGAAATCGATCCCGAGAACAAGATTGATGACCTCAACCGTTACAACAACCGTGTTGTGCTGACCTACTGAATCAAACACTTTTCAATCCGCCTGAAGTTGTGGAACGCTCCGGCAACGTCGAACGGGCTGATATATTTTCTCTGTAGTTGCAATCCCGGCCGGATGTGTCATAGTTGCAAACGGTTGGATTTATTGTCTTTTCGAGGCTGGTAAATCGTCAGGTGGACCTGTTTTCACGGATGATTTGAAACCCGATGGTCGGGAACGGACTGGAAGAAATCGTCAGTCAACCATTGGAACTGAAGGATTCTGTTAAGACGGAATCCACACGGTTCTTCCAGCCCCAAGCCTGCCGCTTGGCGCTGTGTTTTTTATCACAACCCCGGCAGACGAAGGAGGAATGGTATGGATCAAGTGATCGATGTAGAGGGAAAAGTTACCACGGTGCTGCCCGGAACAATGTTTCGGGTTGAGCTGCCCAATAAACATGAAGTGCTGGCCCACATTTCCGGCAAGATGCGCAAGCGATTCATCCGCTTGGTGGCCGGCGATCGGGTCAGACTCGAAATGTCGCCTTACGATGGCGATAAGGCACGAATCGTTTATCGGTTATGATCATTTTCGGTTTGATGCGACTGGTGATGTATGGCGCGGGCGGACGATGGCCGGTTCTTCGGACAGGTATTTTACACTCGCGGATTATGAAATATCCGGGTTAGGGTGGCGGCATGTCTGTGATCGAAGCGGAAAACCTGGCCAAGATATTCCGGGTCTATAAGAAGAAGGCCGGGTTCTGGGGCGGCGTGCAGGGGTTGTTTCACCGCGAGTACGAAGAAATCCGCGCGGTGGATTCCGTCCGCTTTTCCGTCGCAGAAGGCGAGCTGGTGGGATTTTTGGGGCCGAATGGCGCAGGAAAGACCACCGTTCTCAAAATGCTCTCCGGCCTCCTCTTTCCGACTTCAGGAAAGGCGCGGGTCCTGGGGTTCGTGCCGTGGGAACGCGCGGACGAGTATCGCCGCCAATTTTCATTGGTGATGGGACAGAAGAACCAGCTCTGGTGGGATTTGCCGGCGAGGGAATCCTTCGAGTTGAACCGCGAGATTTATGCCATCGAGCGCCCCGTTTTTGAGCAAAAGCTCGATGAATTGACGGCGTTGCTTGACGTGAAGGAAAAGCTGAACGTGATGGTGCGCGAACTCTCGCTGGGCGAACGGATGAAGATGGAGTTGATCGCCGCTTTGTTGCATTCGCCGCGCGTCCTTCTCCTCGACGAGCCGACGATCGGGCTGGATGTCGTGAGTCAGAAGCGGGTGAGGGAGTTCATCCGCGAGTACAACCGGAATTACCGGGTAACCATTCTCCTGACCAGCCATTACATGACCGACATCGAGGAGTTGTGCGAACGGGTGATCATCATTCATCGCGGAAAAATCTTTTTTGACGGCAAACTCGCTGAAATCGTGAATCGCTTTGCGGGACACAAGATTTTGCATTTGGTTTGTCGCGAGTTTCGCACGGCAGAATTGCCCGCCTCGCTGGGCGAGACGCTGGAAAGACGGGATGGGATGGTGAGGCTCAAGGTGCCGCGCGCCAGGGTGGCGTCGGTTTGCCACGATCTTTTCGTCCGGTATCCCATCGAGGACATCAGCATCGAAGAGGCGCCCATCGAGGACATCATCCGGGAAATCTTTGGCCAGGAGGGATGATGATGACGCGCGGGACATGGAAGAAGGGTGGGGGAGCACCGTTGGCATGAGCAGCGGAAACCACTTGTTCATGGAATTCCAAACTGGAAGCCGGGGAATCGCAGGCGCGGAAGTTTCGCACCCGCAAGCCAGGCTGCCTCGACTCGCCGAATCCCAAAATATTTGTGACACGTGTCACAGAAAATTTGGGAATGAACGGGGAAGGGGATGTTTGCGGCGCGCTTCTACTCGCGAAGAACGGGAAATCGTGAGAGATTGACGGTATATGACGTACTTCCTCAGCATCGAGCACGAGGATATTCTCAAGGGACTTGTGCATGGCAAGCGCGTGCTGGATATTGGCGATCCGGGCTCGCCGTTCCTCGTCAACCAATTCGCCGCCGGGGCGAAGAAGTGGACCATGGTGGGACGACTACCGCCATTGGTTTGCTTTTCCATGTTGCCCAGAAACGTGGTTGCAACCAACGCCAAATTCAATCCGGATGATCCGCCCGTTCAGCCGTCGGAAGTTGACCTCATTCTTTTCTGTTTCCCGTCTCCGACCTTGCCGCATGACGGATTTTGTTTGAAGTGGGCGACATTGAACCATCTGATCGTGTTCTTGGGAGCGCCCGAAGGGCAAAGGACGTACGGCAGCCCCGCATTTTGGAAAATGACAGAGTGGATCAAGATGGAGCTTGATTCGAGCGACGAGTTTGGACGGGTGTTCGTATTCAAGAAAGAACTGCCGCGGCCACCCGCATCCGCCATTAAACTTGTGCGCCCAGCGCAACTGCCAGGCGGTCGCCGAAGGCCGGTGAAAGCATCGGTGTTGCTTCCGAAAAAGGGCGAACGTTATCGGCTGTCGCCGATATGCGCATGGCCGGGCAAGCGTCGCGGCATGGAACCTCCCATCGTTGAAATTAGCGGGGATTGGAACATTCCGAGCGGACCAGCCAAGATTATCGTGACGGGAGAGATTTTTCACGCCTACCTGCCCGATTTGGGCAATCGCTTGTAAAGCCGTTATGGTTCGACCATGGTTCTGAATGGAGTCCAGAACCCGGTTTATTGCATAGAATAAGTATTGTGCGACGTTATAGGTTTCCGAGACCCTGAGCCACACTTGGTTATGGACGAAACTCGCGATGACGGATTTCGCCCCCTTTTTCGGCGATCTCTTTGCCTTGCCATAAAGAAATCAGGGCGAGAAAAAACACTGCCAACGAAATGGTCATCAGCGTCCGCGGCCATCTCCATGCGGCACCAATTCCCAACAAGGCAATTCCTGAAGTGACATAATAAAGCTTAACCCACGTCTTGGCCAATCGCGCATGGTGCTCCAACGCCTCACGTCCTTCAGCATCCGACATGGCAAGAACCCGGTCATAACCTTTTTCGCCGGTTTTTACCACGGGCAACGCCGACGCGCTCAACAATCCGACCAGCGCCAGGCCCAGCAGCATCACCGCGTGCCGACGCAGCAACATTCCCGCCAACAGAACCAGCGCCGCCACCGCCAGCCCCGTCAGGGGCAGATGGTTGAGCAGGACATGGATGTATTCGGGTTGTTGAAAGAGTTTCATGTTTCGCGGGTTCATTTCCCGAACTTCTCCCGACGGCTGCGCAGGGGTTTCGCATGAACCTTCTCGTATTCTTCCCTGAAGGCTTCCAACAAGGGCAAATCATTCAGGTCTTTGACTCGGCCGCTTGCCCTCTTGCTGGCAATGATGTCACGCAAGTTGGCTACAGGAAATATCTCATGTTGCACGGATCTGGCTTTGGCAGAAGCGAAATCCCTGATGCCATCCGGCGCATGCACCAGATCAACGTCGAATGGGCCAGACTTGATCTGCACAAAATCCTTCCCTTCACGGATTGCTTCGCGTAAAGACCGGTCCAACTCAAATCCAAGAAATTCCAACGCATCAATGATTCGATCCGCGTTGGCTCGGGATTTTGGCACAAACACATCCACGTCCTGAGTGGTCGATGGGAAACCGAGGATGATCGCGCCGCTCTTTCCGATGAACAGGTATTCGACCCCTTCGCGATTGAATGCCTGGGCTAATTCCTGCGCTTGAAGCGGGGAAAACTGGCGAACTCGATTGTTCATCCTTCGCCGTATCCAAGATAAGCGGGTAAATGAGTTCGGCACCAAGCACGGTATTGGGCGGTGGACGAATACACGCGGTATTTCGCGTCGTCCAGAATGGGCTTATACGTCCTCACGAACCCGTACTTGAGGCGCGTGAGGGTGTCCCGTTGCAACTGTCGCCGACACTGCTTTCGCCACTGCTCCATCGAATCATCTCTCATCATGCTCGACTATTTCCGTGGTCGAACGAGAATGCAACCCAAAAAAACGCTTCGTCGCCAATTACTGTGGGTGTATACCAGGCCCAGCGCAGCGCAACTACTTGGCGTTGAGGCGGTTGTGGGCTGCGAGGGCGCCAGTTCATCCAGTAATCATATTGAAACGGGCATATTTCATTCCCCATCTGTTCTGCTTTCCGTCCCTGTGCCTTGCTCAGAACGCACGGATCCCGGCGAGGAACCATTTATCGCCGCGTGTATCGCATCATGCCTGCACGATAGCATACGAACTCGCTTGACGCCGGATGCGGCCCTTTGGCGTAAAAAACGTAAACACCCCGGAGAACCCTTTGAGCGAATGTTTTCCGATAGATTCTGCTTGCCCGACGATGCCGAGATAATCAACGGCAGATTCGCTCAAGATCACGCGAACATGAAGCGTGCTCGCCAGCCTTTTCGTCTGAAAAAGGAAGTCAACGGCCGCCCCATCCAGTTCTTCGCGCGGTTTTGCCAACGGTTTCTCCTTGGTCAATGATGGGTAACTTATGGCGGAAAACTCCCCAGACGGTGATGGCAGCAATAGCGCCATTCACGACATTGCCAATCCAACCTTGCCTCCACACTCTCGTGCCCAGCCTGGGAAGTTTAAACTCATCGCTCACGACGTTATTCGCGAACCCTCCGATTGCGCCAAATGCGCCGACAGATAATACGTGATATGCGATCAGCATAGTAATCGTATCCGTTTGGCGAATCCATTGCCAGTCGCGATGGCTCGACGCTGGATCAACGTGTCGGGTGAGGGGGCGGGGCTGTGCCGCGTAGCGGCAACGCTGCTTGGCAGCCACGCTGTGGCCGCCGCAGCTGCCTGGCAGTGCGGCACTGCCGCAGTGCCAAGCACCTTGTGGCCGCTGCGGCTTGGTAGGAACTCAGGTTGTGTCGGTCGCTTGGGACTTCTTCCTATTGGTCGGGCAACAGGTCGGTCAGGCGAGCATCGGGATGATCGCTCATCGGCACCAAGACGTCACGCAGGCAATGAATGAAACGATGTCCAAGCGTTTACAAGTGGCCACCATTTGCCCGTGCTCAGGCAGGCGGGAGTTGCTGATCGCCGCTGTGTTCCGTCCGCCGTTGTCGTTGCCATTGAGCACTGGTTTGGAAAACCCATTGCCGGTCGCGGTGGCTCGACGCTGGATCAATATGGCGAGTGAGGGGGCGACGTCTGTGGAACTCAGGAGGTGTCGGTTGCCTGCGCCTTCTTCCATTGGTCGGGCAACAACTCGGCCAAGCGGGCAGCGGGGTGGGCGCTGATTCGACCGAAGACGTCACGGAGGTAAACGAACGGATCAATTGCCAGACGTTTGCAGGTGGCTACGAAACTGCTGATAATCGCGGCCGTGCGTCCGCCGTTGTCGCTGCCATAGAACATCCAATTTTTGCGTCCGACGGCGATGCCGCGCAGACTCCGTTCAGCGCCGTTGTTATCAATCTCCAGGGCGCCATCGTCACAATAACGCACCAGTGCCTGCCAGTTGTTAAGCGTGTAGGCCATGGCTTCTGCAATCGGACTTTTGGGCAACACCTTGCGTTGTTCATTTTCCAGGTAAGTGTGGATGTCCGCCAAGATCGGAAGCGATTTGGCTTGGCGCAGGGCGCGCCGCGCCTCAGCGGCGAGGTTCTGCTCCCGAGCTTGGCGCTCCACATCGTAGAGCAGGCGGATGTAAGCGAGCAGGATCATCG
>JACQHZ010000263.1 GCA_016198745.1 Verrucomicrobiota bacterium
AACGGTTCCGGCAAGAGCACAACGCTGAAGCTGATTTTGGGATTGTTCCAACCGACTGAGGGAGAGGCGTTCATTTTTGGAATGAACGTCGAGCGCGTCGCCTCCCGCATCAGCGTCGGTTTTCTGCCGGAGAACCCTTATTTTTACCGTTACCTTTCAGGCGAGGAAACGTTGCGATTCTTCGGCCAGCTCTGCGGGATGCGCGGCAAGAAACTTGAGGACAAAATCAACGAACTGCTGGATTTGGTCGGGTTGGAGGTGCATCGGCACCGCCGTCTGGCGGGATACTCCAAAGGAATGCTCCAACGAATCGGCCTGGCCCAGGCGCTCGTGCACGATCCCAAGCTGTTGCTGCTGGATGAACCCACCGCCGGAGTGGATCCCATCGGGTCCATCGAAATCCGCAACCTGATCATCAAGCTCCGGAACATGGGCAAGACGGTGTTGCTCTGTTCGCACCTTCTGGATCAGGTGCAGGACGTCTGTGACCGCGTGGGCATCCTCCAGTACGGAAAGATGATCCTGGAAGGCGACGTCAAGGACCTGCTGGCGCGAAAGGACCAGTTTCAGTTCATCAGCGAGGGATTGCCGGATGCGGCGCGCGGCAAGGTGCGCGAGGCCATCCTTGGCGCCGGCGGCCGCGTCGTCATGGAGGGAAACCCGGAGACCACGCTCGAACAGCTTTTCCTGCACGCCGTCGAGCAGAACGAGCGGAAGAAATAACCAGGACTGCAAATGGAGAACACGCCAACCCAACTTCACTTTTCACCGGGGCGCATGTGGACCATCGGCCGGAACACAATGACGGAGGTGATCCGGCAGAAGTTTTTTTACATCCTGGTGATCTTCGCCATTGTGGTGCTGATGAGTTCGGTTTATCTGTCGCAGTTCTCCAGCCTGGAGATCGATCGGGCGAAGTTCATCAAAGATTTCGGCCTGGCTGCGATCACCGTTTTTGGCGCGATCATCGCCATGGTGGGCACATCCCAGCTTTTGCCGCTGGAGCTGGAGAACCGCACCATATATCCGATCCTGGCGAAGCCGGTGTTTCGCGGGGAATTTCTGCTGGGAAAATACGCGGGCATGGCGATGCTGCTTCTTCTCACCGTGGTCCTGATGGGGCTGATTTTTACCGGGCTGCTTTTTTACACGGAACACCAGTTGGTCAAGGCGGCAATGGCCGGCGGCGGTCCGACGCCCGAAATCAGCGCGCAGGAGGCGGCCCGTCAGGCCGTCCAGCAAATCTTGAAACAGACGCGCGATCCCGATCTGGTCAAGGCGGTCGTCCTGATCTACTTCAAGGTGTTGATGGTCAGCGCCATCACGCTTTTGATTTCGACCTTCGCCACGTCGGTGATTTTCAGCGTGGTTGCTTCAACGATGGTGTACATCTGCGGCCATCTGGAAGCGGCGGCGCGCCAGACATGGCTTGGAGATCAGGCGATCATGAGCAAATTGATGCTGTTGATCATCACCTTCTTCGTGCCGGACCTCAATGCCTTCAATGTCGCGGATGCGGTGGTGGTCGGGCAGGGGGTGCCTTGGAACTATGTGTGCAAGACGGTCGGTTATGGGGCCTTCTATTCGGGAGTGGCGCTTCTGGTGGCTCACTTTATCTTCCAGGAGAAGGAGATCTGACTCCGGGCGGATAAAAACGCGGTCCAAACCGTGAAAAAACTTGTCTATCAAATCGCCCTGGTCATGGTGGCGGCGTTTGTCTTGAAATGGGGATGGGAAGGCTCCATGAACGAGGACTTCGACCGCCTGAAACTCGGCGGCGGCGGCGCCCAACTGAGTCTGGAATTGCGTTCCAAGCTCAGTCAGAATCTTGCCATTGCGCTCCTGAGCGGCTTTCGGGGCATCGTGGCGGATTTTGTGTGGCTGGCCGCTCATGGCGCGTGGGAAAACCAGGTCTGGTACAAGATGAGGGAGGGCATCGAACTGGCGGTCATCCTGCAGCCTCATTCCATTTCGTTTTGGGACATCGGCGCGTGGCACTTCGCATGGAACGCCAGCTACGGCGAGTTTTCAAATCCGAAATACACCAACAAGGCGCATCGCCTCAAAGTGCAACGGGATTGGATCATGGCCGGAAGGAAGTTCTTGCACGAAGGAATCCGGAACAATCCGGGTCATTACGAGCTGCACTTCAAACTCGGCTGGCTGATCTATCAGAAATTGGAAGATCCGCTCAACGCGGTTCCGCATCTTCAAAAAGCGGCGGGTTTTCCGGATGCGCCGCTTTACGTGACCCGCATGGTGGGGCACATGTACCAGAAGGGGGGCAAGACGCGCGACGCCTACGAATGGTGGAAGCAACTCTGGTTGGAAGATCACTCGAAATATCCCCAGCAGTTGTGGTACAAGATCGAACAGTGGGGCCGCGAGTGCGAGGAGAAGCTCAACATCCCCGATGCAGAAAGAATCTTTCCTTCCAGAAAAAAATCGGTTAATGTAAAAGGTAAGAAATGAAGTACGCCATTTTAGGTGATATCCACGCCAACCTCGAAGCGCTCCAGATCGTGCTGGAGGATGCCGCCCGGGAAAAGGTCACTCATTATGCCTGCGTGGGAGACGTTGTGGGATACGCCGCCAATCCGCGGGAGTGCATGGAAATCATCCACAGGCTGGAATGTCCCGTGGTGAAGGGCAACCACGACGAGTACGCCTCGATGGATGACGAGTGCACCAACTTTCGGCCCATGGCAGCCGACGCCATCCGATGGACCCGCAAGCAACTCACCGACGAAGAACGCCTGTGGCTGCGCGACCTCAAGTTCGTGCGTTTCGTGGAGTCGTTCACCATCGTCCACGCCACACTCGATATGCCGCAGAAATGGGGGTACGTGATGGACAAGCTGGCGGCGGCTTCCAGCTTCAGCTATCAGAACACCTCCGTCTGTTTTTACGGGCACACCCATCAGCCGTGCGCCTTCATTCGCGACGGCGTGGTCAAGGGCGGCCAATTCGAGAAATTGCGGATTGAACCCGGCAAGAAGTATTTCATCAATGTCGGCAGCATCGGCCAGCCAAGGGACGGCAACCCGCTGGCCGCCTATGTGGTTTATGACATGATCAACAATTTGATCACCCTGAAACGGCTGCCCTACGACATCAAGAAGACGCAGGAAAAAATCCTCGCCGCCGGCTTGCCGGAAAAATGCGCCACACGCCTGGAGATCGGCAAGTGAGAAGCGCCACGCTGGCCTTTGTTTTCCTCGCCAGTCCCGCCCTTCACGCCCAGGTGGGCGTGGACATTTCGATGGAACGAAGCAGCTTCCTGCTTTACGAAGAGATCGAGGCGCAGGTCAAACTCAGCAACTACCTTTCCGAGCCGCTCGACATGGCGCGGATGTCCGGAGGCGGACCGTGGCTCAGTTTTTATGTGACGACAGCCGAGGAGGAGGAGATTGCGGCCGGCGAACGCGCATGGACCCCGCCGCGCGTGGCGCTCCTGCCCGGCCAAATGAAGTCCGTTTCCGTCAACCTCACGCCCTACTTTCTCATCCGCGATCCCGGCGAATATCGTGTCGCCGCCCTGGTCATTCATGGCGGGAAGCGCGTCTCCAGCCGCGCCCTCAAATTTTCCGTGGTCAATGGCGTCACCATCTGGCAGCAGCGATACACCGCGCCTGCCGAACCGGGCGACGCTTCGCGCAAACCGCGGCCTCGGCTTTATTCGCTCCTGATGCACCGGATCAACCAGTTGCAGACCATTTACGCGCGCATTCAGAACCCGGAGGCAAATTTTATATGTTGCACCACCCTGCTTGGGAATATCGTGAATTACGGCGAACCGCGGGCGCGCGTGGACCTGCGCGGTGATCTGCATGTCCTCCACCAATCCGGAACCCGCATCTACAACTACACGCGTTTTTCTGCCGTCGGCAAGCGCCTGGAGAACCGGTTTTTCGCCAACCTGACCTCGCCGCCCATCATGGTGACAGGCCAAAACGATGAGACTGAAATCATCGGAGGCGAGGAAATTTTTCAGGAACGCGACCAGAAACAGCAGGTCATTCCCACCGCGCCCATCGCCAAAACACCCAGGCATTGAGGTTGAGATATGAAGAACAACACCCATTCCACACAAAACTGCATTCTTTTGATCGGGGCCGGCCGATGGGGAATCAACCACCTGCGCACGTGGTTGACGCTGGGAGTGAATCTTTACGTGGCGGATGCCGGCGAGAAAATCCTCAACCGGTGTCGGGAAATGGGGGTGCCCGCAGACCGCCTCAGCAACAACCACCGCGAATTTTTGCCGCGAGTGGAGGCTGTGGATATTTGCACGCCCGCTGAAACCCATTACCCCCTGTGCTGCGAGGCCATGGACCTCGGCAAGGATGTTTTCGTGGAAAAACCGATGACTCTCACCCATCGGGATTCCGAAGACCTTGTGAAACGCGCCCATGAAAAGAAAAGGATCCTTCAGGTCGGCCATATCTTCCGTTATGAACCGCCTTCCCAGTTTGCAAAAAAACTGATCGATGCGCGTCTGATCGGCGACGTGAAATGGTTGCGCGGCAATTTCAGCGGCTTCAAACGGCCGCGTTCCGATTCGGGCGTGACCATGGCCGATGCCATTCACTTCGTTGACCTCTTCAATTACCTCCTCGGACGCCTGCCGACATCGGTGAACGCGCATCTGCTGGACGTTCTGGGGCGCGGCATGGATGACAACGCCTGGCTCTGGCTGGATTACGAAGGGGTTTTCGGAACGATCGAGGTCGGTTATTTTTCCCCATTGAAAAAACGCGAGGTGTTGATTGTCGGCGCGGAAAAATCGGTGGTGATCGATTACACGGTCCAGCAGGACAAAGTCAAAATCCACGCCAACCAGCATCGCCGCGAAAATGGCGAATGGAAGGCCATCGAAGGCGAGGTGCATACCACCGAGTTTGATCCGGAAGAGCCCCTGCTCATCGAGTTGCGCGCATTCCTTTCCAGTCTCCGCACCCGCGCCGCGCCGCTGGCCGACGGTTCATGCGGCGCTCATGCGGTGCGCGTGGTGGAGGCGATTTTCGAATCCAACCGACTGGGCCGCCCGGTGCGGCTCGGCGGCGAAGGGTGATCCTCTCGCCTTTGCGCGGACGGCGCGCCAGTCTGTATTTTTCATTCGCCATTGCAAAGGGAATCTGCGGATCAACGGATCATTCATCATGGATGCTGAAACGTTGCGACAAAAGATCGCCGGGTTTCCGTATTGGTACCATCGCATCGAGCTTCCCGGCGGCATCACCACGCCCGGATGGGCGCCGATGCACAAGGATTCCTACCGCGTGCCGCAGGACCTCGCCGGCCAGCGCATCCTGGACGTGGGCGCGTGGGACGGGTACTGGTCATTCGAGGCGTTGAAACGCGGGGCGCGCCAGGTGGTGGCCATTGATGATTTCTCGGATTTTCTCGACACCCTGAAGCGCACCGACCGCCGCGAATGGGAAACCTTCGATCTGTGCCGGGAGGCGCTGGGCTACGACGACACGCGCTGCCAGCGTCTGACCCTGTCGCTCTATGATGTCAGCGAGCAGCGCCTCGGACGATTTGACACCGTCTTTTTCTTCGGCGCACTTTATCATTTGCGACATCCGCTTCTGGCATTGGACCGGCTGGCTGCTGTTTGTGATCGCGAAATCTATGTTGAATCCGCCATCCTCGACGATTTCAGTCCTTATTGCGGCGGCCTGGGACACGGTTATCCGGGAGGACAGATGGTGGTTGAGTTTTATCCCGACAAGCAATACGGCAACAACGCCACCAACTGGTGGGTGCCCACGCTGGATTGCCTCGCCCACATGATTCGCGCGTCGGGTTTTCAAAAGGTGGAAGCCTGGAAACTGGTTCAAACGCCCCCCGAGCTCAGCCAATGCCGGGGATTCGCCCGCGGCATCAAGTCCCTGACCTGACAAATAAAGATTTCCCATCATGGTTGCTGAATGCTATGGGTCTGTCGGAGGTATCGAATGCGACTTTTTCGAATGATGCGGCTGATGGGAGCGTCCGCAATGTTGTTTGCAGTTTCGAGCGCGGTTCGGGGTGAAGTCCCCGCAAATTCTCAAGGCCGTGGGATGGCCGACGGTTATATTGACGTTCACATGCATCTTGACGGAATGTACCGCCAGGACGGCGGAGGCCAGTCATCCGCAAAGGGGCCGGGCATGAGCGGTCCGGGCAAGATGGGGCGACGCGCCCAGACCGGCAGAGGAACAGAACGACCCTCCGGCGGCGAAGGAAGGCCACGCGGCGGGATGGTCAAAGACTATGAGACAGCGGCGGATCATTTGATCGTGATGATGGACAAGTGCGGCGTCGCCAAGGCGGTCGTCATGCCGCCGCCCCAGGTTGCCAACCAGCATGGCGGCTACACCTGTAAAGACCTCCTGGGAGCGATCCGGAGACATCCGCAACGCCTTGCGCTCGCGGGGGGCGGAGGAGAACTTGGGCCGATCATCATGGGAACCGCATCGTCCGCCGTCACGCCGGCGATACGGGCCGGGTTCGAGCGCAAAGCCGATGACATCATCCGCGACGGCGCCAGGGCTTTCGGTGAGATGACAGCGCTGCATTTCAGCCTGCACCAGGGGCATCCTTTTGAGCAGGCGCCGGCGGATCATCCGCTTTTTCTTCTTCTGGCGGACATCGCGGCCCGTTACGACGTTCCGATCGATCTGCACATGGAAGCGGCGACGGAAGATATGCCCTTGCCCCAAAGGCTCGGCGGCCGCAGTTCGGCCAATCCATCCGTCATCCAGGCGACGATCCCGCCATTTGAACGTCTCCTTGCGCACAACCGGAAAACCCGGATCGTCTGGCAACACATCGGATGGGACAACACGGGACAGATGACGCCGGCGCTCGTTCGGCGGCTTCTTGAAGCGCATCCGAACCTCTATCTCGCCATGAAATCCGTGCAAACAAAGTGGGAACCTTTTCGCATCGGCCTCACGATTCTTGACGAACAGGTGTGCATCCGCGCGGAATGGGTGGGATTGATCCGGGATCACCCCGACCGGTTCATGATCGGGGCCGATGAGTTCGTCGGCATTCCCGGTCGTACAACGCGCAAGGGACCGCCCTGCTTTGAAAACACATGGGCGATCCCCGGCCAACTCCCGGCGGAATTACGGGACAAGGTTGGCCGCGAGAACGCCGCCAGGGTCTATCGGCTCAACTGAATGATCACCCGGCATCCGATTCTTTTCGAAGACGAGTGGTTGCTGGTCATTGATAAACCCGCGGATGTGCTTTCGCATCCGAATCCGGGGCAATCATCCGGAGACAATCGTGGCCGGTGCGCGTTTGAAGGTTCTTATGACCATCGGGAACGCTGTTTCCACGGCGTCGCCGGACGGATATGGCTGATTCACCGTCTCGATCAGGACACATCCGGTATTTTACTGGCTGCGAAACACGCGGACATCGCGAAAGCATGCCGGGTGTTGTTCGAGGAACATCGAATCCGGAAAACGTATCTGGTGTTGGTGGCCGGACAACCGTCGCCTCCATCGGGCGCCTGGCGCGACCACCTCGACAAGCGCACGGGACACGGCATGGTCCGTTCCACGCCGATTCCCGGCCGCTCGCCCAACGCCGAATTGCGCTACAGGATTCGATCCGTCCTGCAACAGTTCCGCGCTACCACGAAAGAGAGATCGTCGCGCTTGCCGGCTCTGTCCCTCTTGGAGATCGCGCTGCTCACGGGACGAACCCATCAGATTCGCGTCCAATCGGCCCGACGCGGCCATCCTGTCGCGGGGGATCGGATTTACGGGGATTTTCAACTCAACCGGGAACTACGACGCAACATCGGGTTGCGACGGCTTTTCCTTCACGCCGCCGGCCTGCAGTTCATCCACCCCAAGACCCGGCAGCCATTGGACTTGCGTTCGCCTCTACCGGGAGAACTTGCCCGTTGCCTGAAGCGTTGACGCGCAGGATGGGGACCACGCCCGTTCCTCGTATGGTCCCGATACCGTCGGCCGCGTCGGAAGATGCATGGCGTCCATCGAAGGCGCGGACTGATTTCAAGGGCAGGCTTTGGCTGCGATGTCGCGACGACACTGTTTGCCCTCGAATTGGATTGTGTCCGCCGCCTGATACGCGCGATGGATTGCGTCGCGCAGATTCGCTCCAATTGCCGTCACGCCCAGGACTCGACCGCCGGCGGTGACCACCTTGTTTTCATGAAGAGCGGTGCCTGCATGAAAAATGTGGACGCCGTCAAGCCGGGCGGCTTCTTCCAGGCCGCCTATCGCATCGCCCTTGCGATAAGGCCCGGGGTAGCCGCCCGCCGCCAGGACAACGCAAACAGCCGCTTCACGTTTCCATTTCATCTCAACCCCCTCCAGTCCGCCGCGGCACGCCGCCATCAGGATAGCCGCCAGATCGCCGTCCAATCGCGTGAGAAGCACCTGGGTTTCGGGATCGCCAAGCCGGCAATTGTATTCAAGGATTTTCGGACCGTCCTTTGTGAGCATCAAACCCGCATAGAGGACCCCGCAATAAGGGATTCCTTCCGCCCGCAATCCGGCCAGTGTGCGATCAAAAATTTCCGTTCGCACGCGCGCCTCCAGTTCCGGTGTGAAAATAGGCGCGGGTGAATAGGCGCCCATCCCGCCGGTGTTGGGGCCGTGGTCGCCGTCGAGCGCGCGTTTGTGATCCTGGGCGCTGACGAGGAGGCGGTAGGCGCGGCCGTCGGTGATGGCGTGGACGCTGACTTCGGGACCCGAAAGGCATTCCTCGACCAGCACCTGCCGCCCGGACTCGCCGAAGACTTTTTGCCGCATCGCCTCGTCCAATGCCTGTTCGGCTTCGTGATCGTCGGCGCAGACCGTCACGCCCTTTCCGGCGGCAAGACCGTCGGCCTTGATCACCAGGGGCTTGGGTTGCCTGCGAACATGCGCCAGGGCCTCGTTGAAATCGGAAAAGATGACGGCGCGTCCCGTGGGAACGCCATGCTTGAGGAAAAATTGTTTTGAAAAAACCTTGCTGCCTTCGAGTTGCGCACCCTGGCGCGACGGTCCGAAAATCGCGAGGCCGCGCCGTTGGAACTCATCCCCGACGCCGGCGACCAGGGGCGCTTCCGGCCCCGCAATGGCAAGATCGATCTTCTCCTGTTGCGCAAGATCGGCCAGCGCCCGGACATTGTCCGCCTTGACGGATTGAATGACGACTTTCGATCCCGGCCGCGCGGCGGCATTGCCGGGCGTCCAATGGACGCAACTTACCGAGGGGCTTTGGGCGAGTTTCCAGACAATCGTGTGTTCGCGTCCGCCGCCGCCAATCACAAGAACTTTCATCGGAGGAGAGAGATAACAAGCGCCGGGGAAATGGACAATGCGGAAATCTCAGCGGCGGCGACGCCGTCCGAAACCGGAGGTCGAAACGGTGGAGCCGGCGCGCACGAGTTTGCCCCGGATAGGCACCACCGCCTCGAAGGCGCGCGTGTAGAGATACGGAAAATTGTCGAGCTTCATGCGCGCGATTTTCTGGCCGATGAACCGCTCGATGGCCTGCACGTGTTCAACGTCCTCGGCCACCATGAGGGTGAAGGCGTCGCCGACGGCCTGGGCGCGTCCCGTCCGTCCGATGCGATGGACGTAATCCTCCGGATGTTGCGGCACATCGTAGTTGATCACGTGACTGATGCCCTCCACGTCAAGCCCGCGGGAGGCGATGTCGGTCGCCACCATGATCTCGAAACGTCCGTTTCGGAAACCGTTGAGAGAATGCTCGCGTTCCTGTTGGGTTCGATCCGAGTGAAGCACGGCAACCGAATGCCCCTCGCGCTGGAGCCGCTGGTGGATGCGATCCGCGCCATGCCGCGTGCGCGCAAAGAGGAGGACCTGATCGAAGTTGGTCCGCTTGAGCAACTCGCAAAGCAACTCATACTTCTGCGCGTCCGCCACGGGATAGAGCGCGTGGGTGACCGTCGCCGCCGGCGAACGGCGCGCGCCAATCTCGATGGTCTCCGGATTCCGAAGCGCCCATTTGCAAAGACCCTCAATTTCCGGTGGGATGGTGGCGGAGAAAAGCATCGTCTGCCGCTGGCGCGGGCATTTCTCAATGATCCGACGCACGTCGGGCAGAAACCCCATATCCAGCATCCGATCCGCCTCATCCAGGATCAAGATTTCCACCCGGTCCAGCCGCGCGTTGCCCTGTTGCATATGATCGAGCAAACGTCCCGGCGTGGCCACGATGATGTCGCAACCGCGCCGCAAATCCTCCGTCTGTCGGTTGTAACCCACCCCGCCGAAGATCACCGTTGCCGTGAGATTGGTGAAGCGGCCGTAGTCGCGAACTGCCGTCTCGACCTGCGCCGCAAGCTCGCGGGTCGGCGTCAGCACCAGGCAGCGCGCAAAGGGTTTGTGGGTTTCCAACCGGGTGAGCACCGGCAGGACAAACGCCGCAGTCTTGCCGGTGCCCGTCTGCGCGCTGCCGATGACATCCGCTCCCCGCAGCACGACAGGGATTGCCCGCAATTGGATGGGTGTCGGTTCGGTATAACCGGCGGCCTTGACGCCTTCGAGCGCCTTGGGTGAAAGTCCGAGTTTTGAAAATGGCATGGTAATTGATTGAAGTCGTCCGTGTCGCGCGCCGGGCAATCCATGTTCCTGAATACGTCCGGGTCCCGCGCAAGACGGGAAAGCGAAGAAACGCGCCCGCCCGTGAACGTTGACCTCCCCACCTTGGCGATCCGTCCCGCAAACGTCAACACCCGATTGGACCACAATGACAGGGTCTGCCGTTTTGTTCGCAATCTCTCAAAGGAGGCTATGCAAATTAAGTTGAACAAGTTGATGATGTGTGGCACAGCCGCCCCCGGCTGTGGTTTTCCCTTGGTGCACAGCCGGGGGCGGCTGTGCCACATCTTGTGAGGTTGTTCAAGTTATTTTGCGGTGGTCCCAAAGGTTCTCGTGGCCCACAACCTGGTTGGCCAGGATGCTCCACCGCTCCCGACTTCGCCGAAGCGATTCGTCGCGACGGGGAGTGCCGACGGGAATTTCACCTCAAGAGTTTCTGGTTTGCCGTCAGAATGGCCACACATCTTCCTCCGAAATCGGCGTCGTCAGTCACCAGTGTCAGCCTTTTGGTCCTGCACAGTTCAGCAAGCACTTGATCGTTGAAATCATTCATCGGCCACCCAGCGCTTCTTGAACGGATTTTTCAAACCGCTTGGGATTCTTGAAGTACTGCTTCGCGGTTTCAACCACGCGCTTGAGCAGCGCAATATCGTCAGGGTTCATATCCCCCACCGAGAGGCTGCGTCGAATCTCATCTTCTGAAAATTCACCGTAGAGCTGCCCGATGGCTGCGTTCAGAAACGCGGAGGTCAACCCCTCGACGTTCGCGAAGGAGATCGCCACCTTCTTTTCAGCCTTCAGGGCGGAAGCAACTTCGTCGTGAACCTTCTGACCGTCGTCGGAGGCCACACAAAGACTGCTGCCAACCATCTCGAAAACCCGAATGACGAATCGGTTGTTCATGATCATTCCTTCATGTTAAGCTGAAAAATATCGTCCAACTTGACCTCGGACGCCAGTCGATAAGAACGGTTGTCCGCCGTGTTGATTTCGATGTTCACCACTGTGCCGGGAAAGGCGTGAGGCAGAATTGCGGTCCGCGAGTCGCTCCCATTCTGTTGCCAGTAACCAACATCGGAAACAATCTGGATTTTGCCTTCATTCAGACGGATGAATTCCCTCAACAACTTCAATCCGAGGCCGCCCGGAACATTGCCTTTTCGGGTGGTATGGGTCCTTTCCGTGGCCCACACAATGGCTTGGTCCGCAGGCAAGTCAAGCCCAGCTTGTTGCTTCAGGTTTTGCCCGGAAGCGGATGCCCGCTGAAAACACGCCGACCCTTTCTCTATGTCCCAAAACGTGCGCCGACACCTCATCTGCGAACCTCTGGTGGCAACACCCAAATGAGCGCGGTTCCATCGTCGCTTGCCGTGGCGAAGTACTTGCCGCTTGGCGAAAAGGCAACGCAGTTGACCATGGCCGCATGCCCTGCGGCCTGCCACAATCTTCTTCCCGAAGCTGTCTCATAAAGCGCAACTCCAAATGGTTCGCTATGCGAGATGATACCGCCAACAGCCAATTCGTTACCGCTTGAAGAAAAAGCAATCGAGCGGAGATGCCCATTAACGTTAAACAGGTTGCGGAGTTTTCTACCTGACGCCACGTCCCAGAAATCGACTTCGCGGGCTTCGAACACCGAGGCTAAGGTTTTGCCCGTAGGCGAAAAGGTGAACGCCGAGCAGGAGTCAGAGTACTCTTCACGTTTGCCTGTCCTTATGGTGCGCAACTCTTTGCCTGTTGACGCGTCCAATAACTTGATAGTGGTTCGGCAGTCGGGACCTGGCATTAAAGCTAGGAGTTTGCCATCAGGAGAAAACGCCGCTCTCTTGAAGGTGGGATCCAGGCCAGCCACTTTCCACATTTCGCGGCACGTTGCTGCGTTATAGACACGAACCGTATGGGGATGCATCGTTACGCAGGAGGCTGTGCCAAAAATGGAGTTCCGGTCGATATTGATCGAAGCGAGGATATTCTCGTTTGCAGAACCCGCCAGGGATAGAACCCCGCCATCCAAACCATGAAGCTGGCGAGTTTCCTTTTGGGTAGTGACATCCCACAGCCCAATTTGATTGTCTTGAGCCACAGCCACCGTCCTTCCATCGGAGATGAGCGCAAAAACGGGGGCTTCTGAATGGTCCCTTCTGAGATTTGCGCTTCGTCCATTGAGCGTGAGCAGGGTAATTGATGGCGATGCTTACACGCTATTTGATGGACGGAGTCTGCGGATTCCCCTGGTCCCGGACAGCTGGGGAAGAAGTG
>JACQHZ010000286.1 GCA_016198745.1 Verrucomicrobiota bacterium
CGGGCAGGCAACCGCTGAACCCTGAACCCTTGAACCGTGAACCTGAGTACAGTTTTCCAATATTCCATTGTTCCATGCGGCTGCATTGTGACTCGTGAATCGCTCATGGTGGAATACTGATTAAGGGAAAAATCACCTTGCCTGCCACCCTCCTGGGGTGGGGAAGGGTGATTACTGATCACTGATGACTGATATACGGCTCATCAGCGCATCCGCGCCCCAGCGGCCCGGTCCCTTCGCAAAGAGGCGGGTTATATGGACGATCACGTCACCGGTGGGACGATCTTCGCGCGCGTAAAAATTCGAGAGCATGAGCGCCTCACTGTCGCTGTTTCCACGATCGTCAAGGACGCAGAGGGAGTCGCGCCGCAGCAAACCGGATTCGCGATCCACTTCGGCCACGACGAACGGGTAACGCGGCGAGTTGGCGCATGGGTTTTTGTCGCAGATGTTCCCGAACCACAAAAGCGCCCCGCTGGGATGGGCCAGAAGCTGGGAACACGAACTGGGAGAGAAAAACGTTTTGCCGTTCGTGTAGCGCCATGGCGCCGGCTCGGTCCAGGTGACGCCGCCATCGGAGGAAACCGAATGCCAGCGGTAACCGGGCATCCCGCCTTGGCGGGACTTCCCCTCGTTTGATCCGCGCATCACCATCAGCACGCGGCCATCGGCCAGGAGGCCGAGCGTCGGCTCGATCATCCCGCGCGTGGAACGATTCGGATCGCCCGCCACGGGGCGCGCCGCGCTCCACGCGACCCGTTTGTCCGCCCGCCAACGGCCGCGAAGCACCAGCGCGTCGGTGTACGTGTAACCGCCCCCCGGATTGTAGTATTCGCCGTTCGGGCCGATGGGCGTGATTTGCGTGGGCAGCAGGATCGTCCCGTCCGCCAAGGTCAGCGGACGCGATGGCAAATCGCCGAGCATGACGGCGTTCTTTCCAATCCAGACGCCGGGGAGCGGATGTTTCGCGTCGAATTCGTTGCCCGCGTGGATGATCGGCTCGTTGACGCATTGCGTCCGGCCGCCGTCTTCCGAGACCGTGTAGTAAAGCGCGTAATGCTTCATTCCTTCGAGCGGATCGTCCGTGGGAAGAATCCCTTCGATGCGAAAAGTGAGGAGACGATCCGTGGGTGTGTCCACGTAGCCGCCGCACTCGAAGCGTCGAAGCGTTCCTTCGGGGCGGCGTTCGAACGCGGGGAGTTCTTCGACCGCCGACCACGTTCGCCCGTTGTCGGTCGAGTACCGCCGGAACGTCACGTCGCAAACATCGCCGCGCGTCATTTGGCTGTGGAAGCTGACCAGTTCCAATCCGTCGCGTCGCGTGTAAAAACTCGCGGCGATCACGGCGACGTCGTCGCCCGGTGACGGAACGAAGACGGAGCGGGAAACAAGCCTGGCGTTCATCCTGAAGATCGTAGTTGGAAATGAAAAATGAGAAGTGAGGAATTGGAAACAACGGAGAGCCGATTGGTAACTTTTTAATTTTTAATTTCTAACTTCTAATTGCCGTTCTTCCTCAAAATACGGTTGCAGCTCCAGAAAGTTGAGCATCAATTCCTGGCCGACCGGTCCCGCCGCCTCCTGGTCGGAGGCCCAGTCCGAGATCGTGAGGGTCGTCTCCTTGGCCTTGGCGCGAAAGACGGCATAGTGATAGTTCAGCCAGGCTTTGCGGTCGCGGGTGAATGGTGGAATGCTGTAGGCCGAATGGTTCTGCATGACGCACACGAAGCTTTTCTTCGACAACTGTTCCACGTCTCCGAAACTCACCAACAAAACGTGTTTCGCTTCCACGGATTTGCCCTGGGACAGGTCGCCGTGATCGGCGACAAACATCTTGAGCGAGTACAATCGGCCGGGTGTCAAGCCCCGGATCGTCTGGGAAATCCGGTTCGGACGAGCGCTGCTTCGTTTCAGCCAGAGGAAGTTGTTCCCCTGGTTGGTCTGGGGATAGCGGCCCCAAAGCCTGGAAAGACCGGGCATGGTCTTGACCATGACGCTGCCGGTTTCCGCCGGCTCGACTTTCCATCCCGCGGTTTCCCGGTCAAAATCCGGGTTCTGGAGGTGATCGAGCATGAGTTTGAAGCCGTACTCCTCCGACAACAGAGCGGTTTTCCCTTCGATGCCGTAATGACGGAAGAGTCGCCCCGCCCACCGCACGGTTTCTTCGTCCGCGTAGCCCGAATTGTATTCCATGATGCCCGCAAGACCAAAGAACGCGGGGTCCGTGGCCAAAAGCTGGAACTGCATGTCCATATAGACCTTGTAATCGACGGCGGGATTGATGTTGCAGCTCTCGGGCGGCGCCGACATGTACCCGAGCGTGACAATCATGTGTTGAACGGCGCCGGGCTGGACTTTCTCCCAGGCGCGAACAATCTCCGTGAGCCGCGCCTCCAGAAATCGCCCCGCCCTGGCCTCCGTGGGTTGTTCCGTCAAGTACACCTCCCAGGCAAACCGCGAACCGGCGTTCATGATCGTTTCAATGAACCGCCGGCTTTTCCCGCCCTGGTGCATCGTTCCGCAAAACGGGTAAAAGGTCTTGCCGCGAAATTTGGGTTCTTGCTGGAGGCGTTTCAATCCCCCGGTCCAGCCGTCGTACTGCTCCGCGTCTCCGCCGTCGAATTCGTCGACGATGATTCCGTCGTAGAGCGGGTTCTGATAGCCGGGATTTTTCGACCAGGCCTCAAACGCCGATTCGGGGCTGACCGCGGATCCGTCCAGGCCGGGTACATGCGCAATAATGATCCATTTGCGGCCTTGCTTCTTCCATTCTTCCGCGTAGGAACGATGCGCGTCTTCCCCCGCGCCAATAATGCAGTTGCAATTTCTGAGCACGTCTTTGGCGAGAAATTTCCAATCATACGGCCCGCATGGCGCGACGAGCGGGTTGTTCTGAAATTGACAATACACCAGCTCCGGAATCGCGCGCACCACGAGTTCCCGCAGGTCCGCCTTTCCCTCCGTCTGAACGACAAGGGTCTGTTCCCCCGCCGGCAGAAATCGCATGGCTTCAAGGCGGGATTCTTTCTCCGCCGCGTGGATGGCCAGGGCCTCTTCGGCGCCGGAAAATTTTCCCATGATCCGCAGCCGCCCGCCGTTTTCCACCCGGGCGGTGGACTCCACCAACACCCAGCCGTCCCGCGGATTCGAAAACCGGAACTCCTTCTGCGAAGCCGTCGGTTTCACATTCAACAATTCGATCACCAGATTGTTCAGCGGCCTGCCACCGGTGCTATCGGGAAATTTCGGTTTGCCGGACCAAAGGACCGTCTCAACGGCGGGGTCGCCGATGGGTTTCCCAGCTGTGTCGCTGGCGACCGCTTGAAGCACGTATGCGCCGGGCGCCAGATCCCCCACCGGCAGATTGATCTCAGCCATCCCGCCGGTGGTCTTGACCCGTTGCGATCGAAGAGGCTTGTCCCGCCTGTCCACAGAAGTTCCCCCTTGCGGGACGGAAGCGGAAGCAGCGTCGCGGGGTTGCCGCTGACCAAGCTCGAAGATTCCCACCTCCGCGTATGCATCGGACGGCCCGCCTGCCAAGCTGCGGGCAGGCAATTCACTGAGTCGTTGGGCGTTCAGGTCCACGTACAGATTTCCCGTCAAACGGTTGGCCCACGGGAGAATTTCCAGCGCATGCGCAAGCGGACTGGCTTGATAGTCGGCGGCGATTTCAGCCTCCGTCAACGCGCGGCGATAAACCTTCAGGTCGCTGATCCGTCCCTTGAAATAGGAATTTTGGGTGTAACGGACATCGCCGTCGCTTTTGCCCATGAAAAATTCCTTGCCCGAAGGAATTTTCGGTTCCTTGGTCGCGCCCTGACCAGCCAATCTCCCGTTGACGTAAAGCTTCATGACCTTGCCCTCGAAAGTGCCCGCCACATGCTGCCATGAGTTGAGGCTTAAAGGCGCTGAACAATTTTGCGGGCCGCCCCCGATGTACCAGTAGCAGTTGCCGTTGATGTAGTAGGTGAGCACAAAGCTGTCATAAGCTTTGCCGGCAATCCCGGCGTCCCCCACCGGAATCCCCTCCGGACGAATCCACGCAGCCACGGTGATCTGGTCGGTAAGGTCGAGGCTCCGCGTGGCGGGAATCTCAACCCAGCCATTCACCCCGTTGAGTTGCAACGCCAAACCGCGGCCCGCCCTCACAAACTGCGCGCCGTCATGAACGGTTCCGTCGTTCAGGTTGCCGCTGCGGTCATGCAGGACGGTTCCTTCGCCTTCTCCGAAATCAAAATGGAGAACGAGATCCGACTCTGCGGCGCGCATTGAAGGCATGATTGCGCAAAGGATGAACAGCGCGAGCAGAATCAGCCCGCCGAAGCGCGATTCATTCAATTTGGGGCAACTACTCAGGTTCACGGTTCAAGGGTTCAGGGATCAACGGTTGGAAAAATATGAAGATTTACCACGTTTCACGTGGTCAAACGTTTTCTCCACGTGAAACGTGGTCCAACCCTTGAACCGTTGAACCGTGAACCCGGCAACCTGAGCAGTTACTCCAAATTGAATCCAGGCGTGGGACTTCGGTTTGGAGATCAAAGTTGGCCCGGCCTCGTAACTGGCGGACACTTCATCCGCCGTCAACGCGTTGTTGTACAGGCGCGCTTCATCCACCAGCCCGTTAAGATAGGCTTTGCCATAGCTTGGGCCCGATGAGCCGATGCGCAGAGGGCGATTGGCCGTCGGCGGGACCGCGCCGCTGGTCTTGGCGCTTTTCCCGGCGGGCGCGCCGTTGAGGTACAACCGGAGCGTCGAACCATCATTGGTCATGACCACGTGGGTCCAGATTTCCGGAGACACTTTGGCGGAGATGTGCACATCCGTGGGAGCGTAAGCGAAGACCGCACCGTTCACGTAGGTCAGCGCATAGACATACACGTCTTTGCCCAACAGCATGGGCTCCGATGCTGGGACTTCATTGGGCTTGACCCAGACCTCCAACGACACCTTGTCGGCCAAATCGAAAGCGGGATCCGTCCCGAAATCCACAAAAGCCTTCACCCCGTCCAGCGAGACCGCCTTGTTGTTGTGGCCCGAAGACACGCAGGTCGCCCCGTTCATAAGCTGGCCGGTGTGCCCATTGCCCGACTCATCGCGGACCTCGGTTCCGCCTCCTTCATTAAAGGTCCACTTCCCAATCAATGCCGCCTGCGCCGTGGAATTCAGGCCCGCGATCAGAAACGCAAGGAAAAATGAGACGCCAAGACCGCGCCCGAAAATTTGATTTGGATTGCTTTTCATGATAGGCTCCGTGGTTGGCCCCCAATATAACCTCCGCGGTCAAGGGCGGCAATGCGCAATCGTGGTAAGTTCGGATTACCACGGTTTCGAAAGTCTGCCGGCCGTTCTTGACGACCGCGGAAATTTCTTGCGGCGTCAACGGGTCCATCGGATGCATGGCTTGAACGGCCAGCCAGCCCATGCAGGCGACGCGGACAAGCCGTGCGGCTGATGAGTATCGTTGGGAGCAAATAAAGGAAGCCTTGATTGCTCTTGGCGATCCGCTATAATAAAGGGCAAATTGAGGGAAACCCATGCCAGTCATCGCCAGATTTTACGGGATATTGATTAAAATGTATTTCAAGGAACATGGGATACCCCATTTTCATGCTGTATAATGAAATCTTTGGCATATCCGAAAGTTGAATCCGCCACACCCCTTCGCCAAAAGCGGTTGCTTGTTCAATTCCAAAACGGAGCGACACGAATATTTGATTGCCATCCGCTTTTAAAGAAGCAGCCTTTCGCTCAATTACAGAATGAATCTGTATTTAAATCCGTCAAGGTGGATGTTGGAGGTTATGGAATATCTTGGACGGACGATATGGATGTGAGTGAATCTGAGTTGTGGATCAGAGGGAAAAAGCCGAACCATCGCAATGCAGGCGACCACGCGGAAACCATGAGAACCCCATTTGACAAACGACTCGCTCAGATCGGGTTGCTTCTTTTTCTCAGTCTCGGATTCATCGGCTGCGGCAAGCCGCAGGCTGATTCCAAAGTGCAGGGCAACCTGGCGGTTGATCTGGGCGGCGGCGTGAAAATGGAGTTCATTCTCATTCGCCCCGGCACGTTTCAGATGGGGTCAGCCAAAGGCGGCGCCGAGACCGCCCACAAAGTCACCCTCACTCAGCCATATTACATCGGCAAATACGAAGTGACGCAGGAACAATGGCAAACCATCATGGGCAACAACCCCAGCCACTTCAAAGGCGCGAAGAATCCTGTGGAAAGCGTCAGTTGGGACGATTGCCAGAATTTTCTCGCCAAACTCAATGAGAAAATCGCTGGCCATAAATTTTCTCTGCCGGCGGAAGCGCAGTGGGAGTACGCCTGCCGCGCGGAAAGCACGGGGGAGTATTGTTTTGGCAACGATGAAACGGACCTGGGCGCGTATGCATGGTATTCGAGCAACGCAAATAAAACGACGCATCCCGTGGGCGAGAAGAAGCCGAACGCTTGGGTCTTTACGATATGCACGGCAACGTATGGGAATGGTGCGCCGACTGGCATGCGAATTATCAGGGCAGCGCAGAAACGGATCCCACTGGTGTAGCCTCGGGGGTGGGGCGTGTGTGGCGGGGCGGCTCGCGGGCTTACGATGCCGCGTATTGTCGTTGTGCGATTCGCTTCAACGACATTCCCTCGTTTCGGTACAACGACTGCGGTTTGCGTGTGGTGGTGGTTCGCTGAGGGCTTGATTTACCGTGAC
>JACQHZ010000269.1 GCA_016198745.1 Verrucomicrobiota bacterium
CCGTCGCTGAAGAGGTTGCCGTTGAAATGACGGATGGTGTCCGCGCCAAAGTCGCCGCCATGAGCCATGGCCTCGAATAGCTGGCGCACGAGCTTGCTGAATCGCGGCGGGTCGTTCCGGGACTTGGCGACGATGTCGGTGAACAACCCTTCGCGCAACAGGCCGATGTCTTCCGCAAACAGGCAGAACACCATGCAATCGAGGAAATGGGCGACCGGTTGGGCGTCAAGACCTCGGCTGCGCAAAGCGTTGGCCAGTTCGGCGAAATGCTCGGCGGTCTATATTGCCGCGTATCAATCATTCGACATCTTCAATACGTGTCTTTCCTGAATACAATTCTGATGAAGCACGTGCCTTATTGTAATTGTAATAAGGATGGAATGGAGAAACAGAGAGGATTGAAATGAAAATGTTTTGAAGATGTCGAATGATTTATGCGCGACCATATAGTTGTGGGCGCGGCGGCGAGTCATCCGTCATCTGTCCACCGCAGAGCAGGACGCCCGTTGGAACGCGCATTTGCAAAGTCCCGCCTTGGAAGGACCCGAGTCGGGAAAAAGGCCGAGATGGAGGTAATGCACCCCTGCGCCATGCAGGAACAACCGCGGAAAACCTTGCCGGTCCCGACTGGGGCATCACCCGCATCACCTCTACTTGCAAATCGTTCTTGATCTTCGCAACGCTCTTTTTCACTGTCTCAATCCGGAGATGAAAAATCGCACGCGCAAATTCGGCCTGGCCGGCATCGGAGTTCTTGTTCTGTCGGGGGGAATTCATGTCGCGCCAACGTCATGGGGGAAGGACCCTGACCGAATCGCGGCCGGATCGACGGTTTTACCGCCGGCCTTGGAGGAAAAATCCCCATCCAGCGGCGGGATTCGACCTCCGGCCGTGGCGGGGCTTTTCTATCCCGACAAGAAAGAGTCTCTGGCTGCAACCGTAAGCAATCTCTTCAAGGCCGGTCCGGTCGTTCCTCTGGAAAATCTCCGGGCGCTGGTTTGTCCGCACGCCGGGTACAGTTATTCGGGACCGACCGCCGCAGCAGGATACAAACAGGTGATTGACCGCGACTTTCGCAGGGTGATCATTCTTGCCGCCAGCCATTATGCGATTTTTGAAGGCGCATCGCTTCCGGATGTGAGTGCTTATGAGACGCCACTGGGCTTGGTGAAGCTTTCCGGCCAGGCGAAAACGCTTTCACAAAAACCCCCATTTGTAAGACGGCCGACCTGCCGGATGCAGCGGCCCGAATGGTGGCGGCAAAGTCCCGCAGCCGCCGTGGCGGAGAGCGCGGACGAATCGCCTCACACATGGGAGCATTCCGAGGAGGTGCATCTGCCTTTTTTGCAAACGGCCTTGCGGAGTTTTGAGATCATCCCTATTCTTTTCGGGCGTGTTGACCCCCGCAAGGTGGCTGAAGGCATCGCGGAACTTTCCGACAACAAGACCCTTGTGGTTGCCAGCAGCGATTTAAGCCATTATCATTCCTATGACGCGGCCCAACAACTCGATCGCACTTGTGTCAGGGCGATCGTGGCTCTCGATATTCCGGCCATGGAACAACAGGAGGCCTGCGGCAAACTTCCAATTTTGGCTTTGATGCATCTGGCGCGACAGAAAGGTTGGCAGACGAAGTTGCTGGATTGCCGCAACAGCGGCGATACGGCCGGCGACAAGTCGCGTGTGGTAGGCTACACGTCGGTCGCGTTTTTTGATTCCAACCCGGTGAAACCGGCGCCGGGTTCTTCCGTCTCCGACAAACCCGGTCAGGTTTATGACGCCGCTGAACGGAAGTTTCTCATGGAACTGGCCCGCAAGACCCTGACGATGGCTGTGTCCGAACGGGTCATGCCGTCGGTTCCGAAGGAAAAAACGCCGGCCAAATTGACAGAGACCAGGGGCTGTTTTGTGACGTTGACCAAGAAAGGGCAGCTTCGGGGTTGCATCGGGCACATTTTTCCGGAGGAACCGCTTTATCAGGCGATCATGGACAACGCGCGAAATGCGGCGCTCTATGACAGCCGGTTTTCTCCGGTACAAACGAGCGAATTGAACGACATCGAAATTGAAATCAGCGTGTTGACGACGCCGCAGCCGCTGTCGTTCAAGACACCGGCCGAGCTTCTGGCACGATTGCGTCCGCACACGGATGGCGTCGTGCTCAAGATCGGGAACCGGGGCGCCACTTATCTGCCGCAGGTATGGAAACAGCTTCCGGACAAGGAACGGTTTTTGAACAGCCTGGCCGAAAAGGCGGGTTGCGCGGGGGAGGCGTGGAAGGCGCCCAGCGGCGTGGAAGCGCTCACCTACCAGGTCGAGGCATTTCATGAAGAGCGCAAGTCAGATTGAGACGTGTCCGGAACGAGAAATCCGGGGTGCGAAAACGATCTGAACGATACGGGTCAAACCTCATCCAGCGCGCCAAGCAGGTAGCGGCGGAAGGCGTCGGGGGCGTGGATCAATCCCTGGATTTCCATCGAGGGAAGGCGGTAGGGGTGCGAATCCCGGGTGATGTACCGCGCCGCGAAAGGCGGCCCGCCGTCGGCCTCATCAGCGCCCTTGACTCCGACCAGATCGGCGTAGCGAATCTTTTTTCCGTCGGCCTGATACTCCGAACCAACGATCCATAAACGGCCGAACCGATAAATTTTCCGGACCTCGCTCTCGGCCACGCTGCTCCAACTGGTGCCGGTGAATGCAAAATCCCTGGGTGTGATCCCCAGGTGTTCGCTCAATGTTGCGTTGTTCTGGAGGAGTTCCGTTCGGATTTTTTCGCCCGTCGGATCTTCAACGCTGAGCTTGGATAGATTGGGATGCGTGACCGTGTGCGCGCCGATCTGCCAGCCGGCATTCATCAACTCGCCGATCTCTTCCCAAATCATCCACTCGCGGCGGGCGGCGGGCGGCAAAGGGGCGCTGTACAGCGTGTCGAGAACGCCGGTGTTGACGAACAGGTTCGCTCGAAAACCGTATCGCTTCAGCGTGTCCAGCACTTCATGGCGCATGGTGATCACGGGATGATCGAAATCGATCATGATCGGCCGTCGGGGAAGCGTGCCGGTCCCATCCCGCCATCGGGCGAGATCATCATAGTGAATCGAGTCGAACTCCAGTTCCCGGGCGATCCGGATGAGACGATCAAAATGTTCGGCGGTCAGCGGGAGGTTGCCTTCGGCTTTCCGCTGCACCCCATGGCACATGAGAATTGGGATTTTCATTTCGGGTTCATAGGCAGAACCACATATCACACGATTTGTAAAATGGGTCTGGTTCAATCGCGGGTAACACTTTCCAACACCGGTCGCTGATGTCCAGCGCCTTTTGCACCTTGCGCCATTCGATTTTGGCGTTTTTGCCTCGTTAAAGTCCGACTAACGCAATGGCCGGAACCACGCCGCCCTGCCGAGCCGCTCCATAGGCCAGCGTCGAATGTCCGGGAACGTCAACGGATTGTTTTTTTGAAAAAAAGCGCCTTCTGATCTTGACGACACTCTTGGACTATGAACTCTCGGTGGGAACCGTCCAGAACATCCTGGACGAAGCCCAAGACCAAGCCCGGACACTCCACCAAGTTGAGGACCTCACTCCGATCCGCGTCGGCGCGCATGACGAGATCTTTCAGTCCCGCCGCCCGATCCTCGCAGGCTGCGACGTGCATTCCACCTACTGCTATCTGCTGGCTGATGAGGACCACCGTGACGAAACCATCTGGGGAGTGCATTTACTGGAGTCATCCCAAAAGGGACTTGCGCCCCATCGGATCATCGCCGATGGCGGCCTCGGTTTGCGCGCCGGCCAAAAGGCCGCTTGGCCCAACACCCCGTGCGATGCCGGCGTTTTTCACGCAAAAGAAAAAGAAGATCGTTTGAGAATCTGCGTCCGAACCACACGCGCGTTTCGGGATTGCTTCAAACCCGCGATTGGTTTAGGTTGTCCCTATGACACCCCCGACGGATTTGCCGCGGATTGTTGAGGCTATCGTTCACGATTATCAGCCCGAAAGGATCATCCTTTTTGGTTCCTACGCGCGCGGAGACGCGAAGGCGCCCCACAGCGATCTGGATTTGTTGGTCTTGAAAGATGGCGCTGCCAGCAACCGATTGGAAAGCGCCAAGATTCGACGTTGCATCCGCCAATGGATCGGGCCTTATTCCTTCACCATTCTTCCCATGGATCCGCGCCGACTCGATGAACGTTCACGCAATGGGGAAGCTTTCATCCAGACGGTGTTGTTGGAAGGCCGGGAACTCTATGCCAAAAACGGACGAGAAAAATCCGCGGGATTGGTTTAAGTTCGCGGACGACGACCTTGAGTTGTTGGATTTGGCGCTGGAACACGGAACCGCTTCCTCCGCCGCGCTGGCGAAGCTTTTGGAGGCGCTGGAAAAATATCTCAAAGGCTTCCTGATTGACCGGGGTTGGCGACTGGTCCGGACACACGACATCGAAGCACTCCTGCAATTGGCGGTGCGCTACGAACCATCACTGGCCGAGTACATCGAAATCATTGAGCCTCTGGCGGAAGCGTATTTCGAAAACCGTTATCCGGGGTTCGACGTGGAGGAACTTTCCCCGGCAAAATTGCGGGAAATTCGCGAACGAGTTCTTCCGCTGATCGAACGGCTCAAACGCTTGTGACCTGACCATCCCGACATGTCCCCATTGGGCGGCAGCAATCAGGGCGGTATCGCCATTTGGTTTCTGGACGTTGATGTCCGCGCCCTGGTTCAACATGGCTTTGACCGTTTCAAGTTCGCCCTTGATCGCCGCCCAGAACAACCGCGTGTTCTCCGCTGTGCCGGCGAAGGCGGTCATGGACAGGAACAGCCCCAGGATCAGTGCGCAAAGACAGAGGCGAAGACATCCCGGGTCCCGGCGTTGAACACATGATCAAAGACGCCATCCAACGAAATGAAGATCTGAATCGGAAGATGGATGAATTCACATCCGGTAACCCACGGTCACCTGCCGCACGCGCGGGGTATTCCCGCCATTGACCGCGCCCAGGGCAAGGCGATACTGCATCCAACGCCCCGCCTGGTGGATGCGGCGGATGGGGCTGCGGTTGCCGAACCATGAGTTCGCGCCGCGCGGCCCCAGCCAGGGGGCGCGCGCCAGCCCGTCCGGTGTCTCCGCAAACCGGAGTTGGGCGCGCACCCACGTCTTGCGGGGGACATCCGCCAGCCAGGAGATGGCGTCAACCTTCGCGCCGGGCGGCAGTTCGTGCGCCCTGGAGACGAAGTATTCCTCCGGACCGCGGTCCATGACGTTGCCGGGATCCACGTTCACCATGCCGTGAGGTCCGCTGGTTGGAAGAATGGTCTGGCGTTCCTCGTTGAAGCCGTCGCTGCCGTTCCACCAGATGATCGAATGCCCCTGATGATTGCCGTGCCATTTGTGATTCGCCACCGCCAGGTCAACCCAGCCGTCTTCATTGAAGTCTGCCGCAACACAGGCGCATGAAGAGTGATTGAAAAGACGCGACCGGTTTTCTGCGGAATAAACGCCGTTGGGCGCTCCCCAATAAATGTATGAATCGAGATCGCGTGTTCGTCCGGAGTGGTACGACGTCACGAAAAGGTCCAGACACCCGTCATTGTTGAAATCCGCCACGGCAACCTTGTTCGCCTTGAACGCGGGCAGTTGCGCGCGGCGTTCCTCACGGAACCCCTCCGGCCCGCCCCAATAGATATAGACATAGGTCTCGTAGCAATGATCCGGGTCAGGACCGTGGTGGCCGCCCAGGATCAGGTCCAGCCAGCCGCTTCCTGTCAAATCCGCCGCGTTGACCCCCGCGCAGGATTTCGCGTTCAGGAAGGTTGAACGCTCCATGCTGAATCCATCGGGACCGCCCCACAGGATGAGTGTGGAGGTGTTGCATTGCGGAATCACGAGGTCGAGCCATCCGTCATTGTTGAAATCGGCCGCAAAGGGCCTCCGCGCGTCATCGCAAAGCACGCCGTCTTTTTCCAGTCGAATGCGGCAAGGATGTTTCGGATCAAACCCGTCGGGGCTGCCGTAAAAAATCAGCAGGTCGGGATTGGAGAATCCCACGACCGCGATGTCGAGATGCCCGTCGCGATTGAAATCCGCGCACGCCGTCCCGATGGCGTGAATGGTCGGCAGGACGAGTTTGCGGCGGGGATGAAACCCATTCTTCGATCCCCAGTACAGATTGGAGCCGGGATGAAAGCCGGGCGAATTTTCCGCGCTGTTTGCCAGAAACACGTCCACCATGCCGTCGTCATTGAAATCGCAGCACAGGGCGTCTGCCGCGGCCCATCCTGGAAAGTCATCCCGGCGATCGGCGCGAAAACCGTCGCGTCCCCCGTAGTAAAGGTGCGAGGAAATGTCCGCCCGCACCCGTCCGGTTACATTGTTGACGAAAATGACCTGCCGCCGTTCCTCGGCGCATGTGCGCGCGATGAACGCGGCTTGCGCGTCGTGCGTCAGCAAACGCACAGGGCGGGAAAAAACGCCGCGCCGCGAGCCGCGATAGATCCGTGATTCCGTGGTGCACATCACCGAGGTGCGTTCCTGGCAGATCACAATGTCATCGCAGCCGTCGCCATCCAGATCTCCGGCAACAACATCCCGCGCGCTTGCGCTCGCCAGCGGCGTTCGTCGCGCGGCGTCGAATCCTGCCGCCGTTCCCCAGTAAACCCACGAGACCTCGCCGCCTTCGCGCCGTTGGTTCGAGGCAAAGACCAGATCCGGAAAACCGTCGCCGTTGAAATCGCCCGCGGCAACCGACCGCACGGGGCCGGTCTCAAGCGTCCACGCCTCGCCCAGCGACCGATCTTTGTTGACTGGGATGAAAAACGCGCGTGCGTCGCGGCAGTAAAACAGACGCGGGCGGCGTTCGAGGAAAACGATTTTCGGCAGCCACCCCCTGCCTGGGGCGAGGATGACGCCATCGGGGACCGGCGGTCCGGATGTCTGGCCCTGCGCGGCAGCCGCATCCGGACCCAGGACCGGCGTGGAACGTTGCGCGGAGATCCCCTCCGGGCCGCCCCACAAAATTCGAGCGCCGCCATCGCTTTCCTTCACGTAAAGATCCGCACATCCGTCTCCGTCCAGATCGGCGGCGGCCATCG
This sequence comes from Verrucomicrobiota bacterium, assembly GCA_016198745.1. Lineage (GTDB taxonomy): Bacteria > Verrucomicrobiota > Verrucomicrobiia > JABWAM01 > JABWAM01 > JACQHZ01. The sequence continues at coordinate 7,098 of JACQHZ010000269.1, forward strand.
CCCGAACATCGAGCTTGCATTCAGCGAACCGGTCGGGGAGGAAGCCGCGGGCGCCCTGATAAAAGACGCGCAGATGCCCGTTGCTGCTGAAGACAAGATCGGGGCGGCCATCGCCATTGAAATCGCCGATGGCGACCGCGCAGGAGTTCGGGGCCGGCAGTTCCAATTTGTAACGTTCGCTCATGCCTTCGGGTCCGCCGAAATAAACAAAGGCATTCAGATCCCGGCGGATGCCGTTTTCGTTCATTGCCAGCGCCAGGTCGTCGTACCCATCGCCGTTCAGATCCCCCACTGCGCCCGCATACGCGCCATCGGCGGGCAATTCCTGCAGGAACAAACCGCCTTGCCCCGACGCGCGGCGCGATCGTTTTCCGTTCAGCGGAGCGTGGTAAACATAGACCGGGGGACGTTCTCCGTTATCCTGGCTGTTGACAAACAACAAATCCACATGCCCGTCGCCGTTCACGTCGAACCGGTGGATTCTCTGCAATACGCCGGCCCTGGAAACGTAAAGGTTCTGGCCCGCGTTGCCCAAGGCGCCGGCGGTGAAACTCTCGAATCCTTTCTCGATCCATTGGCCGCGTTTGTTCATCAAAGGAAAAAGCCGCCCCGCGGAAGCGCCCTGAAACGGCACGCTTTTTATGCCGGAAAATCTTGGAAATGAAAACCTTTAAGTAGAAGAGATTCTCATTATGAATACCGGGTTAAGTTGATAGATGTTTGGAATTTTTGCAGTTCAGGGGACCTTCCTTGCGTTGTTCATCGGCCTGTGGCAGGGTTTGTCTGAATCCCTGAACGCGTATGAACCAGAACGAAGACAACTCTCCTTCCAACACGAAAGAGGTCATCCCTTTCACGCAAGGCGGCACAGAGAAGTCAACCGCGAAGTGTGCCGAGCATCTGCCGGATCAAACTTCTTCGGAACCGAAAACCTTCCGAATTCTGGTGGCCGAAGACAACCTGGTGAACCAGCGAGTGGCGCAACGCCAATTGCAGCAACTCGGCTGCGTCGCCGACGTTGTGACAAACGGATTGGCGGCAGTCGAGGCGTTGACAAAAATCCCTTACGACCTGGTCCTCATGGATTGTGAGATGCCGGTCATGGACGGGTTCAAGACCGCCGCCGAAATCCGACGGCGCGAAGGCAATCTCAAACATACCCCGATCATCGCCCTGACCGCACATGTGTTGGAGAGCGAGCATGAAAAGTGTCTGGCGGCCGGCATGGACGATTGCCTCAGCAAACCCGTGAAACCAGCCGAGCTGAAACGGGTTCTGGATGGATGGCTGTTGGAAGGAGGAAGGAGAAGGGAAAAAGGAGAAAGGGATGTGGGTGAAGCCAGGATGCCAACCAAAGGGTCTCATGCTGAATCGCCGCCGGTGGACATGGAGACCTTGCGTGGAGTCACGGACGGAACGGAAGATGGCGTGCGCGAGCTGGTTGACCTTTACCTCAGGCAAACGCGCGAGTTGCTCGAACAACTGGACGCCGCTCTCAGGAACGGCGATGCCAGCGAAACCAGACGCACTGCTCACAAGTGCGCCGGTTCCAGCGCCATCTGTGGCGCGACGAACATCGTTCCGCCGTTGCGCGAGCTGGAGCGTATGGGCAACGAGGGGTGTCTGGATGGCGCGCCGGCCATCGCCTTGAAGATCAATAGAGAATTCGAGCGGCTCGAAGCATTCCTGCAGTCGCACATTCAGCGCACCCCGCATGCGGGAGGATCGTAGCAATGTGCTGGGATCCTCTGAAAAATGGCAACTTCAGGTCATTCCCGCGAAAGCGGGTGCATGTGGTCGAAGACTCATCCAGGCTCGCCCCGAACGGTATCGGTTGAATTGAGTAGTTGCCAAAAATGTGAAATTTGAGTCCACATTTCTTGTGGAGTGTGGCATCCGCCACGGCGAACCGTGGCGAACAACCTGATCAGCCGTAACGATCC
>JACQHZ010000270.1 GCA_016198745.1 Verrucomicrobiota bacterium
CCCTCCATGTTCTCGATACACCATCGAGGATGTTTCAGGGGAAATTGGAGGGTTATGTCCGAGTCAGGGCTCGTCGGTCCATCGCGGGCGCCGCTTGCCAAACCGCCTCTGCAGATGGCGGTGGAAGATGCTGGCTTGCATCTGCGGCGATCCTGATGTGGATGTTCGCGTCGCTTTTATACGCCCAGGCCCCTGCCCCGGCGCCGACGGCGCCGGCCGGCCCGAAGAATCTGGTCCTCAACGGCGGATTTGAGAAGGTGATCACCTACAAGAATCTCTACGACGCGGTGGATGCCAGCAACAATGTCCGCGTCCATCAGGCCGAAGGACCGGTTTACCTGGAAGGCGCGTCCCTTTCCCAAGCCCCGTTCGCCTGTTCGCCCGACCTCGCGGATGTCAATGGCGACGGGCTTCCGGATTTGGTTCTGGCCTGTCCCGACGGTCATTTTTTCTGGTTTGAAAATGCCGGTAAAAAGGGTGAACCCGCCTTTAAATCGGCGCACCTGATTCAGACCTTTCTGGGGCATTCGCCGCGCATCCACGCCTGCGATTGGAACAACGACGGCAAACCGGACATCCTTTTCGGCAACATTGATGGCGAAGTCAATCTTCTCTTCAACACCGGCGCCGGACGCGAGCCCAAGTGGATTCAGGCCATGGACAAGCCGCGCTGGGTCGGGCCGCCGTACCCGGGGCATCCTCAATTCGACACGCCGTGCGTGCAGATCAACAAGGAACCGATCGCCATCGGAGTCTATTCGGCGCCATATCTCGCGGACTGGAACAAGGACGGATCGCCGGACCTGCTCGTGGGCGAAGGCAGCTATTCGGCCAACAGCGTCCACATCTGGCTCAACGTCGGCAGCAAATCCAGTCCCGCCTTCAAAAAGGAGGCGAAGTTCTACCTGGCCTTCGGCGAAGGACGCGAGCACCTCACCCCGTCGGTTTGCGATTGGAACAACGACGGGTTGCCGGACCTGATCGTGGGGGATCGCGAGGGACGCATCGCGCTCTACCTCGGCACCAAGGAATCCATCAAGGATCCAAAAAAGATCGCGCCGGTTGAATTCACCAAGTTCATCACCATCGGCGGACGCGAGAAGGTGGGGGCGCTGGTCAGTCCGCATGTGTGCGATTACAATGAGGATGGGATTCCCGACATTTTATACGGCACCACCAGCGGGCTGGTGATGATTGCGCTCGGAAACGGCAAACGCGAAGATCCGGAACTGATTGCCGCCACGCCGATCAAAGGGGAGGACAAGGCGAAGGATTTCAAGCAACCCGGCTCGCCGTGGAACGTCAACACGTACTCCGGCCTTCCGGAGGTGGTCAGCAAAACGGAGAAGCCGGATGCGGACATCAAGGAAGGCGATCGCGCGTTTCACATCAGTTTTTTCGAAAAATACTGGCACTGGACTTATGTGCCCTGGCATCCGTGGCACTGGACGCCGCCATCGAATTGGCCGATGGGTTACCAGGAGGGTCTCTACCACATGACCGTTCATCTGACGCCGCATATCATTCTCGGAAGAGATTACGAATTTTCCTTTCTGCGGAAGGGAGACGGAATGCAGCTTTTTTACACGTTTTGGTATCTGGATTCCGGCATCAATCCTGAAAACCCAAGCGGGCCGCCGATTGAGCAATACCGAAATCAGAACGAGAAAGTTTCCATGAGCACATCGTGGAGCGAGTATCGCAAGGTCCACAAGTTGATCGGCACCAAGGTGAAAAAACTGGATACCAACGGCATGACCAACACCACGGCGCACTTGTGGTTCATGTTCCACGGGAAAGGCGACGGTTGGTTGGACGATGTCAAGTTGATTGAGGTGCCCCCCAAGCGGTGAACCATGAGCGCGCACGGCGACACGCAAAAGCGCGGCCGCTTTTGGTTCTGGTTTGCCGGCTTATGGCTCATCCAGGGATGGATGGGCGCCGTCGGTTCAGCGGAACCGAAACCAACCGCTTCAACGCCCGCCGCGGGTGTTCCTGCGACGGACGCGCGTTCCAAATCCCTGGAAACGATCGCACGCGAGTATTTCGAAGCGCATCCCGATCAGGAGATCAGCCAGGAGGAAATCACCGCTCATATCCGCAACGCGCGTCCCGATGCCCAGGACCCGTGGCGCACCGTGCGCAAGCTTTATCAGGACGGCTATCTCCAGAAGGTTCGGAAGGGCGTCTATAAGCGGGTGCCGGGCTATCAGGGAAAGGCGGTTGACGAACACTTTTCAGAAGCGGTTCGCAAACAGATTTACGAACGCGACCGCCAGCGTTGTGTGGTTTGCGGAAATGGGCCGCACAACGGTTACGAAATTCATGCGGACCACATCCGTCCGCGTCAACTCGGCGGGTTGAGCATCGTCGAAAACGGCCAGACGTTGTGCAGCGAGCATAATCTGCTCAAGAAAACGTACGGCACCTATGATTTTTACGCGCATTTGGTGAAGCGTCTTGAACAGGAGGCCAAATCGGCAGGAGACGATCATCATGCGCAGATGCTCGGCAAGGTCCTCGCTGTGCTCCGGGAATATGGCTATCCCTCAACCAACAAACCGCCCCAGGCGGAAGATTCGCGCGGGTCGAAATAGCAGCACTCTGTTAAGTCCATGAAATCTCCTTTGGGAGAGAAACTGCCTGCCCGCCGACAGGCAGGCGGGTGTGGCACAGCCGCCCCCGGCTGTGATGGTCCCCTCAGCGCACAGCCGGGGGCGGCTGTGCCACTTTCTCACAGCCACGCTGCTTTTTATGTTCATCGGCAAGGGCGAGAGCTGGCTGGACAACGTGCAGCTCATACAGATGACGCTTATGCGCGAATCAGGGGGCGTCGTCGTCCGTTGCTTCCCCGCCGTTTCATGGTATGTTGGGAATTGCGCTGGCCCAGTACACGGGGGCGCTTGAACGATGAGCATTCATAACGAAAAGATGGGGACGCGACGCTTCTTGTCGCGGGCGCGGTTTCAAATTCTCACGGCGCTGGCGGTCGCCTGCGGGATCGCCTGGGCCGCAGACCGGTTGCGCCTGGATGGCGTCCTTTACGTGGAGGATTACGTCGAAAAGCCGGTTGAACTCAAGGCGCTGAACCCCACGCTGTTGACCTTCAGCCGGGATGGCAGCGCCCCCTTGGACAACATCCGCGCCGGCCAACACGTGCGATTGCTCGGCATCGGCGAAGACCGCTATCTGGTTCGCGCGCGGGTCACCAACGGACGCGCGGACGGTTGGGTGGTGGCCTCCGACATGGAGCCGATTCCGGAGTCGGTGATCAAGGAATTGGAAACCAAGAGCGCCGCAGCCGAAAAGGTCAAAAAAGCAGTTGCCCGCGGTGAGATCGAAATCGGCATGACGCAGGATGCCGTCGAGAAAGTTTTGGGCAAGACCAAGGTCAAATCCAAAATCACCGACGCAAACGGCGCCGTCGAGCAGTGGACCTATCCCGCGTATAAAACCGTTCCCTACCAGGTCCATTCGGTCGCCAACGGCACCAATTACGTCTCGCTGATCCAGCGAAAAGTGCAGGTCGGCGCCACCATCGTGACTTTCCAGGACAGCAAGGTGATCCGTTTTGAGAAAAAACAGGATGAAACCGCCCCTTACCAAAAAGGACAAATCCAGGTGCCGTCTGTCGATTTGCCGTGAAGAAGGTCGTGTTTGAGACGTGGCCGTAAGCACGCACGTTGGCTCCCAAGGCAGCCGTGAACCCTGAACCCTGAATCTGATCCATCACGGCGCCGTGGCAGAAACCGTGAACCCTGAACCTCTGAACCTTGTTGCCTAACCCGGATTTTTCACACTGTCTCGTAATCGTGCTTCAGGCTGTAGCCGCGATCGCTGATCGCGGCCGTGCCCACCCCACCGCGATCAGCGATCGCGGCTACAA
>JACQHZ010000271.1 GCA_016198745.1 Verrucomicrobiota bacterium
CTGTGCGGCACGCAGACAGGGTGGCAGGCGGGTTCACAGACCGCCTCCATCGGTTGAAGGTATTGCACCCGGCTGTGATTCCTGAAACACAAGCAGGATTCACCACAACTCATTCGGCCCGGCAGGAACCGGAATGGCGTCGGGACAGGCCACCGCCGGTTCCTGGCCGTCGAACCCCGATGGCAATGGCGGCGGTTCATCACGCGAACCCAGCCGCCGGTTTTCGTCGAGGAACGGCCGCCGCCATTCCCGGTATGCAACGATGATTTCCGGAAACTCCGACTTGACGCGCAATTTCACGATTCGCCGGTTGAATTCCGCCGCCGGACCAAATCGCCTGGAATACCACGTTGCCGCCTTGCGAAACATCCGGCATCCCGTGGCTTCTCCGAACACCTCAACCATCAGATCGAGATGCCGCCTCATCACCGCGATGCGATCTTCGAATGACGATTCCGGCAACAACTCGCCGGTGGACAGAAAATGTTGCGTGTGCCGAAAAATCCACGGGTTGTAAAACGCGCCGCGCCCGATGCTGACGGCGGCGCAGCCTGTCTGTTCCAACATGATCTTCGCCGCCTGCGGAGTGGTGATGTCGCCGTTGCCGATGACCGGGATGCAGCGGACGGCTTGAACGACCGCCCGGATTCCGTCGAGATGGACGCGCCCCTTGAACCCCTGCTGCCGGGTGCGTCCGTGAATGGTGATGGCCGCCACGCCCGCGTCTTCCAACGCGCGCGCCAGGTCCGGTGCGGTGATGTTTTCGTCGTCCCATCCCAGCCGCATCTTGCAGGTGACGGGAATCTTGAGGGCGTTCACCATCGTGCCGGCCAGCCGCGCGGTCTTCGCGTGTTCGGTCATCATGGCCGAGCCGCCGCCGACCTTGCAGACCTTGCGGACCGGGCAGCCCATGTTGACATCCACCGCATTCACGCCTTGAGATTCGAGGAAAAGCGCGGCGTCGCGCATCTCTTCCATCACCGCCCCAAACAGTTGGACCGCGAGCGGGCGATCTTGCGGACAGCTTTGGATGAGTTTGAGCGCCTTCGGGTTTTTCTCGATCAACGATCGGGCATTGACCAGGTCGGATGTGCACAGCCCCGCGCCGCCGATCTCGCGGATGATGAGGCGGAACGGCAGGTTGGTGTAACCCGCCAGCGGGGCGAGGAAAAGGTTGGAGGCCGGTTCCAATTGGCCGATTCGAAAGGGCATGAGCGAATATACAACGGGCAACAAAAAAATGAAGAATGAAGAATGCTGACACCGCCATCCGCAATGCGGACAAAAACATGGGCAGGCGCAAGCGCGTCTTCGTCAACCCTGAACTCCAAACTGTGCTGTCGCTGCAAAGGTTCCAGACCCACGCAATCACACATCATTACGATGTTCTATATGCATCATCTTGATGATAATATTCACTTGAAAAGATGCGAAAAGATGATAATTTAAGGCATGAGAATCACTGTTGATATTGATCAAACGATCCTTGCTGCGGTCATGGAATTGACCGGCGAAAAGAAAAAGAGTCCTGCAATCAGCAAAGCGGTTGTCGAGTACGTCAAGAGAACAAGAGCCAGGGATTTTGGCCGGCTTATCATGGAAAAGGCTTTTGACTACAGGACCACCAATGAAGAAATCGAAAGACAGGATGTCTGATGGTCATGGTGGATTCTTCGGTATGGATTGAAGGATTGCGGCGCGATGGCAACCTGGCCGTCAGTGTTGCCTTGCGCGGATTGCTGGAGGAGTACGAGGCGCTCTGGTGCGGTCCCGTCAAACTTGAAGTCCTGGGTGGCGCGCGAAAGGAGGAACGCGCAAAATTATCTTTTTTCTTTGAATGCATCCCGTACCGCGCCATTTCCGATGCCTCGTGGGAAGAGGCCAAACGTCTCGCGTGGCGGTTGCGTGACAAGGGTTTCTCTCTTCCGTGGAACGATATTCTGATCGCCAGTCTTGCCATCCGATGGAATGTTCGGCTTTATTCGATCGACCGCCATTTTGAAATCATCCGTCACGAAGCCGATCTTCGGCTCTATCAACCCGGTTTGGGTGGAACCTTTCAACCGGGGTAGGGCGCACGTCATGGGGCGGTTATCCTTCGGAACCATCTGCGCGTTATCAAGTTCCTGCGGCGCCCTGCCCGGCAGACCCCTCGATCAATTTCTGCTTTTTTCCGAATCATTTTGCGGGTATTCCTTGGCCATGAACGGCAAACTTTCGCTTGTGGCCACGCCCATCGGGAACATGGAGGACATCACGCTTCGGGCAATCCGCACGCTTTCGGAAGCGGACGCCATTTTCGCCGAAGATACCCGGCGCACCGCCAATCTGCTGGCGCGCCATCAAATCCGCAAACCGCTTCACTCATGCCCCGCCTTCAGCGAGGCGCGCCGTGGCGCGGAGATTGCCGGACGCGTCGCAGCCGGTGAGCGCATTGCCCTGGTTACCGACGCCGGCACACCGGGCATCTCGGATCCGGGTTTCCGGGTGGTGCGCGCTTGTCTGGAAGGAAAACTGGCCGTTGAAGTCATTCCGGGCGCCTGCGCGGCCATCGCCGCCCTGAGCGTCTCCGGCCTGCCAACCGATGAATTTCATTTTGTCGGTTTTCTTCCCACAAAACCCGGCGCATGCGAGCGTCGTCTGCGTCAGCTTGTCGGACTGCCGGGCGTCCTTGTCCTCTACGAGTCGCCTCATCGCCTGCTTCGGACGCTGACGCAGATGGCCGCCATTCTTGAAAACCGCCCGGTCGTGGTGGCGCGCGAGATCACGAAACAATTCGAGGAATTTCTTCGAGGGACGTCATCGGAAATTCTTGCGCATTTTCAGAGCCGTCCCCCTCGGGGCGAATTTGTGGTTCTCATTGGACCGAATCCGGTATAAAAGCAGGGAGTGCGATCAACCGCCAAGATACCAAGAAAGGAATCATTCAAATGAACATCGAGCAGGAATTGGGCGTGCAAAGCTATTGTTTCCGCGCCTTCAAGAAAAACGAGGAAGTCGCCGGGCTGGTGAAAAAATGCGGCCTGAGCATGATCGAATTATGCGCCGTGCATCTGGATTTCACGGACAAGACGAAGTGGGCGGAAGTGATAGACCTTTATCGAAGCCACGGCATTCGCATCGGCAGCATCGGCGTCCAGCGATTTCAAAACGATGCGAAGCTTGAAAAAAACTTTTTTGAGTTCGTGAAACGCGCCGGCGCAAAGGTCATCTCGGCGGATTTCGCCATCGACAGCGTCCCGTCAAGCTACCGGACGGCGGAGAAACTCGCCGAGGAATACGACGTGAACCTGGCCATCCACAATCATGGCGGCCGACACTGGCTCGGCGCCGCCGCCATGTTGTGCAACGTCTTTGCGAACACCAGTCCGCGCATCGGGTTATGCCTTGACACCGCCTGGGCGTTGGATTCGGGCGAAGACCCGATCAAGATGGCCGTGGACTTCGGCGAACGTCTGTACGGCGTGCATATCAAGGATTTCGTGTTCGACCGGGCGCGCAAACATCGCGATGTGGTCGTCGGAAGCGGCAACCTCGATCTCAAGAAATTGCTGGTCGTTTTGAAAAAATCGCGTTCTTGCGCCTCAACGGTTTTGGAATACGAGGGCGACGTGAACAATCCCGTTCCCGCGTTAAGGAAATGCGTCGCCGCCGTTCGCAAGGCGGGTTAGCATCAAAATCTTGTAGCCGATGGTCATGATGCCGAGGTCCGCGATGACGTGAGAAATCCACGCTCCCATTACCGTTCGCTGCCGCTCAAAATAAAACAGCGAAGATAGAAATGGCAGCGCCATGGCAATCCCCAGCGACATCCGCCATTTTTGATTTTCAGTCAGGACCGTCCCGATTGGGGGAGCACACGCGTCCCGCGTGTTCTGGCTGGCGTCTCGCCAGACAGCCTTCGTTGGGAAAATCGGCGGGACGCCGATTTTGAACACGCGGGACGCGTCTGCTCCCCACCCCTCTCGCTCCCTCTCAACAAGACGACCTTGATTTCCATTCATGGTTTGAAATCCAGATTTGCCAGCTCTTCAATCGTCTTCTCCAGGCCGGCGACCACGCGTGCCAGCCGTTCATAATCAATCTTGTCCGGCGTGTCCTCCGGCGTGTGATAATCATGGTAACGAAAAAACGCCGTATCCGTCACCATGAGCGCGGGATACCCCTGTTTCCAGAAGGACCAATGGTCGGACAAGCCGATGCCCGGAAGCGTCTCCCAGGTCGCGATGCCTTCCGACGGAAATTGGGCGTGACGACGAAAAGACGCGATGACACCGGCAACCAGGTTTTTGGAGCCGGTGTTCCCCACGAAGGCGATGAAATTTCCCTTCGAAGGATAAAGCGATCTGAAGATGGGCGGATAAGTCTGGCTGCCCTCCTCGTCCGAATAATACCCCATGGTTTCCAGGCTGAGCATGGCGACAATGTTTTCCTTCCGTTCGCGGCAGCGTTTCGCATAAACCACGCTTCCCATCTCAGGGGTCTGAAATTGGGGCGGTTCTTCATTCACAAACTCGACAAAGCGCAGGGTCCGCCCGATGGATTTGCCGGCAAAAGCGCGCGCCAGCGCGAGCACGGCAGCGGCGCCGGTCGCATTGTCGTTGGCGCCCGGGCACCCGTAAACCGAATCGTAATGCCCGCCAATCACGACGATTTCGTCCGCCTGCTTTGAACCTCGAATCTCAACTTCGAGGTTGTGACATATTTTGCCGGAGACCTCATACCCCTGCCGCTTGACCGCGTAGCCGGCTCTGGCGAAGGACGCCTCCAAAAAATCGGCGGCGATGGCAAGTTTCTCGTGGCATCGCGTTACATTCCGTTCCCCGATTTCGTCCGCCAGTTGTTCCACGTCCCGCCGAAGTTCATCCCGGAGCGCCGTGATCGGCCGGTCAGCCGCGGGCAGAGGTCCCCTGTAACTTTTTCCAGGCATCCGAATCAACACCCACCATCCACCCACACCGACGGCGAAAAAGGCAACCGCAAGGATCAGAAGGGGTGTCATAACGCGACGTTTGAATCCTGAAAGTTTCATGTGTTTTTCACAAGGTCCTCCGCTGGTTGGACCGGGATTCGATTTTTTGGAGAACACGGCGCGTCGTTTGAATTTCGGAAGGGGAAAGGCCGCGCACGACCTGCCGAACGGCCTCCAGATAATTCGGAAGAACGCGCCCCCAAAGTTTTTCCCCGGAGGAGGTCAGGCAGACGCGATAAGCGCGGCGGTCGCGGGGCACGTCGTGGCGGCGGATCCATCCGCGTTTGTCCAGACGGTCGAGGAGCAGGGTGACATTGGAACGGTCCACGACCAGGAGAACGCTGAGTTCGCGCTGGCGCATCCCTTCCGGTTTCTGGCCGAGGAGATGCAGCACATTGAACTGCGCCTCGGTGATGCCGAAAGGCCGGAAGAAACGGCGGCTCTCGCGCCACAGCGCGTTTGCCGTCCGCAAGGTCTGGATGACGCAATCATAACCCGGTTCATTTTTCATTCTGTTGGATTGTTTATCATACAATTGTTGATTATGCAACAATTATTTGGAAAAACTTCTGGAGGGCGCTGCTCCGTCAGCGCCGCCCGGTGGTTCTCGCGCATCCGCGCTATGCCGTTGGCTTCGGGGAGGCGAGAAGACGCAAAGGCGCAGAGAACGCGGGGGTATAGCCACGGGCAGGGGATCTCCACCGTGTCCCTGTATCCACCATAGTCTCAGTCTTGCAGGATGGCGTGGGCTTCGCCGAACTCGCCCGGACTCGCGATCCGTCTTGTGTCGAGTGAATCGAGACATGTGGCGCGCACACGGTTGCGCTGGCAATCCGCCTCAACGCAACTTGTATCGCTTCGACGGTTTCTCGCGAATGGTTGCAACGCCGGGCTTCGCTTCGACGTATTTGAGACCATGCCGGCGCGCGAACTCCCTCGCTTCCCGATTGGCTTCCGCCCAATACGCGCCGCTGCCCACGCGCTCCTCATCAGCGAGCAGTTTCTCTCGAATCCGATGCAGCTCGCGGATCGCCGCCGGTTCTTTTTCCTGTTTCATAATCCCATCACCTCTTGCGGAGTGTGGATCCGCATCAGCGGCCAACCCTGTTGCCGATTCACGGCATTGATCAACGCCACCTTGTTTGGATTGGCCAAATGTTTCATCGGTCGATTCTCGAAGTCTAGCTTTCACAAAACGCCCTTGTCGAGCCGAGTTCCGCCCTTGTCCGCCGCAGCCTGCTGCTCAGCGAAGGCGGATTCATCCCTCATCCCTCTGCCTTCATCCTTTCCCTTGCCGCCGCAGCAGCCACCGGCTACCAGTCCATCGGCATCGAGGCCGATGCCGCCTATTTCCGCCTGGCCGGGTCCGTCATTCCGAAGCTGACCGCGCTCGATCCGACCTTCGATGGCAGCGAGTTTGAACTCGACGCCGGTGATTACCCGCAAGAGGCGGTCGAAGAAGCCCAACTCACCCTGGCATTGGCCGAATCGCCCACCCGCTACCGCGTTCGGAAAAGCTGACTATGGGCTTACGATCCGCTGCGAAAGGCTTGGGTCAGGGCTGTGCCGTGCGAAGTTCGCAACAACTTATCGCAATGGCCGCATTGGGTTGTCGCTACCCACCGCTCGGCTTTGGAAAGAAGCGCATCTTTTCGCACTTGTCTTGGATGATCTGCAAGAAAGGCGAAGACTTCAACGGAGTTCCGTTCTGTGACTCGGCATGCGACAGGTACAGGATGTCACGAGCTCTTGTCATGCCCATGTACAAGACGGCACGCTCCGAGGCCAAGTCCTCAGCGTCGGTGACTGACCTGAGCGGCATCACTCCCTCAACGCAGCCCACAATTATAACCGCAGCATACTCATGTCCCTTGGCACTGTGCAATGAACTGATCCGTACGCCCTCACGGCTCGCTTCTGTCGTCGGCTCTGCCTCAGCCGAGTAAAGAACCACTGGCAATCCTGCCTCCCGGCAAGCATCGTAAGCACGTTGGCGACATGCTCGGTCACGAGCCATGATGCAGATGCTGTTTGGCCGATAGCCCTCAAACTGGAGAAGATATTTGATCTCGCGCTGGAGGAATTCGACTTCCTGCTCGATCGTGCCACACTTGACGATTGCCGGTTTCTGTCCCTGCCGGTTACTGAACTGCGGACGGCAATCTTGCGGGGCCACCTGCGCGGAAGTCATTTCGCTTGTCCACTGATCTTCAACCAATGGGAAAGCTGCCTCCAGGATTTGCTGCGTGTTCCGGTAGTTTTTGGTGAGTACTACCGCCCTGCCGCTGACCTCAATGCCAAGACCACGTAACGTATAACCACGGGTGTAGATCCTTTGCGTGCCATCGCCGATAAGGAGCAGCCCGTCTTGGGCATCGCCCACAAGTCGATGCAGAAGTTTAATTCCGATTTCGGAAATGTCCTGAACTTCGTCAACGATGACAGCGGCATACGTCCGCTCCGGCGGTTCGTTCTTCTCCAGTATTTTGCGGTATGCAAGCCGTACGAATTCCGGGAAGTCTTGGCAACGTGCCGCAGTCAGTTTCCAAATATAGTTTTTGTAAAGTTGTAGAAATGCATTTCGCTGTGTCTGAGTAACTGCACGCCCACGTCGACAGGATCACTATACCCGATGAGTTCATCCGTGTTGCGCTCTGCGTTCTGAACTTCCTGCTCGCTTAAAGTGGCCTTAAACTCTGCTTCGCCACGTGCAACTTTCAGCACATTCTGGCGGGACGCTGTGTCGCCAGTGATGTAGGTTAATAATAAATCAGCGGCGGTCTTGTTGGAATCCTCGAGCTCGCCGAGCAACGAAACAAGATTGAAGTCGTTCGGGTCTGTAAAGGTTGAGAGCTTGGCTGCAAAGTCGCCCGGAACCCCCAATCTTCCAAGCATCTGCGGTGTGAACTCAGCAAACACCGGAGGCTGCACTGCTGGCGGAGGGGCTACGCGGCCACGCCCGGTTCAGGCTGGAGGCTCTGGCTGGCAACGATCTGTGTCACCTCTTCCGTTGCCGAGGCCAGCCTTAATTCACGGATATTTCCTGTGTTTGAATCAAAAACCCATCCCTTGTGGCCATCAAGGAAGGAATCCACATGATCATGATTACCCACGGAAAGGGCTGTGAGGGCATCTTCGCCGTCCACTTTCTGAAGCAACAAGCGAAAGTCCGGATCAAGTTGAAACTTAAGCGGCTTGGGAATTCGCGATTCATCCCTAAACTGAGCGCTCGGCTTTTCTCCTCACTGAAGCTCCATCAAGACAGCATTCGCCTTTCGGTAGTTGTTGCTATGCTTCGTCTTCAGCGCGTTCAGGTCTTTGACGAACACCTTGGTAAGAATGAGTCTTGTCATCGTTGCGAACGTTCTTTTGTCAAAACTCCACAATCACATCCTTGCCGAATGTTAGCCCGGCAACTTCGGCACCGAGTCTGATGATGGTTTTCTTGAGTGGGGTGTTGAGATTGGTCGCGACCAGCCAGCCCCCCGGTAAGGCTTCACGGTTGTCGCGAAGATCTTCGCGGTCGGGATAGAGTTCTTCCGACGTGCGGGCGATGTAACGGCGTTTGCGGCCTTGGGCGTCGGGGTGTTGGGAACAGCGTTCGAGGAATGTGGGATCGCCTTTGGCGAGTTCGCGGAGAACGATGACCATCGCGTCCTTGGCATTGTGGTATGGGTATGCTTTGCCACGCAGAAGAAGTTTGCCGCTGCGGGTCGATTCGGCAGCGGCGCGAGGCGCTGCGGGGCGATGGATTACCGGGCTGGTTTGCGAGGCAGTCTTGGCGCGCGATGTCTCGACGATGATTGGTCGGCCAAGTCCGGCAAGGAACTCGGCGACATCGTTGTCTTCGGGGCGGACGCCGGCTTTGGATTCGACGGCGCTGGCGAGCAATTCCACCAGGTCTTCGTTGCCTTTCTCGACCAGTTCGCGCCACGCTTCGGGGATGCCGTCGCGCGCTTGGCTGCGGCGGTTGCGGCTGCGGTATTCTTTGCGAGCGGCTTCGAGGGCTTCGCCAGACTCGACACGTGCACGTGCCAGATAACGGTATAGGATTTCGGCGGCCTCGGCGGGCGGGCGTTCAAAGAGGTCGAGCTTGTACACGCGTCGGTCTTCGTAGCTGCCTTGTTCCGCCGGCAGGTAAAAGCTCCAGGTCTTGCCATCGGTCAGGACGATGAACGGGACACCGGTGTGGAAGGCATATTCGAGGGCTTGGCGGACCCCTTCCTCCGCCCTGCCGGGCGGTTTCACCTCGATGAACTCGGCGGGTTTGGTGGGCGGATGGCACAGGGCGAAGTCAGCGCGGCCTTCACCGGTCTGGAACTCGGGCCAAACCGAGTTCGTGTCATAAATGTCCCAGCCCAACTCTTGAAGCACGCGCAAGACGATGCCTTGGGAGATCGTCTGTTCGTTGGGGAACCGACCTTGGCGCAGGCGGGCGGTGATGTCGGTGAGTATGGTTTCGAGTGACATTGTGTCGAACGCAGAGGATACCAAACTCCTATTACCGCAAAATTCGGTTGGGCAATCTCTAAACTCCCTCTACTAAGGCCCTTACAAAGAGGCGGTTAGATCGCGGCACAGTATAGGTTTTACCGC
>JACQHZ010000273.1 GCA_016198745.1 Verrucomicrobiota bacterium
ACAAAGTGCTGCCTGGCCTCTTGGCCAGGTGCATTTTTCACCTTGTGAAAAATGCAGGTTAGCCCGAAAAGGCGTCAATTCACTTTTCATCATCGAACCAGCGGCCATGTTTTCGTGGACACCGGAGGTTGGGATCAGCCTGGAAAATGGCGCCAGGGCGTCTGATTTTGTCCAACACTTCATTGCCCAGACGGAAGCAATGGCTATGAATCACCGAAAACCGGCAACGCCTTTCGCGACATGTCAATTCGCACGTGTTTCAGCCGCGTATGATCGTGCAGCCCTTCGACGCCGCGTTCGACGCCGATCCCGCTTCGCTTCCAACCGAGAAAGGGCGCGTTCAGCGCCAGACCGTTGAAGGTGTTGATCCACACCGTGCCGGCCTGCAGCCGTCTGGCGGCGTAATGGGCCTTGATCAGATCGCGCGTGCAAACGCCAGCAGCCAAGCCATAGCTTGAATCGTTGGCCAGGGCGATTGCTTGGTCAAGGTCCTCAAAGGGTATGCAAGTAAGCACCGGGCCAAAGATTTCATCCCGCGCAATCCGCATCCCGTTTCCGGCGTTGCCGAACAGGGTGGGCTGATAATAGAACCCTTTCTCCAGCGCGCCGCCAAGTGCGCGAGCGCCTCCCGTCACCAGCGTCGCTCCTTCCGATTTCCCGATATCAATGTAGGATTGAATCCGCTGAAACTGCTTTTCGTTGATGATCGGGCCGAGATGGGTCCTTTCGTCCGAGGGATCGCCCACACGGACGCGTTCAAAACAATCCTTGAGCTGGCTCATGAAGGAATCGTAGATGCTGCGTTCGATCAGAAGACGAGTTCCCGCGCAGCAGCATTGTCCGCTGTGAAGCAGGCAGCCGAAGGCTGCGCTCATGACAGCCTGTTCGCGGTCCGCGTCGGCACAGATGATATTGGCGCTTTTTCCGCCCAGTTCCAACGTGACGTCCGTGATGTTCCTGGCCGCCGCCTTCATCACCAACGAACCGACCTCCGTCGAACCGGTGAACACCAATTTGTCCACCTTCTCGTTAGCGGCAAGCGCCGCCCCGGCTTCTTCGCCGACGCCAAGAACGATGTTGACGACCCCGTGCGGAACGCCGGCTTCGTTCAACAGCCCGCCCAGGACGCTGGCGGTGACGGGCGTCTCTTCGGCGGGTTTCAACACCACCGTATTGCCCGCAGCAAGGGCGGGCGCCAGCTTCAGCGCCGTCAGCACGAACGGGAAATTCCAGGGGATGATGATTCCGATGACGCCCATCGGTTGGCGGACGGTGTAGTCAAACTGGTCCGGTGAAGGCACGGCATTGACGGTGCCGATGACTGATTGGGTAAGGTCCGCATAATAGTCCCAGACTTGCGCGGCGATCTCGATCTCGGCGCGCGCGTCGCCGATGGTTTTGCCCGCATCGGCGACTTCCAGAGCGGCAAGTTCGACGGCGTGCCGTCGAATGACACATGCAATGTTTCGCAACAACGCTCCCCGCAAGCGGCCGTCCATGTCTCCCCAAGACGTCGTCTGGAATGTTTCCC
Source organism: Verrucomicrobiota bacterium (assembly GCA_016198745.1). Taxonomy (GTDB): domain Bacteria; phylum Verrucomicrobiota; class Verrucomicrobiia; order JABWAM01; family JABWAM01; genus JACQHZ01. The sequence continues at coordinate 1,532 of JACQHZ010000273.1, forward strand.
GGGCGGCATCCACGGCCTGGGCGATTTCCGTGCCGGTTCCGCGAGCGGCCAGGCCGATCGTGACGCCGGTTGCCGGGTTTCTGATTTCAAACGTCTGATGGCTGCCTTGAAATTCACCATTGATGAAATGTTGATATGTTTTCATGAATGCCGGCTTGGTCTCGGAAAGGGCCGCGGCTGGCCGTTGGTTTCCTGCGCCAATTCGTCCACTTGCGCGGCGATGATCTCTTCGACGCTCGGCGCGAACGGCCCCGGCAGGCCGCATTCCAGCATGCCCGTGTGCCCCTCATAGCCGCCTTCGCGCCAAACACGCAACGACGGGATGTAACACCAGTAATCATCGTTGTAGCCCGAGACCCAGGTGTTGTCCCAGCCGTAAGCCTGTTTGAATCGAGTCGCATAATCCACCACCGTCTCGCTGCTCAGCGCGACCAGTTTCAGGCTTTCCCCGAATTGCCACACGTGGATCGGGTAACGCAAGCTCCGGGGACGACGGTCGCTGCTTTTCAGGAGCGACAACTGAAACTCGACCTGTCGCCGCAGCAACCCTTCGCGCCCCGGCAGGAGCGAAAGCAATTCCTCGCGTGTCGGCGCCGGCTCGTACGGAATCTCAGCCTCTGCAAATGCCGCGCGCAAGGGACCGCTGATTTCCTGCGGCGTGCCGCCCTGCGCCTGTCCCGACACCTGTTGATCTCGCGCCTGCGACTCCAACACCTGTTCGACCGCAGCAGCCAGGATGCGACCATAGCACTCGCCCAGTCCGGAGCGGAATCGCGGCAACGGATTTGCGTCGCCGCCGCAACCTTGCATGAACAAGGCGATGGCATCGGGGTGCGCCTCCTCCAGATGCTGTTGCGCCCAACCCGGATAATCGCCGTTGAGCGTGTCGTCATTGACGCAGGTGGGATGACAGGCGTAGCCGAATGCAACGGCGCGCAACTTCCCTTCCACCGAAGACACGCTCAATACGGGCACATCCTGGTCCACGACAACGGGCAACGAGCGTCCGCCTTCTCTCGAACGGCGACGGTTCACGGCGATCCCCGCGAGTCCCTGGCCGAATGCAACGCGGGCGGGGGCAAGGTTGGCAATGGCACGACCAATGAGTTCGACGATGCTATCGAGCAGCCACGTCGTGTAGCGATCTCTGAGCGCGCGTTCCCGCCTGGGCAGATCGAAATAAAGAGGCAACACGTCGCCCGTCAACGGGCCGCTGTGGTTGTGCGAGGCATTGAGAATCAAACGCGCGCGATCGAGGCCGAATCGCTTCTGCGCCCGTTGCGCGATGGCGGCGGTCATCGTCCGACTGAATCCGAGCAGGTCGGATGTCACCAACACCGCCGTCTGTCCGATGCCGTCGTTCAAGGCCAGCGCCTTTGCCCAGACCGGTTGGCTCACGCCTTGCATCGGCTTGGTGCGATTGGCCCATCCAGCCAGCCACATCGGTTCGCGCGGCGAGATGTCCGCCCTGGCGGCGCCTGCTTTCCAGAACATTGATTTTCGTTTGGTGTGTTTTTTCATGGTTCCATTGCGCAGAGGCTTTGTCTTTTGTCAATCGAGATGAATCCGCGCGTAGCGCATGATGCAAGGCTGAGCTTCGCATTCGCCGAACAGTTCAAGCGTATCAGACGGCAACGATCCGGCCCGTGGTGTAGCGGTGAAGTATCCCGGGACAAAAGGATGCTTTAATTCGATTCTGATTGCCCGGCTGCCGCCGCCATCGGGGCCGATCTCGACAAGCCGATTTTCCGCGAGCTTGTTTCCACCGGCATCCTTGCCGCCGACAACGATCATCGCGAATAATCGTCCTTCGGCAGTCACATGGAAACGCCCCCATTCGGGGAGTTCGCCCGAGACCCCCTCGCCGCCCTCCGAGATCGTGCGATGCGTCACGATCTTGCCGTCGCGCACAATGCTGCTCGATCCCATGCACCAAAGCGGCGCAGCGCCGTTGTTGGCAGGCTCGTAGCGATACACTTCTTCTTCCGTCTCAATGCGGATGCGATGAGGCAACGGACGGTTTGTTTCGGATTCGGGAGCCATGTTTGGTCGTTGGTTGATAGTCATAATTCCTGGATGCCAAGAATCACACACAATTCCTTCAGTTTGGACCGGTTGTCGCCATAGGAAAAAATGTAGTGCTGGGACATGACGTTTTGGACGAACGGCCCCACCGGTGAATCAAACACAATTTCCAGGCTGGGCAGTTGTGGCGCAGGCGGCGCCCAGCCGGCTTCTTCCCATGGGATCGGAGTCCGTGCCGTGCCGGTCATGATGTGCAGCGTGTACTCGCCGCGCGCATATCCCAGACGACAGATGGTAACTTTGCCGGTTTTCAGTTTCGAGACGTTCAAAAGTCCTTCACCAAAGTCGCCGAATGCGTTGGGCATGACGGTCACTTTGCCGTCCACAATTTCAGCGGGAACATAATCCGGGACTCCCATCAATGCGCCGTCATCCATGAATTCATAAAATTCCAGATAGGCGGCCGCCTGACCGGTCAGATACTTTACGATCAACTGCGTCACCGCGCCCAGACTGTCGTTCTCCGGTATCGAGCAAACATCCATTTCATCGTGCAGCAGAGTCAGGCTTCCGGCCGGGGCAAATTTCAGCAGCTTCTTCACGCCATCCACGTCGCTGAAAGAAAGCCCCTGATAGTTTTGAGATTGAATTTTTTCCTTGAAAGCCAGGAAAAGACGGATTGAGTTTTCAACAGTGCCTTTGCGGGGGGCCTTGACGAAATTCCATCGCTTTTTGAGTTTTTCGGAAATCCTGGAAATCTCCTTGGGAGCGATCTTTTCCATCCGTTGCGCAATCTCGAGCAGATCGAAATGCTCGATTTCCGGTCCGATTTTCGCCTTCAGGGAAACTCCGTCGTACAGCGTACCGTACAATCGCATATCGCGGTAGCCTGCCATTCCGATCCGCGCGGTTTTGAGCAGGGCGGCCGCACGGGCCGCTTCCGCATAGCCGGTGATCCCGGCAATGTTCGGTTTCTGCCCGCGATAAGTGACGACATACTTGAAGGTGTAGTCCATGTCTTCCATCGGTTTCCGCAACGCGGTGGTTCCGGCCTGGTCGGCGGTGGTGACAAACCGGTCGCCCTCCTGCCAGCCGCTCAGCCCCCACAACACCATCGGCTTGTGCTTGAACGGTTCGATCACGCTGAACACGGCCCAGGACGGAATCCAGCCGGCGACGCAGATGATCAGCAGATCCCATTCATGGCCGGCAAGCTCGCGTCGCGCCCGGCCGGCCTCCTTTCCTTCCGGGTCATCGCAGACCGGCGCGGTCTTGAACAACTCCATGCCGCGCTCTTCCAACGCCCGGGCCGCCGCTCGACAACGGCCAATAATAAATTCGCGCGGGGTGTTTACTTCTCCGAATCCGACAAAACCCGCCTTTATTTTTCTTATCTCGCTCATAAATCGCCTCTTGGTCATGCCTTCATCCAGTTGGGATGTTGTTGGGAAAGAGTTTTTGGTTCAGGTGTTTGTACTTTGTGAACATCTTTTCGTATGTGTCGCGATTTTTCGGATCGGGAGAAATGGTCCGATGGGGACGCACCATTTCCTTGCCAGCTTCTTGGACGCTTCCGAACAATCCGCTTCCGGCGGCCGCCAGCACCGCGGCCCCAAGGCTGGTGGTTTCTTCACACCGCATGACGCGGACCGGCTGCTGCAGAACATCCGCTTTGATCTTCAGCCACAAATCGCTTCTTGCCGCTCCTCCCAAAGAAATGATGTCTCCGCAGGCGATGCCAATTTCAGCCAGCATCTCCAGATTGTCGCGGAGTGAGAACGCCACTGATTCAAGGATCGCCCGAACCAAATGCGCTTTGCGATGCGACAAGGAAAGGCCGAAAAACACCCCTTTCGCATCCGGGTTGATTTCCGGGGAAACCATCCCGCTGAAATGCGGCAGCAAGACCAGGCCATCGCTGCCGGGCGATATTTCGGCGGCGGCCTCGGTGAGCGCGGCATAGTCCATGTCGCCGCCAAATTCATCCCGGAACCAGCGCAGAATCATTCCGGCGGTCGGAATCCACGGCAAAAGCACGAATAATCCGGGCAAGGCATGACGGTAAAGGCCGACTCTTTTTTGGGGGTCGTAGATCGGTTGTTCGACGGTGGCGCAGATCGCCAGCGTGCTGCCCGTGGTTTCAGTAATCGTTCCCGTGGAAAGGTTGCCGGCGCCGACTGCCGCGGAAATCTGGTCAATGGGCGACACCGTTACGATGGTGTTTTGGCTCAAACCAATCTCCGCGGTTACTTTTCCGGCGGATGCGCCGGAATGCAGAAGCTCCGGCAGTTGTTGGGAAGAGATTCCGAGAAAACCCAGCATTTCCCCCCACCAGCAGCCATGGCGCAGATCGTAATAAAGCGTGGATGGGCTGAGGGAATGATCCGTGGCAAAACGCCCGGTCAGCCGGTAAATCAGATAGTCCTCAACCATCAGGAATCGGGCGGCAGCTTGAAACACCTCCGGTTCATGCCGGCGCAGCCAGAGGATTTTGGCTGCCGGCCAGCCGGGAACGACATCCTGCTGTCCGGTAATCTGATAAACGGCATCGCGCCCAAATTTTTCGCGGATCGAAGCCGCTTCCACTTTCGCCCGGTTGTCGAGCCAGACCATCGCCTTGCGAAGCGGTTTCCCATGCCGATCTAAAACAACCAATGTCTCTCCCTGGCTGGTCACACCCAGCACCGTGATCTGTTTGGGCGAAACGGCGGTTCCCGCCAGGATCTCCGCGATTATGGTCTGCGCGGCGGACCAGTAAACTTCCGGGTCCAACTCGACAAGGTCCGGCGCCGGTTTTTCCAGATGGTACTCATGGATGCGGACACAGCGCATGTTGCCCGCCAGGTCGAACAGCGCGCCCTTCAACGAAGTCGTGCCGGCATCCATGGAAAGAATCAGGCTCATCAACGTTTGCTTTTCGGCATCTTGCATTCCCCTTCAATCGTTGTCCAGTTTTCCAGATGACGGGACTCAGGGTTCCAACCGAACGCAAGTCAAGTTGCTTGACGAAATATGGAGGGCGGGCCTCCGTGCCCGCCGCGGCGCCGACGGAGCGGCGCCCTCCAGGGAATCATTTACTTTTGAAATGTAACTGGTTCATTCGCAATTCGCTTCCCGAAGCGTCATCAGGACCTGGGGCACAGTCTGCTCCCAATCCGGCGGAATGTCCTCGCTGATCATCAGGCAGAAACGCTTCGGACCGGCGTCCCTCGCCATTCCCTTGATGAGTCGCCCCAGGGTCTCTCGCTCGCGATACCAGCCCAGCGGCGGATGGCACCACAGCATCTTGTCGGGCCACTGCTGACGGGCCTCGGCCACCGTCATGTCGCCCTCCGGAGGCGGCGTGAACGAATCGATGCCGTCGAAGTCGAGCTTCGCGACCTGATCGGCGATGACGCGGAGTTGCCCATCGTAATGCACCAGCACCCGCTTGCCGGCTGCATTCGCGATGGCGAGAATCTTCGAGTAAAGCGGCACGAGGTGGCGTCGGTAATGGGACGGTCCCAGCGTTTGAAGGGAGAGATTTTCCCAGAGCTTGATCTGACGAGCAGGCGTGAGGACCGCTTGGCGAATCTCCTCCAGCCTCAGTTCATTCATGAACTCCAATAATTCCATCATGGCAGGGAGTTCGTCGGCCAGGTCCAGCGACCATTGTCCCAGCCCGACCCAATCCACCTGCAAAACCATCAGCGGGGTGCGCCCCGATCCCATTCCGCCGACGTTTCCCAGCGTCACGCCATTGTCGGCCACCTCCTTTTCAGACGCGATGAAAGCCGTTTCATCGGCAACGATTTTCACTCCTTCCCATGCGCGGCGCATGATCCGGTAGTCCTCGGGCGTCTTGATGAAATATTCCTGCCGCCAGTCGTCGAGATACCATTCGTGGAGTTCGCCCACGTCGGTGATCAAGCGCACGTCGCGGCGCGTTCGGCCGTTGACCGGGCGGGTCGTCTCGACAATTCGCAGGTTCGGGTGCTCGTGCCGGGTCAGGCTGGCGTGATAGATCTGCCCCAAGCCCAGCGCAAACAGCCGGGGCCAGTCCACCTGCGGCCGGTTTTTCACAAACCAGTCATAAACGGCATAAACGGGTTGCGTTACCGGAACACCCTGAATCGCCGCTTCCAATCGGGACCGGTTGGTCATGGTTTTGTCATTCATCATGGTGTTCATTTTGGAGCGTGATTGAAAGGTGAAGATCCATGCGCGTGTGAATCCTGGGAATGATGGCAAAATGTCCGATGCATCCGCCAACATGGTAGCTGATGATCGAATCCAGCGTGGCCATCCAGCACCCGCGCTTTGACCGGGCGCGGATGAGAGGGCAACAACATGGCGCGTTTCAATTCTTTTACTGCCTCTGTGCGCCAAGAACACGCGTCGGAAAAACGTTTGTTGAGAAAAGACAGGTCAAACCGGCTGCGGCGCAATACTTCGGCAAAACACGCGCTGAGTTCGCCCAGGTCATCGAATGTCTGGTCGTGCTTCGCTGCCGCATACCGCTCCAACTCGGCATCCTCCGTCCATTGGAGTTGGGGAATGGCCTTCGTCGTCATAGGCGCTAATCAAACAACAAAAACCAACATGTTGTAAGAAGAAACTGGACAGAATTAACAGGATTTACAGAATTTCCAGACCCTCGACGATGCTCGGGACTGTCCTGAGCTTGCCTCTCGACTCCGCTCGGGACGGGGTGTTGAGTTTGTCGAATCCGTCGAAGGGCAGCAACCAGAATAAAATGCTCATTCCGTATTCTGTCAAAATTTCAAATGCCTCTGGCGGGCGGTTTTCCCAAGCCAACGTGGACGGATCCCTGGATGGTTCACTGGTGGGTGAACGACAAGATTCGAGCGAGGAATTCTTCGCCGTGTTTGGTTCGCTCGGCACGATCCAGAAAGGAGAGATTGGGGCGATTTGCAAGTGCGTCAAAAAGCATGTTGTTGACAAGAATCTCATCGGCTTTTGCGGCACTGGCCATGCGAGTAGCCCAGACGAGCGGCTCACCAACCACGATTAGGTGTTCGGAGATTTTTTCGAACTTGAGCATTCCGATATCGGCGCCGATCGCCAACCCAATTGGAGTGGATGGATGTTTCCGAATGGAACCCGACCAATCACGGAAAAGAGTCGTTGCGAAAGCCCTCTCGTCCTTGAGGAATCCCAAAAAACAGTCGATGTAGTTTTTGTTACACTTATAACAGACCTTTTCGTTGAAATAAGCGAGAAAGCCGTCCCCCGTGAACTTGTCAAACACACCTGCGTGCTGTAAGAGCATGTCCCGTGTATTCTGTAGAAAGTTGGTCATCTTTTCACGGAAGGTTTTGGGCGAATCCGCGTACGTCATCAGGTCTTGTGAGTTCCTGATATCGCCGACGACGGCAATGGTACTGCTGGCTGACGCTTCTTCAATTAACACGTTCACATCTTGCAAGGCCTCCGGTGGCAAATGTGGCTTCCAGCGAAGAGCGCCCTCGGAATGCTCAAATTCCTCAGTATCCATCAAAAAGCGATAATCCGAAGAAGCCAGATTTAGCTTTTGTAAAATATGCGCTTTCAGAGTGCTCATGAACATGAACATTACCACTCGCGCCTGTTTTGGATTTTCAAAAAGTGGCGCTGTTTTTTGGGAACTCCATGCATCCATTTCCTGAAGTATTTTACGAAGATCCAGAGGTGGTTCGGTCTGCAGAATTTTGCGGCTCTCGACCGAAGGATCAACTTTGATAAGAGCGCGGTAGGACTTAACAAATTGAGCCGCAACTTGACGACATCTTGGTTCGTAGAGAACACCATCGCTTTGGCTGTAATAAGCCCAGTACGTTTCATACTCCTGTGCAAATACAATACATTTGACAAATGCTGACTTCTGCTGCTCGGAATAAGTTTCCGCGACTGGGGAATGAGGGTTTGTTTCGACCGTGTGCATTGATTGTCAAATCATCTCGTCCTCACGCTTGGCGCGGGAGAATTTTTGGGATTTTGGCATTTCCTCCTTTGCTTCGGCGGCGGCGCTGGCGAGATTCAACTCTAGGAGGCGTTCGAGAATTTGTTCGTCAGTCAAATCGGCGGGAAAACTGTAGGCGGCGGCCACGGCTTCATCCAGTTTTTTGTGGGCCAAATCGAGCCAGGCGGGACGTTCGTTGTAGAGTTTTGTCAGGGTGCGCTCCTTGAGTTTCTTCGCGCAATCGGCATCCTTCGGTTCCAGACGCGGATAACGGACCGTGCCGATGCCCTTTGAATCGGGGTTGTGAACGTAACGCGCCCAGGGACCGTTCGCGGAGCCTGGAAATTCGAGGAATTTTTCGACTGTCCATTCCGGTGGATTCAGCCAGCGCTCGCGCAATTCATTCAGTTCTTTTGCATCTGCGGCAATTGCGGCTTCCTGATCCGGGGTCGGTTGAGGAAACGGAAATGTTTCAAAACAAGTGGTTGGGGTGTAACGCGGGCGTGTCTCAAGCCTGGTGCCCAGTTTCAGCGCCCAAACTTCGTGAAAGTGAGAATGAAGAACGCCGAAGGAATAGTCGTCGTCCCGGGCAAACGCTACAAGTTGGTGGTCTGGCAACGTAGGCGGACGCAGCCACGCGAACACCCGATGTTTGGAAACTGTCGTTGTAACCAGAAACCGAGCCAGCGGTTCAATACGCTTTCGCATTTCAGTGCAAGGTTCTGCATGCAGCCACCAATACTCGCGGTAGGTCTTTCGCTTGACCTTTGAGCGTTCAGGAAAAACGTCTTGCTTCACTTTCGCGAAGGGCTGCTCAAAGCGAGTCGCAAACTCCAGTGGCGAATCGCTTCCGAAATCCACAATCCACCAATCGCGAGGTCGGCGTAGGATGTCCAGGCTGTTCACCCAGGGGAGCAATACGTCGCTATTTGGCTTTCCGTGTGGATTCGGAACGTGAAGCATTTTCGTCGCGTCTGCTTCCGACAGGTCGAATTTCCCCGCTTTTACGTCAGCGATGTAGCCGATGCCTCTATTGCTTTGGAGTCTGACAGCTTTAGTCGTGTCGGCTGTTGTAGTGAGGTTGGGATTGATTTCTGAGACGGGCTTGCCATCAAGCACTCGTCGTTTTTCTGTTCCGTTGTCGAAACCGATCATGCTGACATGGACGTTCGCCCCGTCTAAAATCCACTCACGGTCTGATTCTGCGAAAAAAATCCCGCCCGTTTTCTGAATCCGTTTCAGAACCTCTCGGTTGAGTCCGCCTCGAATACCTTGTGTCGCGAGCAATCCAGCGCGTCTGCACTTGTCGTGCTCGATCAGGTCACGCGCCTTCTCAAACCAGTAGCAGCAAAGGTCGCTGAAATTCGGAATGCGATCAGCATAGATCTGGAACAGTTCTTCCACATATTCGTCGCTAAGTTCGCCGCGCAACTTCTTCGTGCCAAGAAACGGAGGGTTGCTCACGATAACGTCGCAATCGGGCCAGGCGCGTTCAGTATAAACTTTCAGCGCGTCATCCTGCGCGTGTTCGCCGGCACGAGCAGCTTTGAGGCTGGCGGGCTTTTTCCGGAAGGTCTGGTTGAGAAGCGCGTCTTTGTTTTCAAACCCATCCAGAGTTTGCAGAATCGGTGTGCGATCGAGAAGGAAGCCGTTGTCGCGCATCCATTGCAGGTAGCCGATCTGAACTGAGACCTGAGCCAGTTCAAACGCATAAGGATTGATCTCAATGGCTTTGAGCTGATGAACGCCCACCTGCGGCATGAGCTTGAAACCGAGTTGTGTGGCAAACGCGATGACTTCCTTTTCGAGACTGAGGAGAAGCTGGAGCGAAACATAGAGGAAATTGCCGCTGCCGCACGCGGGATCGAG
>JACQHZ010000274.1 GCA_016198745.1 Verrucomicrobiota bacterium
CACCTTGTGAAAAATGCAGGATAGGGGCGGCAACCAACGACTCGTGGATGCGCCCGCCGCCTTGGCGGTTCATTCCACTCGCAAAAAATCTGAGCGACAAATTGCCGGATCGGTTCATAGTGGGACCCATGAACCTGATCCAGGAGCTTCGGCATGCGCCGGAATTTGTGAAGCTGTCGCATTCGGTGTTTGCCCTGCCGTTTGCGCTTGCCTCTCTTTTCCTGGCGGCGCGTGGGGCGCCGGAGGCACGAACGCTGTGGTTGGTTGTGGGTGCTGTCGTGACCGCGCGCCTGGCGGCGATGGCGTTCAACCGGGTGGTTGATGCCCGATTGGACGCCGCCAATCCACGCACCGCGGGGCGGCATCTGCCGGCGGGAAAAATTTCCAGGGCGACTGCGTGGGCGATTGTGACGGCGGGCGCGCTGCTTTTCATCCTGATCTCAGCCGCGATCAACACCCTGGCGGCGATGCTTTCCCCTCTGGCGCTGGCGGTTGTGTTCGGTTATTCCTTCACAAAACGATTCACGCGCTACAGTCACTTTGTTCTCGGCGCAGCGTTGGGTCTCGCGCCGCTCGGAGCGTGGGTGGCAATGCGCGCGGAACTCGGCGACGTTGCGCCATGGTTGCTGGCGCTGGCAGTGACCTGCTGGGTGGCCGGGTTCGATATGATCTATGCGCTGCAAGACGTGGAATTTGACCGCGCGCACGGGTTGCATTCCATGCCGGCGGCGGTGGGCGCCACCCGCTCCTTATGGCTGGTCCGGGCGCTTCACCTGATCATGCTGGCGATTCTCCTGGTGATCGGATTGATTTTGAGACTCGGATGGCCGTATTTTGCCGGTTTGACCCTGGTCTTGGCCAGCCTGACGTGGGAACAGTGGTTGCTGCGGCAACCGGATTCGCGCAAGCTGCAACTGGCATTTTTGCAGGCAAACGGTTTGGCGAGCTTCGGATACCTTGCGGCGGTGTTGCTGGGGCTTTTTATCCGATGAGGCTCTTGGCCGTCCGGGCTTCTCACCATTGATGCTGACGCGATTAAAAAGACGGCTGATCGAGGGAAATCGCCTTTCGGACATCCACGAAAAAGTGGAGAACGCGGTTCGTCTGAGCGATGAGGACGCCCTGCGCTTGTATGAACTGCGCGATCTCAACGCCCTCGCTTTTCTCGCCAACATCGTTCGCGCGCGCAAGAACGGGGACAAGGCGTTTTACATCCTGAATCGTCACATCAACTACTCCAACATCTGCATCCTTTCCTGTCAGTTCTGCTCGTTCGCCTGTCGGAAGAAGGGCGACGGCGCTTATGAGTTCACGATCGAAGAAATCGTCGGGAAAGCGTCTCATGCGTTGCGGTTGGGAATCACCGAGATTCATATTGTGGGAGGACTTCACCCGACGCTCAAGTTCGAGCATTACGAACAGATGTTGCGCGCGCTCAAGAACCTGAATCCGCTGTTGCACATCAAGGCGTTCACTGCCATCGAGATTTTGCACCTGGCATGGATCGGCAGGCTGAAGGTGGGCGAGACTCTCGAACGGTTGCGCGCCGCCGGGTTGGATTCACTCACCGGCGGCGGCGCGGAAATCTTCTCGCCGCGCGTGCGCACGCTTGTCTGCCGCGGCAAGGAGACCGCCGAAGAATGGCTGGACGTCCATCGCCTCTGGCACCGAATGGGCGGCCGGAGCACATGCACCATGCTTTACGGCCATGTCGAGACAATCGCCGAGCGGGTGGATCATTTGCGGATGTTGCGCGCGTTTCAGGATGAGACCGGCGGATTCACCGCATTTGTTCCGCTGCCGTTTCATCCGTCAAACAACCGGCTTTCGCACATCCCGGAACCAACCGGGTTCGAGAATCTGCGCAACCTCGCGATCCCGCGGCTTTATCTTGATAACTTCGATCACATCAAGTGTTACTGGGTCAACCACGGCCTCAAGCTCGCCCAGGTCTCCCTTGGCTATGGCGTGGACGACCTGGATGGCACCGTCTTGGAGGAGCGAATCTATCATACGGCGGGCGCGAAGACCCCGCAGGAACAGACGGCGGCCGATTTGGTCCGGGCCATCCGCGAGGCCGGGCGCATCCCCGTTCAGCGGGATTCGCTTTACCGCGAGATTCAGCCTCCTCATGGTTGGATTGCCGCTGGATGCCCTGACGGCCAACCGGCCGAAGAGGAAACAGAAACCGGCGGATGATTACAGCCTGTCCGGTCATCCATTGAGCGCAGAGGCACTCACGGAATCCCCGAAAAGGAAGCAGAACATTCAATTCAGGTTTTTGACAAATGCGGCTGTACCCGATCAACGCGGGATGTTTCAAGCTGGATGGCGGCGCCATGTTCGGCGTCGTTCCCAAGGTGTTGTGGAACAAAACCAATCCGGCGGATGAGAACAATGATTGCACCTGGGCCATGCGCTGCCTGCTTGTTGAAACCGGCAACAGGCTGCTCTTGATTGATAACGGCATGGGCGACAAGCAGGACGCCCGCTTCTTCAGGCGTTTCAAACTGCGCGGCCGCCATTCACTTGAAAAATCGCTGAACCGACATGGATTCGGTTTCGACGATATCACCGATGTGTTTTTGACGCATCTGCACTTCGATCATTGCGGCGGGAGCATCCGCTGCAACCAGGACAGGCCCCGGCTGGAACCCGCCTTCAAGAATGCGACCTATTGGAGCAATCATGACCATTGGAATTGGGCGCTGAATCCAAATGCGCGGGAAAAGGCGTCTTTCCTCAAAGAAAACATCTTGCCGATCAAGGCTTCAGGCCGGCTGAGGTTCGTTGAACGCGGCGATCCCGTGTTTCCCGGCCTCGGCATCCGGTACGCAAACGGACACACGAACGCCATGATGCTGCCTCATGTCAATTACAGGGGGAAGACCGTGGTGTTTGTCGCCGATCTGATTCCATCCACAGGGCACATTCCCCTGCCTTACATCATGAGCTACGACACAAGGCCCTTGTTGACCTTGGAGGAAAAGGGGAGTTTCTTAAACGAGGCGGCGGATCACGGTTACATTCTTTTTTTGGAACACGATCCCAAACATGAATGTTGCACGGTGCAGCGCACGGAAAAGGGAGTGCGGTTGAAAAACGCATTCAGTTTCAAGGAATGTTTCGCGCACGCATGAGCCGGTGCGGTTTTATCGTCCTCTTCCGGTGTCTCCGATTGCCAAGGCTGGATAAATCCGCTACCATCCAACCAATGGGAAAATTCTTCAATATTGCGGGGCCGTGCGATCCCAAACGGCATTACATGCTGCCGCCCCAGGAACGGTGTCCCGGTCTCCATCCCCTGATCGAACAGGGACACTATTTTGTCATCCAGGCCGCGCGCCAAACCGGCAAGACCACCCTGCTGCAGGATCTGATGCGGCAAATCAATGGTGGTGGTCTCCCGTCGTTTACGAGGATGATTGAGTCGGTAATCGTGAAAGGCGAAAGGCGGGAAATTGATGACGGCAACCGGCCGACGGTTTTGTACTGCACGCTGGAAAGCGTGCAAGGGATTGACGATCCCAAGGAGGGGATGCCGGCCATTGTCCAGGCGCTGGCGGCTGAAATCCGTCTGAGCGGCGCATTAAAAGATTTCCCCTTTGCCTCCCGGGCAGATTTTACTGACTACACCAACGTTCTGTACATGGAGTTGGCGCTGGCCTGTCGGAGCCTCTCCAAGCCACTGGTCATTTTTTTTGACGAGGTGGATTGCCTTTCAAACGGCACCTTGATCTCCTTTCTTCGGCAACTGCGAGCCGGTTACGTGAACCGGTCGAGGATTCCATTTGTTCATTCGATTGCATTGGTCGGGATGCGCAACATCCGCGACTTCAAAGCCCGGATTCGTGACGATTTCGAAACCCTCGGCAGCGCCAGCCCGTTCAATATCGTCACCAAGGCAATGACCTTGCGCAACTTCACCAAAGAGGAAATCGCCGCTCTTTATCGCCAGCATACGGATGCGAGCGGTCAGGCATTCGAGCCGTCGGCCATCCATCGCGTGGCGGAGCAGACCTGCGGCCAGCCCTGGCTGGTCAACGCCGTTGCCCGCGAGTGTGTTGAGGAACTGTTGAAGAACGATCTTTCCAAGACCGTAACAATCGCCTTGGTGGACCAAGCCATTCAGAACATCATCCAGCGGCGGGACACGCACATTGACAGTTTGCTGGAGCGACTGAAGGAAAGCCGGGTGCGCATGGTGATCGAGCCGGTGGTGACCGGTGAAACGGCGGCGATTCAACGTTCCTCCGACGATTACGAGTACGTGCGCGATTTGGGATTGATTCGCGACGATCGCGGGACGGTGGAACCGGCCAATCCCATCTATGGCGAAGTGATCGCGCGAACTCTTGCCTCCGACCTTCAATATGTCTTGGAAGCCCCGATTTATCCGTATGCCCTGGCCAGGTATCGCAAGGGAGCGGGATTGGACTTGGGATTCCTGCTCAAGGACTTTCAGCAATTCTGGCGCGAGAACAGCGCCATTTGGTGGGAACGTTTCGATTACAAGAAGGCCGCGCCCCACTTGGTCCTGATGGCGTTTCTCCAACGAATCCTCAACGGCGGCGGTCGTATCATCCGGGAAATGGCCGCGGAAACCCGCCGCCTGGATCTTTGCGTGGAATTTGGCAGCGCGCGCTACCCCATCGAACTGAAGGTGCGTTCTGGCGATAAGACCGAAAACGAGGGGAGGGAACAGCTTTTGCACTACATGGACACTCTGGGTTGTTCCGAAGGCTGGCTGGTGATTTTTGACCGTGACCCGGCTTGCCCGTGGGAAGAGAAAATTCATTGGAAAACCGAAAAACCGGCGGAAGGGAAAACGCTGCACCTTGTGGGATGCTAACCCGCATATTTCACAAGTTCTGACTTGTGAAATATGCGGGCTAGAAGGGAATGGCGCTCAGCAACTTTTTTCACATACGTATGATCCATTTTTATCCCAATGATCCTGCGGCGGAGGGAAGCCGTCTGCTTCGCGTTCGTCCGACGCCGGGTTCGCCGTCGGAATTTCCGACCCAGCCCCGGCTGCAGGTTGCCGAGGGGCTTTATGAACCGAAGACGCTTCCATTTCAATTCTGGCAGGCCACCGAGGCGCTTCGCCGCGGCAAGGCTTTCTGGACGCGCGTGAACGGCCGCTTTTCCTGGCATTCGGGCGCGGCGTTGCGTGTGACGCTTCGGGCGGGCCGCGATTTCAACGCCTATTATGACCGCCGCGGTTTGATGTTTTTTTTTGATCGCGATCCTGCCGCCGGCGCGGAGATATACGCCTGTGAAAGTCCGGACATTGTCTGCCACGAACAGGGGCATGCGTTTTTGGACGTGTTGCGGCCGGATTTATGGGACAGCGCTTTTCTGGAGACCGCCGCGTTGCATGAGGCATTTGGCGATTGCGCTGCGATTCTGATTTCCCTTCAGGAAACCGCCGTTCGGTCCGCCCTTTTCGTCCAGGGCGCCGGGCACGCGGCTGCGCTCTTGCGTTCCAACCTGGTTTCACGCGTGGCCGAACAATTTGGAATCGCGATTCATGCGATGCAAGGCGCCCGTTCGCGTTCGACGGAGGGACTGCGCGATGCGTGGAACAAGTTTGCCTATGTCCGGCCGGAGACGCTGCCCGCAACCGGCCCCGACGAGCGGCTCACGGCGGAACCGCACAGTTTTTCGCGCGTTTTCACAGGCGCGATTTACCTGGCGCTCGCCTACGCGACACAGGAGGCGACTGGCCGGAAACCAACAGCTCGCGGCGCGCCTTTGCTCGAAGGAAAAACGGATCAAGCCGAAACGCTTCTTCTGCTTCTCTCGCAGGAACTGGCAAAGTTGTTGGTGGACGCCATTCGAAGGACAAAACTGGGGCCGCGTTTTTTCCGTGCGATCGCCGAGGCCATGGTTGAGGATGCTTCACGCGCGGATGTGCGTCCGGTCTGGCCACAAGCGCTCTTGCGGGCGTTTGTTCAAAAGCGCATTCTGCCCATCATGAAAACGACCCGTTCATCCCGCGGCGTGCGCGGTGCGCGAAGCGGAATAAAAACCATTGCGGCGCCCGGCAACCTTCAGGAGGCGAATCATCCGCGGTTTTTGCGGAAGGCGAAGGATTTCCTGGGAATGCCGCAAGTGTGCGAGTTGCGGTTCACCTGCCATGATGGCCGGTGTCTCATCGGAGTGCGGTGTCGTCCGTTGGTGCTGCGCGGAACGCAATACGGCCTGCTGCATGGCGTGGAAATGCAGGTAAGCGAGCCGGTTGAATTCCGGCTGGATTCCCGGACGCCAAAGACATTGACGCATTCCGGATCGCCGAAGCGCCGCCAACGGCGCGAGGCGGAAACGCATGCGCGCGCCTTCGCGCGGCAACTGGCGCATTCCGGCAAGGTCTATCCCCATCCTTTGGATTCAGTCCCGGCCGGGTTTAAACCCCGTTTTGCCGGTTACACGCATGCCGTGGTGAAAACGAAATCGCGTCGCCGCCTGCATCGCCTGGCATTTGCTTGAAATGCGGCCAAGGCGTCCGGTTTTGATATAACGGATTCAGCTTCAACGTGTTGGCTGGCCTGTATCGGTTGCGATGATTGACATGGTTCAACGGTTCCAGGTTCACGGTTCAATGGTCAGCCTGTCTGCGTGCGGCCACGCACAGGCAAGCGGTTTTCGCATTCAATCCGGTTGTGGCAAACCACCCTGGGAAGGGTGCGTCAACCGTGAACCACCTGGAACCGCTTGCCCCGAACTACGAGGCGGCAAGCCTTGGACCCATGCCGAATATCCGTCCACAACGGGAATCGTCCGAGGCGTGGCATACGGAATGCTCAAGGTGAAGATGTGAATGACCAACCGACAATCGATTGGACGCCTGAAAGCGACGGACGGTTCTCTTTGCGGAGCACATCTCCGTCCCACGGGCCGGAACTCATTCAAACCATAGGACATGATGTCCATCCACGGAAGGACCTATGAATGCTGTCAATCTTCACTCGATTCATGGAAATCTTGGCCAGCCGCTGGCATCGGATTTCCGCAACCTCCAGATCACGAAGGCGCCCATCGCAACCGAACACAGCACCCAGAGAGAATCACGCGGGTTGGACAAGGAGAAATCCGCGGGCAGTTCCGACTCCATCAACGTGCTCAATCCGGTGTTGAAAATCAAGAAGATGGGTCCCAGTCCGTTGCCGGTCGAGTTCTTGAATCAGACGATTGATTCGCAACATCAGCAGTCTGACGAGGCAACCCAGAGAACACGCGCTGAACTGAATGCCGACGAACCGAGCCGGGGTCCCGACAGGGTCAATACGGTTGCTTAAATCCGAGTGCCTGGCAATGGTTCGGCAATCGGTCCGAAAAGCGATGCCGTCCCGCAGGTAATCCGTCAAACGTTCCCCGCGCGAACGAAGAAAGTTCGTGGCCGCAACATGATGAACCCAAGAAAACCGCCGCGTTCATAGATTCCTTGGGGTTACTTTTCCTTGAACATGTCCACCAGAGTCTCGACGTGAGCGGCGGACGGCCGGGACCAATGGCCCTCGGCATCCTCGTAAGTGACCCAGAAGCAGAGCTTCATGCGCGGACGCAAACCGCGCACCAGCGCTCCGGGCTGGAAGCCGTTCAGGGTCGTGTTGACGGCGTCGCGTCCGTCGGCCTGCGTGCCGACCCAGAGGAAGTAGCGTTTGGCGCCGGGAATTTCTTTCACCTCCACGTGCACCTTCGTGCCGTCCGGCTCAAAATCCGGTGGCCGCAGCCGCACGATGGCGCTGGGCTGGCCGACGCCCTCTTTCGCCAGCCGCTCGATCGGATTGGTCGTGATCGGGTCGCGACCGAACACGGGCGACGGCTTCGACATCTGCCCTTTCTCGTCCTGATACGTCGTCCAGAAGAACAACTTTACCGAGGGGCGCATACCGCCGACGACTTCACCCGGCTTGAACCCCGCGGGCGTAAGGTTGATCGCGCCGCGGCCATCGGGGTAGGCGCTCATCCAGAGAAAGTACTTCTTCGCGCCGGGGATTTCCTTGCAATCAACCTGCCACTGCGAGCCGGGCACGTTCCACGCGTACCAGCTCAGCCCCGGTGCGACGAACCTGATGATCTCCGGCGGCGCGCCGATGCCGTTTTTTTCCAACTCCGTGATCGGATTCGGCAGGTCCGCGCGTTCCTGCGGCGGCGGCATCCGAAGACGGCTGATCCGAATCGCCTCGTCCGTGGCGTCTTCGGCGTTGTCGTATTCGAGGTGCAACTTCCCGAAGCAGACGGTGTCCGACGCGGCAGGCTGGACGTCGTTGACGTAGAGAATGTGCGATCGCTGCTCGACGATGATCTGTTCGAGCTTGAGCGGCAGGTCCACCACGCTGTCGCCATCCTGGGCGCCCCACCACGTCGTCCCCTGCCGGCGGAAACTGTCGTAGCCGAGGTGGCCGGGCATCTCGAAGCGCAGGTAGCGCCAGCCGTCGAAGTTGAACATGCTCCATCCATGCATATCGTTGCAGTTCCATTGGTCTTTCGTGCCGACGCTGATCCAGCGTTCGCCCTGGGCGTCGCGCAGGCAATAGACGATGCGCCCCCAATCGCTGGCGCCTTTGACCCAGAGGCCGATATGCGATGGCGCGCCCTTGAGCGCGATCGGGACGGGCGGCGTGAGCGTGTTGTACCACGGCATCAGCTCATGGACTTTGCGCTGCTTCTCGATCTTCGAGCCGAGCACCTTGCCATGTTGCGGGTCGGCGACGACGGCGCTGCTGAACTCGCCCAGATACCGGAAGGTGTCGAAGTTGTTGTTCTCGTAGAGCAGGTCCGGACACGAGGTGTATTTCCACGAGCCGTCACCGAGATCAGCCACCTGGAGGGCGTTCGGCGGGGGTGCAGCGTCCGGGTGCTTGGGTTCGCCCGCCTCGACTGCGACGACCTCGGCCGTGGTCGTCAGATACACGACTGACGGATCGGTCACGATTTCCACCTTTCTGTTCTTGCTTTGGATCGCGCGTGTGTTGTTCATCGCGTCGGCAACCTGCACTTCGGCATCGGCCGCGAGCGTCAGCGTGACCGGCCGTTTGCCGCGAACGGTCCAGAGCGAATAGACGTTTCCTCTGGGGCCTTTGAACCGCAGGCAGTACGTGGTCAGCGATCCCGTTTTCAACCAGCCATCGAAGTTCGCCTCATTCAGCCGTTCGGTCATCGTCGCGTAGGAGGCGAATGCCGGTTTCGGGTCGCAGTAGGGGACGCGACGGAAGATGCCGTTGCCGCCGTATTGTTCCGCGCCGTACCAACTGCAATTGTCGAATTCCTGCATGCACGAATAAAACCGCGTCACGCCGTAGGCCATGCCCAGCAGCATGCAACGACCGTAAATGTCCATCTGCTTGCGCCAGGAACACGCCCCTGGCTCGGTCGGGACGAAGACGCCCTCCACAAAGTAGAGCAACGGATTGGGAATGCCCGCCTTTTCGAATTCCTTCCGCATCATGTAGAAGCGGTGAATGCTGGCCTGGTGCAACTGCTGTTCGGGCAGGCGGGCGAAATTCGGGTAGTCAATGCCCACGCCGTCAATCAAGTTCGTCGGAAACCCCGCCCGCAGGAGCGGAACGCAAAACAACGGGTCGCCGTGCGGGATCAGGATCTTGAGGTCGGGCCAGTGTTTGCGCACGGCTTCGGCGGCATATTTTCCCATGCTGAGATGCATCCGAATCCGCTCCTGCTCACCGGGCGTCAGTTCGTAAGGCGGCTCACCCCAGTATTCGGGGTAATTGCCCGAGGTCAGCCGCATGCTGACGAACGGCTCGGCGAACAAGCAAAGGTGATCGGGCCGAAACCGTTCCGGGATGCGGTCTTTGTAGGACTGCGCCTTGAGGAGTTCGTTCTGAAACTCCGCCACCTTTTTCGGGTCCGGAGCAAGGTCCTTGGCCCAGTCCGGCGCCCGGCCACCCTCTATTGGGCCGTTGATGCGCGTCCAGTGCTTTTGAATCAGTTCGTTCGTGGGCGACAACCGAGCGTATTTCGGCCAGGGGTCGAGGCCGAACGCGTAGGCGAGGGTCGTGCGTGCACCGGCCACAGTCATCAGGTTGACCGACGGCTCGGCCTTCGGCGTGTGATGCGCTGCGCCCTGATAACTCCAGAAGCCAAACAGCGCGCCCTTGCCTTCCGTCCAGGTGACGGAGCGCGTGTCGGGCGCGAGGCGCACGAAGGAACGCTTTTCTGTCCAACGCTTGCCCGCGATGTCGAGCGTCGCCGTGATCTCATGGTAGCCATTGAGCTTCACGGGAACGGAGAGCGCAACGTTCGCGGAAGCTCCCTGCGCGACGGACACGGCTTTCTGTTGCCGGGTTTCCTCCGTCCCGTCAAAGCTGCGTGTAGTCACGGTCAGTGTGCCCGGTTGGTCGGACTCGGTGTGATTCGTCAACGCGGCGGTGTAGCCCGGCACTTCGGGCGAGGTCCACACGTGCCCGAAGCGTGTGGGCTGAAAATCAAACCCGACCGGAGCTTCGCCGAGCGTCACGGCGAACACGTGAACCGAGGAGGCACGACCGCCTTGATGCCAACCGCTGACGATGGGATCGGGGTAGGAACGGAACAGATAGACCTTCTTGGTCAGCTCGAGTTCGACGATGTCCAGGTCGGCGAACGACGAGAGCTTGCCGGGATCGAGCGGGATTTTCACCAGCCAGAGGTTCACCTCCCGTCCGTCGCTGAGCGTCACGGGAAATGGCGTGGCGTCGGAGCTTTTCGCCGTGGCGAGCGGAACGGTCGCCGCGAACTGTTCCGAGAAACCCGCCGTCGGCCGAAAGAACATCGCTGTGACCACTGGAATCTCATCGCGGTCGTTGTCGGCTGCCGCCAGCAAGTACAGCGTGTTGTATTGCTTGTTCGGCACGCGCAACTGGATGCGGGCAGGATCGCGCCAGGCGCTGCCCGCCCACGGCTGGTAGAAGGCCGGCACGTACTCGTCCTTGTTGGCGTCGCGGTAAAGGCTCATCCCCACGTCAATGTGATCGTTGCCCTCGATGTTCACGCCGGACAGAACAAACGGGACTTCGCCGACGGTCTCGATTGCGGTGTCGGAGTGTAGCGGGCCAGTTTCGGCGCTTCGCAGAAGCGCCGCTACACTTGCCTTGCCAAGAAATTGGCGCGCATTGGCGTAGCCGGCCAGATGGACGGGCGCGAATCCTTTCGGCACGGCGGCCAGCGGCGAGACGGCGCAGGATGCAAGCTGCAACCCCGGACTCAACTCGACCCGCGCGAAACCGTCCGCCCGGATCGCGGGGTCTTCCTTGTGCGCCACCAGCCGGCCATCCAGCCAGAACCGGACCTGGCCGTTGCGCAGTTCGATGCGCACTTCCAGCCATTTGTTATCGCGCTCCGGCAGCCGCGCCATGTCGGTCTCGACGCGGCGGCGGAAATCCTCGGGTGTGGCGGGCAGGAAAATGTCGTACAGATCGCCCGGCTTGCCATAAGCCCGGAGCTTGTAATCGAAACTGTTTGCGGCCTGCGCGGCCCAGTTGAGCGCCTCGGTGAGTTTCTCCACATTGTGCAGCGGTTTGCCGTCCTGCTGCACTGCACAGTTGATGTTGCCGCTGTCACTTCTGGATGCCAGGAGGAAGAGCAGGCCCGGTTCCTTCGCGTCCTTCTTGCCGACCGAGAAGTTCGCGTAAGCAAACGAACTCACGTCCGTCCGCATCCGCACCAGGGCGCGCAATTCGTGGTCGCCCGACCAACGGCGTTGGCCATCCAACGCCAGAGTCGCCCCGGCCTCTGCGGTGAGGGATTTCCATCCCGCGACGCGGTCGTCGCTGACGAGCAACTTCCCTGTGGCCGCTCGCCACTGGCCCAGCCAATCTTCGCCGGCACTTGCAATTTGCATCGCTGGCAACATGGTCAATATCAGCATGACTCCTGAATTCATCTTATTCCTCCGAGGTTAAAGCGACACGCTTTGTGTCGCCCAGGTCATCACCCGATCCTCCTGCGAAACTCGCGAATCCACACGGTATTTAGACCCGAGGGACACCCGTTGCCACTCCTCTCGGTTGGCATATTGTTTAGGCCAGGCCCGCTCCGCCGCTCGTTCCTCATGCCGGCGCGATGGGATAGTGACCGCACCGAATCAGACCCGGCTCAAACGCCAGATCGTTCATGAACCGCTCGAAACCGAGCAGCTCGGCCGAAAGGTAAAACAACGAGGCGGCCTGCCCGGCCATGAGGGCGTACCCGGTCTGCTGATGCAAGCCGGCGGCGTGCTGCCGCAGACCGGCAAAACGCGATTTCTCAATCGGGTCGGGCAACGGGAAGCGAGCGATCGCCGCCTTGTCCAGATCGGCCATCGGCGAACGGACCGTCTCGCAGTAGTAGCCGCAGCGTTTGCGATAGACGCCCCACTCGTCCTCGAAACTGCCGTCTTCTTCCAAGCGCAGGCGGAAGTGCCGGTTGGGTCTGGCCATGATGTAGCGCGTGTCCACGCCAAACCGCTCCAGCACGCGCGGGTCAACGACCGCCAGCCGCTGCATG
Organism: Verrucomicrobiota bacterium; assembly: GCA_016198745.1. Lineage (GTDB taxonomy): Bacteria > Verrucomicrobiota > Verrucomicrobiia > JABWAM01 > JABWAM01 > JACQHZ01. Next base: position 12,490 of record JACQHZ010000274.1, read on the forward strand.
TAGTCATAGACCCGCACCGGGCCGGCCTCGTGAAGGCCCAGCGCGGGAAGCAGCCGCGCGTAGGCGACCTCGTGAATCCCGTTGTGGAAGTCTTGACCGAACTCAATCGGCACGCGATCCGGCTCCTGATGGTTCAGCGCCGCGCGCACTCGTTCTCGTGGAGTCATGGCAGGGTTCCTATACATCCGCGCATGAATAATTCGACATTATCTCACCCATTCCTCGCGCTTTTGACCTTGGAGGGCGACGCAAGGGGCAGGGAGGAAGGGGGCCGGGGTGTTCTGTCGTCGCCTTTCCTCTTTGCCCTGAACGCGCTTCGAGGTTGGCGCTGACGGAGCAGCGCTCCATGCTCTCTGCATCCTGATCCAAAACGAATCATGTCGCGTTACTTATGCGCGTCTATATCGCCCAGCCGTCCACCTCGGTGCAAACCGAGACGGTTGGCCTGTTTCTCAGGCCGATTTTTCAGGGCCTGTCCGCTTACGGTTTGACCAATTCCACGCCGATGATCTTGCCCACCCGCGGAACCAGACCTGTCTCGAAGAAGTGGAGGACGACTTTGGTCAGGGTTCTCACCAAGCGGTTGGAAGGGAATGGATAATGCGCGGGCGGCGGGCAGAGGTTGATGGACTGGGCCGGGGGAAGCACGGCCACGATCTCTGCCTGGCCGGGCAGCGTCACGCCGCGTTCCTGGAGCGCCGTCTGGATGATGCCGGGAGGAATCGCCGGCGCCACGATGATCCCCGCGCGTTCGTTCCACTGGGAGGCAAAACGGCGCGCCGTTGACACCATGGGGCGCAATTCCAGCGGCAAGCGGGTGATTCGCGCATGAATCGGCTGGTGAGGCCAACTCGATATCAACTTATGAAATGTGGAGACAATATGCTCAATCCCCGGCGCGCGCACATCGGCAACGACCAGGCATACGCGTGAAAACCCGCGCCGCAGCAGCAGGTGCGTGGCATGACGGATCGCTCCGACTTGATCCACCGTAACGAACGGAAGTTTGACCTGCGGCGCCGGCTCGGGGATGACAACCGCCGGCTTACGGTGGTCCACGAACAATCGTTGCTGCGCGGAAGGCAACGAGAGCAGCAGAAACAATTCCGACGGACGGTTGCGACCCTGCGCGATCGCGTCAAAACGGATGTCGTCACATCTCTCCTCTGTCAGTTGAATTCCGTGGAAATGCAACCGCTCCGCGAACAGCAAGACCCAATCATGCACCAGATGAGAAACCGGGTAATCCCGAGCGTAGTAGAGCAGCCTCACGATCCGCGAATTCGGCTTCGTTTGCTGAACGACGCGACCGGGGTTGATTCGAACCCCGCGCGGAAGAACCAGAACAACGCCTTCACGCTGCAGTTCTGCCAACGCCTTCTCCAGCGTGCTGCGGCTGACGCCGAGTTGCTGACTCCACGGCCGCATCCCCGGCAAGGGACCGGCCAGTTCGCCTTGCAGGATGCCGTCCCGCAGGTAATCCGCCAGATGTTCCCATCGCGAACGGAGAAAATTCATTGCCGCACCATGATGGCCAAAGACAACCGCCGCGTGCAATCAAAACCGCGTTCCATCGTCCGCGCTCAGGTTGGTCAATCACTTGCCTGCGCGCAAGCACTGGATTCCTCCCGCCGTGGCGGGACGGGAATGACGGTGAGCGAAGAAGCGACCTGAATAGTTACGACATCTCTTTCATGGTTGTATGCTTCACCGCCATCACCATCCAGCGCTCGAATCCGGCACATCGAAGTAGAAAACCACGCCGTCACTTGCTCTGACAGCCATGCCGAGCTTGTACTTCAAGCGGTCGGTTGGACGCCTGGCAAACTCCGCATGTCCATCGAGCAAGAGCACATTCATGCCGCGGCCACGGAAGTGACCATAACCGCGCAAGTGATAGGACGAATCCAAATTGCTGCCTGGGTCCGGAATATACCAGAAGTTATGGAAATAGCCCTCCACAACGAGCGGTGTGTTTCCGGTCGTGGCGCCATATGCCGGGCTGCCGTCTTCGCAGCGCTTCAAACCGCCCGGCAAGTATGTGCCATAAGCCAACACGAGACCGTCGTAAGTGCAGGCGTACTGGTTCACGCCGTAGGTCAGATAATAGTGATCGTTGCCGGGCCAATCCATGGTTGCCTGAGTCGGGTAGAATTTCGTCGAAGGGCAGGTGAAGATGCTCTTCTTCGGGAAAACGGTTCCCGGAATGCCGACGTAGGGAAACAAATTGGTGGCCCATGTATAGTCCATTCGCCAGCTTCCGGACACTGCCGGCAACCGATAGTCCCAATCGTCCGCGTACATCCGCAATGCAAGATTGATCTGCCGCAAGTTGTTGACGCATGCGGCGCGGTGGCCATTTTGCTTTACATTGGACAGGGCCGGCAGCAGCAGCGAGGCCAGGATCGAGATGATCGCCACCACCACGAGCAACTCGATCAAGGTGAACGCCGCGCATCCCTCCCTTGCGCGCGCCAGGCGGTTCCTGAACCCGCGCTCATCCGCCTCGAAGCATGGCTTCGGATGAAATTGCCGCAAGGGGCGGCTGGGTCGTTGAGGATCATGTCGCATCGGTTGTTCTTTTCAGAGGCATACTATCAAACGGATGGCCTCAACGCAAATCCCGATCTACGGCCTGAATTTCAGGCCAAGAGGGCGTCATCAAATCGTTGCACGCAAGTCACAAGAGTTGACTCCGAAAGGGTAATTAGATAAACAACATTTTCGTTCCTGAGAGTTGGGGACGCCGCATGATACGTTTCAAGCAAGGCAATCTTCGAATTCCTCGTTTTGGCCGGCCGGTCTATGTTGTCGCCGCCGGGATGACCGATTTCCGCAAGCGTTATCCTGAGAAATCCACCGAGGAATTGGTGGTCGAAGCGGTTCGCATGGCCGCCGAGGAGAACGATTTGAAGGTCGCGCCCGACGAATTGCGCGGGCTGGTGAACTTTTGCATTTACTCGCAGTTTGCCGACCATTTCGGCGACCAGCTTCTGGCCGAAGCGCGGATGCACGATGCGCTGGGCTTCGATCCGCTGGGCAACATCGGGGTCAAGACCGGCGGCGCCACGGGCGGTTCGTCCGTGCTCGCCGGCGCGATGGCAATCGCATCCGGCTACGCCTCATGCGTGCCGGTGATCGGCTGGGAGCGAATGGATGAGGTCGCCACGCGCGAGGGCAACGCCTACATTGCCTCCGCTGCCTGTAAGAATTTCGAGAGCGAGCTGGGCTGGTTCTATGCTTCCTATTACGCTTTGATGGCGCAACGGTACCTTTACGAGTACAAGGTGCCGCGCGACACGCTGGCCAGGATCGCGGTCAAGAACCACACTTACGCCCGTTCGTCCCCCTTCGCGCAAGGGGCTCAGCAGATCACCGAGAAAGATGTGTTGGCCAGCGACTTCGCTTCCGACCCGCTGACCTTTCTGGATTGCTGCCTGATGAGCACGGGGGCCGCGTGCATCTTCCTGGCCGACGAGGAGACCGCGTTCAAGATCACCGATCAGCCTGTTCGTCTGACCGCCATGGCGGCCGGCTCGCACACGCTTCGCACCGCCGACCGTCGCGACATGGAGGTGCTGCTGCTGCCGAACGAAACCCCCGAGACTTACAAGGACATGGAGCACGAATGGCCCAGCTTTTCCTCGTTTCTGGCGGCGCGGATGGCAGCCTATCTTGCCTACAACGCCGCGGGTGTCAAGGATCCGGTCCAGGAATTCGACCTTCTGGAAACGCACGACGCCTTCACGATTTCCGACATCCAGACCTACGAGGACATCGGGCTGCGGCCTTACGGGCGTGGTCGGGAGTTCATCGAGTCCGGCGATGCGTACTACGAGGGCAAGCTGCCCACGAATCTGTCCGGCGGCCTGCTGGGCGCCATGCACTCGGTCGGCGCCACCGGCATCTTTCAGATTTCCGAGATTCTGTGGCAGTTGCAGGGCAAATGGGCAAAATATCACGCCGATCCCAGGATGTGGAAGCGGTTTGGCAAGACCAAGCCCAAGGACTTCCGCAACCTCCAGGTCGGGAACCCCAGGCGCGGCTGCGCCGTCAGCCATGCCGGCACCGGCAGCCACGTGACTGTGGCGATTTTAGACAAGGTGACATCATGAACCAGAGACCCGGCGTTCGTCCGCTCCGAGAAACATGCAACGGCCAGGTGACGCTGGACGGTTCCGTGGCCGACCTCGACTCCGCCGATCCCATGGTGATCCAGAATCCCAAAGGGTTCGTTCACCATCACACCTACGGCGGGTTGTCGAAGTTTTTCCAGGGATTGGCCCAGGGCAAACTGATGGGCACGCGCAACGCCAATCCCGGGGCGCCCGAGAAACGCATCTGGCTTCCACCGCGCGTTTATTGTCCGGACACGTGGCAGAAAATGGAGTGGGTTGAGGCGCCGACGGTTGGCCGCATTTTCACCCACACCACGGTGCTCTATCCTGGCGCGCCATTCCGCGCCTCGGTGCCTTGTCCGTTGATTTCGGTCGAGATCGAGGGTGTCTGTACCAAGCTGATGTCGTATCTTTCACAGGGCACACCGAAGATCGGCCTGCCCGTTCGAGCGGTGTTCAACACCACGCATCCCACCCACACGATCCTGGACCTGAGTTGGGTCCCTGCGTGAAGGTAACGCCATGACTACAGTGCCTGATGCCGCAGAAATCCAGGCGAAGATAACCGCCGCACGGTCGCTTCCGGGCCGGCCTTACGGCGAGTCTTTCGTCGTGGTTCCGAACATCGCCCGACTGCTGAAGTCGCAGGCGGACATCCGGGGCGACCAGACATACCTGATCTACCGCGACTGCGAACAACGCCGCGTGATGACTTACCGCGACTTGTTCCGCCGCGCCGGAAACGCGGCGCGATTCATGCGCGACAAGCTGGGACTGATGCCCGGCGACCGCATCGCAACCGTCGCCTACAACCACGACGACACGGTTGTCGTTTACTTTGCCGCCTGGCTGGCCGGCGCGGTGGTGGTGCCGTGCAACATCGGCGACTCGGACGATCAAATCCTGTTTGTCCAGGACAACGCCCGGTGTCGGGCGGTCTTCGTCATGCCCGACCTGATCGAGCGTTACGAGCGTATCCGCCCGCGACTGACGTGCTGTCGGCATTTTGTCCAGATAGGCGGCACGAACACGGGCGGTTATGCCGATCTGGCGCCCGTCCTTGCGGATGATCGCGAGGGATTCGACGATCTCGACCTGGCCAACCACGACACCGAGGCCCTGATCGTCTATACTTCCGGCACGACTGGCGCGCCCAAGGGGGTGGTTTTACAGCAGTACCAATTGTTGGTGGATGCGCAACAAATCGCCCAATGGCACAAGTTCGGTCCTGCCGATCGGGCGATGATTGTGCTTCCGATCCATCACGTCAACGGGTTGGTGGTCACGCTTGTGTCGCCCATGTGCTGCGGCGGCAGTGTGATCCTCAACCGGAAATTCAGCGCCAGGAGCTACTGGAAGACCGTCTCGGAAGAAGGGGCGACCTGGGGCAGCGTGGTGCCCACGATCCTCGCCGCGCTTTGCGAAAGAGGCGCCGACGTCAGCGGCTGCGATCTCCGGCGGTTCCGTCGCATCATCTGCGGCGCCGGCCCGCTCACCGTCCAGGGCGGCATTCGATTCGAGGAGCAGTTCGGTTTGCAGATCACCCACGGCTACGGGTTGTCAGAGACCACCGCCTACAATTGTTTTCTGCCGAACGATATCTCCGAATCCGAGCATCAACGGTGGATGCGCGATTACGGGTATCCCTCGATCGGCGTGCCAATCGCCTGCAATGAAATGGCGATCCACGACGCGACGGGACGGGAAGTGGCCGAGGGGGTCAAGGGCGAGATCGTCATCCGCGGCCACAATGTGATGAAGGGCTACTTCCAGCGGGCCGAGGCCAACGCTGACGCATTTCGCTTCGGTTGGTTTCGTTCGGGCGACGAAGGCTTCTTCAAGACCGGCGACCGTGGACGCAAGTTCTTCTTCATCAGCGGCCGGATCAAGGAACTGATCATTCGCGGCGGCGTCAATTACTCCCCGCTGGAGATTGACGAGGTGCTCAACCGCATTCCCGGCGTGAAGGCGGGGATGGCTGTTGCGTTTGAAAACGACTACTACGGCGAAGAAGTCGGGGCGTATGTGGTGAAGGACGATGGGGCGGCGATTTCTGCCGAGGACATCCTCCGCGCCTGTGCAGAGCATCTCCCTTTCGCCAAGAGACCCAAGGTCGTGATCTTCGGGCAGGACTTCCCCGTGACCGCGACGGGAAAATACCAGCGCAACAAGCTCAAGCCCCTCTTCGAGGGATTCAAGAACAGGCAGTTCCGCGAAATCCATGATTCGAAAACGCAAATTCCGATTTGACTTACCGTTTTTTGTCGGGACTGACAACGGAGATGACGGACGGTTGACTGAGATATTTTTTTGCCACGGCCTGGATGTCGCGGGCGCCGAGAGCGCCATAGGCGGCATCGAGCTTGTCGGAGTAGTCATAGCCCAATCCGTATAGCTCGTCGAGAGCCGAAGTCAGGGCGAGTTCGCCGAGGTTCTGCTTCTGCATCTTTCTTTCGCCGAGAAGGCCCTTGCGGGCGCGGTCAAGTTCCTCGGCGGAGACGCCGTCCTTTCGTATCTTTTCGATCTCGGCGAGAATCTCGCGTTCCGCTTCTGCGAGCTTGCCGGGGTCGGTTCCGATGTAGAAATAAATGAAACCCGGATGGAGGCCGATCATTTCGCTGACCCCGACGTAATAGCAGAGGGCGAGTTGATCCCGCAGACGGAGAAACAGCCTTGATCCCATGCCGGAAAGCGCGGCGTTCATCAATTCGACGCCGGCGCGGTCTGGATTTTTGAGATCAATTCCCGGATAAGCGATCACCACCACGCCCTGTTTTTTGTCCTGTTGTTCGTTCACCCGATCTGCGCGTCCGAAATGGGTCGGCTGAGGCGCGGGCGGCGTGACGGATGCGCCGGGGAGCGATCCGAATCTGTTTTGAATTTCGGTTTGCGCTTCCGACGTCGTCATGTCGCCAAAGATCGCAAGCACCATGTTGGAAGGGACCGCCACCCGCCGCCAGAAAGCAACAATTTGTTCGCGGGTGAGCGATTGGACGGTGGCTTCGGCGCCAAGGTTGGGCATTCCGTAGGGATGCGCGCCGAAAAGCCGGGCGCGCGCATTCAGCATGGCGATCTTGACAGGCTGCTCCCGTTCCTGACGGATTTCGGCAATCTGCGCCTCTTTTTCGCGGGCGATGGCTGCATCCTCGAAGGTGGAGTTGAGGATGATGTCTGCAAGGATGTCCAGCGCCAGCCGAAGATCGGGGCGCATGACTTCAACCGCCAATCCCATGCTGTTGGCGCCGCTATAGGGCGAAATCGATCCGCCAACGGATTCGATTTCACGGACAAGCGCCTCGGCGGTCCGCTGTCGCGTGCCCTTGAGCAGGAGCTTGGAGGCGAGCTGGCTGATCCCGTTGTTCTTTGCGTCTTCGAACAAAAGGCCGGATTTCATGACCAACCGCAATTCGACGAAGGGCAATCGGTGATCCTCTTTCGCAAGCAGGGTGAGGCCGTTGGCGAGCGTCGTTTTCCGGGTCGGTTCTTCCCTGGGTTTCCGGACGGCGGCAGCCGATTTCTTCAAACTGCCTTTTGGATGAAGAATGGTCGTCGTCAATCGCTCCGGCGTGAAGTAGATTTGCGCCACGCGACGGATTTCTTCGGACGTCACCTTTTGCAGTTGAACAAGATACTTGTCGGAGTAGGCGAGGTCGCCGGTGAGAATCTCGTTGGAACCGAGTTCTCCCGCCTGGCCGCTCATGGTCTTGCGCGAGCCAAGATGACCGCTGAGGGAAATTTTCAGCGCCTTGGAAAGTTCGGCCGGTGTGACGAGATCGGTCTTGAATCGGGCGATCTCGGCGAGGATTGCGTCACGCGCCGTTTCGGCCTTGTCGGGATCGGTGATCGCGCTGGCGCCGAACACCCCGCGCCACGCCGGCGTATAGGACCATGCGTCCACTTCGTGGACGAGCTTCTTCTGTTCCCGCAATGCCTGATAAAGCCGGGAACTCAATCCATGCCCCGCAATCATTCCGAGGATTTCGAGCGGGGCAGAGTCCGGATGTCGAAAGTCGCAAGTCTGATAGCCGATGTGGATGCGCGACTGCTGCGCGGCGGTGTGGCTTTCCTCAACCGCAATCCGCTGGCTGATTTGAACGGCTTCGTCCGGGACATACTGGGGCGGCAATGGTTTGCGCTTCCAGGATCCCATGAGACGCGCGATCTGATCCCGCGCCTTGCCGGGATCAATATCGCCGGCAACGAGGAAAACGAGGTTGTCCGGGACGTAGCGTTCTTTATAGTAGGCCATCACATCCTCGCGTTTGAGCGCCTGATAGATTTCCTCGTAACCGATGACGGGATGGCGGCAGGGATGCGTGACGTAGGCGGTGGCAAAGAACAATTCGGTCGCCTGCCGGTCCGGATTGTCGCGGCCCATCGCCATCTCGCGAAGAATCACATCCTGCTCGCGAAGGTATTCCTTCGGGGGAAGCGTCGAGTTCATCATGGCGTCGGCGAGAATATCGATGGCCATCTCCGTCCCGCTCGACGTGCCGGGTTTGCCGCCATCGGAAGGGATATCGATATGATAGACCGTCCGCTCCCAGGTTGTGTATGCATTGATATAACCGCCGTGAGCCTCGACCTGGCGCGCAATTTCGGCGACGCCGCGTTTTTCGGTCCCCTTGAAGAGCATGTGCTCCAGGATGTGCGAAAGCCCGGCGCCCATTTGATTTCCCTCGTGAATGGAGCCGGTCCTGGCCCAGACTTGCGCAGAGGTGACGGGGGCGCTGTGGTCCTCGCACGTGATGACAGTGAGGCCGTTCTGCAGGGCGGTTTTTTCAGCGGCAAGGGGAGCGGGTTGGGGGCGGGGCGCTTCGGTTTTTGGAGGCGCTTTGATCGGTGAACTCCGGGGATTACGCGGTGCGGGCATGGGGGAACAGTTGGTGAATGTGAGGATGAAAACACCGGCGGCTGCAATCAGAGCGGCGGCTTTTCGGTGTGCGCCCCATCGCGGCATGCAGCGGGGCATCATGAAGGCTTGGTTGAACCGACTCGGGCAGGATGGGATGAGGTTCGGCGCGTTGGTTTCCGGGCGGGTTCGAACGGATGCACAAACGCCTCCTCGAAATCATACCCGTTGTTGAAATCCTCGCGGGAATCGCGTTCCGTGGTTTTGAGGATGCGGAATTCAACCATGTTATAGACGATTTCGCCAATATCCGCGCAACCCCGGAGGTTCCAGTACGTCAACACGGTGTGTGCAAGCGGCCCGAATTCCTGGAGCGCATGTTGGCGAATGCCTTCCAACAATTCCTGTCCCGTGACGTGGCGTTCCTTGGCAACGGCGCCTTTCCTGATGTTCTTGATGGTGAAATCCAGCCCTTCCCGCACGAAGGCGTAGGCGTCCCGATGGTACCTGGAATCCTTCCTCACAATCTGGGCGATGGCTTGTTCGATGGAGAGCTTTTGCATTGCAAATCAATCGTGATGGATGGCGATGGGGGATGGATGCGCCGCAACGCCGGTCTCTGTGGCGTGCCGATACAATCGCACAATCGCCCCAACAATCAAGGCCAACATGATCAGGGCGACGGTGATCTGCTCCTGGCGCGTCAATTGAACCATGGAGGTCATTTACCAGAAAACATCCTTCCTGGGCAGTCTTTTTTGGGGATTCGACTTGTTTTGAAACCAAACCCGAATTAAACATCAATAGCCGAGGCATTCGAAGCTTGCGCTTCCCACCTTTGATGAGAGCGGAAGAGACCTGTGTTTGATGCCGAGAATTTCACATGATTACCCAGACCGTTTTTGATTCGCCGGTGTTCCAGATGGCGTGTGAGCAGTACGATCATATCGCCGACTGGCTTGGAATTGGCCAATCCGAGCGCGAACGCGCGCGTCTGCCGAAGCGGACGCTGGTGGTCCAGGTGCCGGTGCGGATGGATGACGGAAGGGTTGAGAACTTTCAAGGCTACCGGGTCCAGCATCATTTGACGATTGGCCCGACCAAGGGCGGCATCCGCTACCACCCCGATGTGACGATTGGAGAGGTGGCCGCCCTGGCAATGTGGATGAGCTGGAAATGCGCGCTGGTCGGGTTGCCCTTTGGCGGCGCCAAGGGCGGGGTCACTTGTGATCCGCGCAAGATGTCCATTGGCGAGATCGAACGATTGACGCGGCGATTCACGCAGGAATTGATCCCCATAATCGGACCTCAGGTTGACATTCCTGCGCCTGACCTCGGAACCAACGAGCAGACGATGGCGTGGATCATGGATTCCTACAGCACCCAGGTCGGCCACAGCGTGCCGGGCATTGTGACGGGAAAACCCGTGTGCATCGGCGGAAGCCTGGGTCGCCGGGAGGCGACCGGACGGGGGGTTGCGTATCTGGTGAACCGCGCGATGGACACTTTGAAGATCCCAGCCGAGGGCGCCAGCGTTGTGATTCAGGGGTTCGGAAACGTCGGTTTTCACACCGCATTCGCCCTCTCCCGCCATCGAACCAGGATTGTGGCGGTGAGCGACTATCGCGGGGGCATTTACTGCAAGGAAGGCCTGCACCTGGACAAACTGGCTGTGCATATCCAAAAGACGGAAAGCGTGGTCGGGTTCGAAGGGGCGGAACCCGTTTCCAACGAGGAACTGCTCACGCTCCCGTGCGATGTGCTCATCCCCGCAGCCGTGGAACGGCAGGTCACCGCCGACAATGTCGGCAAATTGCGGTGTCGCATTCTGGCCGAAGCCGCCAACGGTCCCACCACCGTTGAGGCGGATCATGTCTTGCGGAAATCCGACATTTTTCTTCTTCCCGATATTTTGTGCAACTCCGGCGGCGTGATCGTTTCGTATTTTGAATGGGTCCAGGATTTGCAGAATTTTTTCTGGACGGAGGCGGAAGTGAACGATCGCCTGTACCGGATATTGGAGCAAACCTTCAGTCATGTCATGCAGTTTGCGAAGCGGGAAAAGCTTTATCATCGCGACGCAGCCATGGCCATCGGCGTCAAGAAGGTCGCCGACGCCAAAAAAGTGAGGGGATTGTTTCCGTGACGCGGAGGCGCCAACCATTTCCTTCATGCGCTGGGGCAGGTTCGATCTGTCATTTTGCGACCGGGCTTTCGCGCCTCCCGCATTTTACGTCATGAAGAATTTTTGCATCCGAGTCCTTGTGGTTGTCTCCGCGTTGTTGATGCAGGCCGTTTGCGCCAAGGCAACGGATGTTTACCTCGACCGCGGGTGCGATACCAAGGAATGGACCGAAACGACAAGCGATGGTATCTCGACGACCACCTTGACCTTCAGCTATGGGGATTTGGAGGTCAAAGTCCCCCGCGCCGCCCACTGGGTCGAAAATCAGATGCTTCATCGTCCGCAACTGGCGCTCTGGCGGTGCGAACCCCTCAGCTCGCCGTCAACTGTGCACCTGGAACTGCTGGGCAACAATCCACGCCCGAAAGGAGAGGGGCTGGTGTTCAGCCTGGTGGACCCGTCCCCGATCGCGCAGGGTTACGTTTCCAGCGAGTGGATTGCGATCTCCAATGCCCCGCCGGTGACGGCCGCCGCTTCATCCACAGGCTATCGCAGGGTGGAATCAACCTTTGCGCCGGAAATCAAGGGTTACCGGGAGGAGATTCACATTTTCAAGATGAACGAGTTCGGGTTTCGTTTGCGGTTGCTGCTTTCCCCAAAACTGAAGGAAAACGATGAAACCGCCATTCGCGAAGCCATTTCCAAGCTGATCGTCCAGGCGACCCCCGCAAAAAAATAACCGGCCACCTCCTGCCTTAACCCGCATATTCCACAAGATTGTAGCCACGATCGCTGATCGCGGTGGGGTGGGGACGGCCGCGATCAGCGATCGCGGCTACAGCCTGAAGATCGCTCACGAGAGCGTGTGAAATATCCGGGTTAAAGTCCTTGTGGTCTGCCTCCGGATTTTTCTTTACAAATGGGAACCGGGGTTTATCCTTCAAGTTATGGCCGATGCGGATTTACTTGTGGGTCAAAGGATCAATAACCACGTGATTGTCGAGCGGATCGGACAGGGCGGCATGGGCGTGGTTTACCGGGCGCGTCACACAACGCTCGAACGGGACGTCGCCATCAAGTTCCTCTCGCCGCATTTGGTCAGCACGCCTGGATACGTGGATCGTTTCATCCGCGAAGCGCGCGCCGCCGCCCGGTTGAATCATCCCGGTTTGATTGCGGTTTACGACGCCGGCATGGAGGGCGAAACCCACTACATGATCATGGAATACGTGGTGGGATGCGATCTTTCCCACAAGCTCAAGGAACGCATTCTCTTTCCGGAACCGGATGTCATCCGCTTCGGGCGAATGGCCGCAGAAGCTTTGGATTTTGCGCATCAGCGCGGCATCATTCATCGTGACATCAAACCGGAAAATCTTCTCCTGGATCAGGACGGCAGGATCAGGATCGCAGACCTGGGACTTGCGAAGCTTCTCAAGGAGGACGAGTTGTCGCGGACGATGTCCGGCATGGTGCTTGGGACCCCTTACTACATTTCCCCCGAACAGGTTTGCGGCTCAAGGGATGTGGATGCGCGCAGCGACATCTATTCACTGGGGTTGACGCTCTTTCATCTGGCGACAGGCCAGATCCCTTTCAGGGGCGGTTCAGCGGCGGAGATCATGGCCAAGCACCTCTCCGAGGAATGTCCCTCAGCCAGGAGCGTCAATCCGTCGTTAAGCGACGCTTTCAGCCGTTTTCTTGCCAGGATGGCGGCCAAAGAACGCGCGGATCGTTGCCAAAGCATGGCCGAGGTTCTGCTTGGACTGAAGGACATTTCGCATGAGGAGGCTTCACGAACAGCCCTGGACCACAAACCGGAAACACCCGTGGCGCGTCCCGCAACGCAATCGCCCAAACGCGTGTTTCGTCCACCTGCGAAACCTGTCATTGAAGCTCGTGAGCGTTTCCCCGTTTCTCAAGGCAACCGTTACTACTCGGACCCGGACCGCGCCTCACCGGGGATGCCGATTGTCACGCGCCCGGACCCGGCGTTGGAAGAGGTGGATCCGAGAAAATTGAGCGCGCACATGAGGCAGGCGCTGAAGGCCGAGGAGAAAGCAATCTACAAGGCCGAGGTGCATTGGATTGTTCTATTGCGGCCGATCGTTGGAGTTCTGGCCTTGGCGGGCGCGGTTCTCGCGGCCCGTTTGTATTTTTCGTTTGCGCTCTTTCCGGCCATGGCGGCCTGGCTGGTCCTTGCGGCGCTGGTCCTGACGGCAAAATGGATGGAGTGTCGCGCCTTGGAATGTGTGGTGACCAATAAGCGCGTGCTGTCAAAGAGCGGGGTGCTTCGCCCAAAAACAGAGGAGGCGCTCGTGGAAAAGGTGGGTTCGATCGAGATCGACCAGGGTGCGTTGGGCAAATATCTCGACTACGGCGAGGTCCGCCTCTCCGGTACGGACGGCCCGTTGGGAGTTTATCCTGGAATCTCGCAACCGCGTGATTTCAAAAAAACGTTGCGCAAGGCGCAGTCGGCGGCCTGCCGATCGCAAATGGTGCGCCGTGCAGGAATCGAACCTGCAAC
>JACQHZ010000275.1 GCA_016198745.1 Verrucomicrobiota bacterium
GGTTGGGCTGGGCTACCCAGCACTTTGCCGCTCCCGCTTCGATTCCGGCAGTCTGCTGGAAACCCTTGAATCAGACAAACACTCAAGACCGAAGACGGGCAGGCGCGGAGACATGGAAAAGACGTGGCGTCAACCGTTGGGAAGGATGCGTTACGTCAGGAGTTCTACCAGGGCGTGGCTGAAATCCTGCACACCGCCCGCGCCAACGCCTACTGAGCCATGAACTTCGTCATGGTCGAAGCCTACTGGAAGATCGGCCGGATGATTGTCGAGGAGGAGCAGCACGGAAGGAAACGGGCAGGCTATGGGGCACAACTGATCCAGCGGCTTTCAGAACGCCTTGGCAGCGAGTTTGGCGGAGGTTTTTCGGTTCAGAGCCTGTGGAACATGAGGCAGTTTTACCAGTGTTTTCCAATTCTCTCCGCAGTGCGGAGAGAATTGACCTGGACCCACTACAAGGCGCTGATTCGCGTCGAGAACGAAGCTGCCCGTGCCTATTACGCCACCGAAACCGCCAGCCAAAATTGGACCGTCCGCGCTCTGCAACGACAGATCAGTTCGCTCTACTACGAGCGGCTGCGCCTGAGTCGCGACAAGGCGCCTGTCATTCAGGACAAGCTCTACCAGCCGACCGAAGAAGAGTTGCGGAAAGAATTGGAGCGGGAGCGGGCGCTGGAGCAGCAGGAACGGCTGATCGCGCTGACCACGGAACTGAAAAAGGCGCTTCTGCACCAGCTCTTCACCCAGGGACTCCGCGGCGAACCCCAAAAACAGACCGAAATCGGGCTGGTGCCGCAGAGTTGGGAGGTTGTCAGACTCGGGGATGTTGCGAAACTTCAATCCGGCGGGACGCCGGCGCGTGACAAGCTTGAATACTGGAACGGTGGGGACATTCCTTGGGTTAAGACCGGAGAGATTGATTATCTTGTCATCGACACGACCGAAGAGATGATTACTCCCAAGGGGCTGGAGAACTCCGCAGCCAAAGTCTTTCCGAAAGGCACATTGCTCATCGCGATGTATGGTCAAGGCGTGACGCGTGGCCGGGTTGGACTGCTCGGCATTGACGCTGCGACCAACCAAGCCTGTGCAGCGATCACACCACATGATGAGATGAAGGTCTCGACTCGGTTTATCTACCATTTTCTGGAATTCCACTACGAAGACCTTCGGCAGATGGGCCATGGTGCGAATCAACGCAATCTCAATGCTGCGCTCATCAAAGGATTTCGTTTCTCTTTTCCCAAACCGGACGAGCAAGCGCGAATCGTTGAAGCTCTCGGTGTCTTGAACACGAAACTAACCCTTCACCAATCCAAGCACGCCGCGCTCACCGCCCTGTTCCGCACACTGCTGCACCAACTCATGACGGCGCAGCTTCGGGTGCATGACATCATTGATGTGGCTCAAAACAATATTCTTAAAAGCTGATATGGTGCTATTCAAAGACATTTTGGCGGTTGATAACGGGGCGAAATTTCTAAACGTTGATCTCCACATTCATTCCTACGGGGCATCCACGGACGTAAAGGATTCCGGAATGACGCCTCAAGCAATAGTTGACTCCGCTCTCAAGCAGGGTTTGAGCGTGATAGCCATTACTGATCACAACTCCGATAAAAATGTGGCTGCTGCGATTGAGCATGCGCGACCAAATGCAGGGAAGATTCTCATCCTTCCCGGCGTTGAGGTAACAACGGCTCATGGTCATCTTCTCGCCTATTTTGCTCCGGAGAAGACCACCGAACTATCCCGTTTCCTGGCGAAGCTTGATCTTTCGGGTCCGATGGGGGCCGACAATACGCATACCGCAAAATCGATGGCAGACGTTATCGCGGAGGCTGAACGACACGGAGGGATCTGTATCGCGGCTCACATTGACCGAGAAAAGACCGGCTTTGAAATGTTCGGTCCCGGTTTCCAAAATTGGAAACGCGACATCATTAGTAGCCCGGGATTATACGGCGTCGAATGTGATGCAGTTGACAGCCTCGAATGGTATTCCGAAACCGACGATCCGGGTTCGGCAGGGGTCGAGCGGATGAAAATATTCCAAACCCGCGCTTTAATCCCTGGGCTAAAAGGCAGAGATCAGTTAGCCCATGTTCAAGGCTCGGATTCACACACGTTGGCGCGATTTGAGAATCCGAGTCCTGAAAGCCCTGGACACGCATGAAACTCACCCAACTAAGTTGGGTGGCGTTTCGAACGGCTCTCATTGATCCGAGTGCGCGTGTCAGAGCGAAAGCTGCCGTTCCCAAAGCGATACCGCGAGTTCGAGGTATTGCAATGACTGGAGGATTCCTGAACGGTGAAATCATTCACTTCAGCGACAATCTGAATTGCTTTATCGGTGGTCGAGGTACAGGGAAATCCACTGCCATTCGAGCATTAGCCTACGCCTTTGGCATTAACGACGACTTCAGCAAGTTCGAAAACTGCCCAGATTCGGGTGTCGTGTACTGTGAGGATGCTGACGGAGTGCTCTATCGCTACGAGCGACCTAAAGGAGGAGATATTATGGTGAGCGCCAAAGAGGATAGAACCATCACGGAAGTGCCTACAGATGCGTTTCGCATCGAATATTTCGGACAAGGCGAATTGGCGGAAGTTGCGAAAGACCCGCTCAACACTCCGCAATTGCTTCAGCAATTTCTAGACAGGCACATCAACCTTCGAGACTTGGCTGAAACAGAAGCATCCCTCGTTATCCAACTTCGCGAGAACGCAGCGCGGCTCAATCCGCTGGAAGATAGTTTTGCTCAACTCAAAGGAAAGCGTGAGTCTTTTGCCGGCATCGAGAAGAAATTAAAGATCGCGGAAGAAGGCAGGTTGCGGGATGTCGTGGGCATCCAGAGTCGAATAACTTCAGAAAAAACCATCCGCACTACGGTCGAACAGATCATCCAAGATTATTCGTCCGGCCTTACTCTTTCCATTTTTGAGCGCAACTTTGATCAACTGTTGCAGACCGCTGGTGAGGTGACGACTGATGAAAAGTCAAAGGTGCTTTTACAGGCGATCCGTCAGACGATCAACGCCACGAACGCTGTCCTTAAGGCTAAAGCTGCGGAGATCAACACCGAACTCAAGGCAAAGGCAAAAGAACTTACCAAACATTGCCTCGAATTGAAAGCCAACCACGCTCGAATGGATGGCGAAATGGCTCTCAAAGTTGCCGATTTAAAAGCAAAAGGCTTAGCAGGCAATATCGCGGAACTGGAACAGTTGCTGCATCAGAAGACCGCTATCGGCAAAGAAATCACGGGGGTCGAGCAGCGTGGCACCGAGTTGCAAACATGTCGTGACCAGCGGACCAAGTTGCGTCACGAATTGACCGAGCTTCGTCAGAAGATGACAGAACGGCGCAAAGCGCAACTTAAGAATATCAACCAGAACCTTGCCCTGACTATTCTCGATTACACGGTATTTGTCCGCTACGACGACACAGGAATCACCGACGAGTTCTTTTCGTTCGTTCAAAACAAGATGACCGGGTCTTATTTCCAAGACCCGACTGCACGCCAACTTTGTGAGCGGGTTACCCCCTCAGACTTGGCCGAATGGGTATTGGCAAGGAATGTCGGCCAGATTGCATCCTCGGCAGGAATTTCAACTGAAGGGGCCCAGAAGATCATCGAAAAGCTTTGCTACTGGAATATCCTTTTCGACCTGCAAGTGTTAGCGAAGCAACCGAAGCCGATAATTACCGTTCGCACAAAATCGGTCCCTACCAAAGATATCCCGGTCATTCAGCTTTCCGACGGCCAGCGACACACGATTCTCCTGACAATCGCAATGCTCGCTGAGTCCAACGTTCCGCTTGTCATTGACCAGCCAGAGGACGATTTGGACAACGCCTTTATCTTTTCTAGCATCGTTGCGACTCTGCGCGCGATTAAAGAACGCAGGCAAGTCATCCTAATAACGCACAACGCCAACATCGCAGTCCTTGGAGACTCGGAACTTTTGCTGCCCATGCAGCGCGAGAGCGACCACGGGCAGGCTGTCGAACGAGGGTCGATAGACCGAGATGCGACAAAACTATTGGTGCAGAACATACTCGAAGGTGGTCCCGCCGCGTTTTTGCGTCGCCGGGAAATTTACGGATATTAAGTAAAAACACTGATGTCCGCACCCGGAGAACATAAAACCGTCCAGGCCCGCATCCTGAAATATGCGCAGGAGATCGGGTGGATACCGCAGTACGGGATGCCGCAGGCGGAAGCCGAGCGGCGGCGCGGGCCGTGAACCGGGAGTTGATTCTGTTTTATTGGGACATCGGCCGCGGAATTGTGGGGAAGCAAAAGGCGCTTGGATGGGGCGAGTCAGTCATTGAACAACTGGCGAACGATTTGCAGGCAGCTTTTCCCGGGGGAATGGGTTTTTCAGCCCGGAATCTGCGAAACATGAAGCAGTTTTTCGCTGCCTATTCCATGCCTGAATTTTGGCAACAGGCTGTTGCCAAATTGCCGTGTGGCTCAATTTGGCCACAAGTTGTTGCCAAACTGAAACCTGATGGACTGCCCCAGGGACTGGATGAAATTCCATGGGGACATCATATTCTTCTCCTCAACAAGGTTCCTGTGCCAGCCGCCCGCCTTTATTATTTGTGTGCCACGGCCCGCTTTGGCTGGAGCCGCAATGTGCTGCTGAACCAGATCAAGGCTCAGGCCTACGAACGGGCGGTGGCTGAGAAAAAAACGCATAACTTCGAACTGGCGCTGCCGGAACACCTGGCGGAGCAGGCAGACGAAATGTTGAGAAGCCGCTACAATCTGGAATTCCTCGGCATCGGGCGGGCCATGAAGGAACGGGAACTGGAGGACCGGCTGATCGAGCGGCTGCAACAGTTCATTCTCGAACTCGGCTACGGTTTTTGTTTCGTCGGTCGCCAGCACCGTCTCGTCCTTGGATCGAAGGAATATTTCGTGGACCTGCTGTTCTACCATCGCTTCCTCAAAGCCCTGGTCGCTTTCGATTTGAAAGTGGGGGCGTTCGAACCAGAGTTCGCGGGCAAGATGGATTTCTATCTGAACCTCCTGAACGAAAAGGAACGCGCGCCGGACGACCGTCCGTCCATCGGCATCATCCTCTGTGCGGAAAAGGACGATGTGGAGGTCGAGTTTGCGTTGAAGAGCAAGACCAACCCCATTGGCGTGGCCGAATACCGGCTTCAACCGAAGCTGCCTGCGGAGTTCAAAGGCAAGCTGCCAAGCGCAAAGCAGCTCATGGATGCCGTGCGTGAAGCCCTGCCCGCGAGGGAAAAATCCTGAACCATGCCCGCACCCGGCGAACACAAAACCGTCCAGGCCCGCATATTTCACAAACCCATGTGAAATATGCGCCCGTAGGCCCGGAGAGGGTTTTATCCCTTGAAAATGACTCTTGCGCGCCACTTTATGTGGCGCAATAGTGGAATCGCGCCACATAAACGATCCTTTGTGGCGCAATACGTCGAATCGCGCCACAACAAGATTCCATGCCAAAACAGGTCCCATCAAACGAATTCGACGCGATCCTTCGGGCGGTAGCTCGATTCCCCGATGGCGGCGCGATCGAAGAGATCATGGGGGCCTTGGATTTTCAGTTGCCCCACCGCACGTTGCAACGCCGCCTGGCTTTGCTCGTCAAACAGAAGCGGCTGAACGTGGAAGGGCGTGCTCGGGGGAGTCGCTACCAGTTGCCCGCCATCACCGGAGGGCCCCCACCCGTGGGCCGAGACAAGAAGGAAGCGCGTGGCGAGGACTACATTCCAATTTCCCCTGAATCCGAGGCCATCAAGCAGGCCGTGCGCGAACCCATTCAAAACCGGCGTCCTGTCGGTTACAACCGGACATTTCTTGACGCTTACCGGCCCAACGAGACATTTTACCTCTTCCCCGAAATCCGTCAGCGTCTCGCGGAATTGGGGCGCTCACCGGAAGGCGGACTTCCGGCGGGGACCTATGCACGGCAAATTTTCAACCGCCTGTTGATTGACCTGTCCTGGAACTCCAGCCGTCTGGAGGGCAACACGTATTCATTGCTCGAAACAGAGCGTCTGCTGGAACTGGGAGAAACCGCCGAGGGCAAGGATGCCCGAGAGGCCCAGATGATCCTGAACCACAAGGCCGCGATCGAGATGCTGGTCGAGCAGGCGGCCGAAGTCGGTTTCAATCGCTACACCATTCTCAATTTGCATGCCTTGCTGTCAGACAACCTGCTCGCCGACCCGCGAGCCTGTGGGCGTCTGCGTTCCATGCGGGTGGGGGTTGCGGGCACGGTCTTTCACCCGCTGGAAGGGCCTCAGTTGATCGAGGAATGTTTCCAGCAAATTCTCGACACCGCCACGGCGATCCGAGATGCGTTCGAGCAGGCATTCTTTGTGATGGTTCACCTGCCTTACCTGCAACCGTTCGAGGACGTGAACAAACGCGTCTCCCGTCTTGCCGCCAATATTCCGCTCATCCGTTTGAACTTGTGTCCCCTCTCATTCGTTGACGTGCCCGAGCGCGCCTACATCGACGGGATTCTGGCTGTTTACGAGATGAATCGCGTCGAGTTGCTCCGCGATGGGTTTGTCTGGGCTTACGAGCGCTCTTGCGCGCGTTACTCGGCGGTGCGGCGGTCCTTGGGAGACCCGGATCCGTTCCGTCTGCGCTATCGTTCGTTGGTGGCGGAGGTCATGGGCGGGATTGTTCGTGGCGGCATGGACAAGAAGGCCGCCGGCGCGTTTATCAAACAGCGCGTCGCCGAGGCCGTGCCAAAGGAGGATCAGGCGCGCTTTACCGAGGTGGTGGAAACGGAGATCATGAGTCTTCATAAAGGAAATATCGCCCGTTACCGCTTGCGACCTTCGCAATACCAGACGTGGCTGGAGACATGGCGCTGACGAGGGATCAAGCGATGAGCAAACCCGGCGAACACAAAACCGTCCAGGCCCGCATCCTGAAATACGCGCAGGAGATCGGGTGGACGTATGTGCCGCGCGATGAGGCCGAGCGTCGGCGCGGTTTCGATCCAGACGGAACGTCTCCGGAGGAGCGGGCGCGGAAGGCTTCACTCTTCTTTGGCGATCTGTTGCACACCCAGGTCCGGGCCTTCAATCCGAAATATAAGGAGGCCGAGGGCGCGTTGATCGGTGAGTTTCAGCGGTTCCATGCGGACATCTATGGCAATCGCGATTTCCTCCAGGCGTTGCGCAATCAGCACAAGTTTTTCTGCGCGGAAGAAAACCGCGAGTTGGACCTGGCCTTGATTGATTACGGCGATCTTTCCCGTCCGCGTGAGCAGTGGCGCAATGTGTATGAGGTGACGGAGGAGTTTTACACGCACAACGGCAAATGCGGCACGCGCGAGGACGTGGTATTCCTGATCAACGGCATCCCGGTGCTCGTGATTGAGTGCAAGAACGCGAGCAAGGACGAAGCGATTGCGCTCGGCGTGGACCAGATCCGCCGTTACCACGCGGAGACGCCGGAGGTGATGGTGCCGCAGATGATCTTTACCGCAACCGAGGCCATCGGCTTTGCCTACGGGGTGACGTGGAACACGGTGCGTCGAAATCTTTTCAACTGGAAGGTAACGGAGGGCGGGTTTTCCAACCCGCCATCCCCCATGCCGCCATCCTCCATACCGAAGCAAGACGAACAGACAATTCCGCCCGCCTTTCTCAATCCGCTGGCCCAGATCGACCGGCACGAGCATCGTCTGCCGCATTGGCAGCAGGGTGAGGTCTTCTGCTTTGTGACATGGCGGTTGGCCGATTCCCTGCCCAGCGAAAAACTCGCGCAGTGGCAGGCTGAACGTGAGGCGTGGCTGCGGCAGCATCCTGAACCATGGGATGAAGCAGCGGAGAACGAGTATCACGAACGGTTCTCACGGCAGATTGATGGATGGCTCGATCAGGGCAGCGGGTCGGGTGTCTTACGCGATCCCGCTCTGGCGCGGGTGGTGGCTGAGGCACTACGCCACTTTGACCAAGATCGTTACAATCTCGTCTCGTTTGTGGTCATGCCCAACCATGTGCATGTGGTTTTCAAGCCGCGCACTCCGCACCGGTTGGAAGACATTGTGAAGTCGTGGAAGGGATTCACCGCCCGGGAGATCAATCGGCGCCTGGGCCGGACGGGGCCGCTGTGGCAGGCGGATTATTGGGACCGTTTGATTCGCAACGAGCGGCATTTTGTCAAGTGCGTGGAATATATCCGGGAGAATCCGGTGAAGGCGAAGTTGCGAGCGGATGGGTTTGTGTTGTTTGAAAAAGAGGACGGGTTTGCCAACCCGGCTTCGAGCAGCCAAGCAGAAGGCGGACAAGAATGTCCGCCCTCCGTTGTTGAATGTCCGCCCTCCGTTGGGATTGGCAATCTTGAAGCCAAGGTGAAGAGCTTCTGCGCCGTGCCGCGCTTGCTGCGGTTCCTGAAGGATTTCATCCTTTTCGCGGAGAAGGAGGAGGAGTTGCAGAAGTTCATCCTGCACCAGCATCAGACCGGCGGGGTGGACAAGGTGGTGGCGCGTGCACTCGATCCCAAGCGCACGCGCGGCCTCGTGTGGCACACGCAGGGCAGCGGCAAGACCTACACGATGATCGTGGCCGCTCAGCTTCTTTTCCGAGCGCCGCAGGCCGACAAGCCAACCATCCTGCTGATGATTGATCGCAATGAACTGGAAGATCAGATGCTCAAGAATCTCGCATCGGTTGGCCTTGGCAATGTGGCGCATGCTCATTCCATCGTCGAGTTGAACCGCCTGCTGAAAGCGGATTATCGGGGCATCATTGTGACGATGATTCATAAGTTCCGCGACATGCCCGCGAACCTGAACCTGCGCACGAACATTTACGTGTTCATTGACGAGGCGCATCGCACGACGGGCGGCGACCTCGGCAACTTCCTGATGGCCGGCCTGCCGAATGCCACGTTCATCGGTTTCACGGGCACGCCCGTGGACAAAACCGTTTACGGCAAGGGGACGTTCAAGACCTTCGGCTGCGAGGATGACCAGGGCTATCTGCACAAGTATTCCATCTCCGAGAGCATCGAGGACGGCACCACGCTGCCGCTTTATTACAACCTCGCCCCAAACGACATGCTTGTGCCGCACGAGATCATGGAGAAGGAATTCCTGGCCCTGGCCGAGACCGAAGGCATTGCGGACATCGAGGAACTGAACAAGATTCTGGAACGTGCGGTGAGTCTGAAGAATTTCCTCAAGGGCAAGGAACGGGTGAAGCAGGTGGCGGGGATGGTGGCCGATCATTTTCGCGAGAACGTGGAGCCGCTCGGCTACAAGGCGTTCCTCGTGGCCGTGGATCGCGAGGCGTGCACGTTTTACAAGGAAGCGTTGGACGCCATTCTGCCGCCGGAATATTCCGAGATCGTCTTCACTGGAAACAACAACGATCCGCCTCATCTCAAGAAGTGGCACCTCGACCCGAAGCGCGAGAAGCAGATCCGCAAGAACTTCATCAAAGTCGGCGAGCAGCCGAAGATTCTCATCGTCACGGAGAAGCTGCTGACCGGCTTCGACGCGCCGATCCTTTACGCCATGTATCTGGACAAACCAATGCGGGATCACACGTTGCTCCAGGCCATCGCGCGGGTGAACCGCCCCTACGAGAACGAGGCGGCGGAGATGGTGAAGCCGCACGGCTTCGTCCTCGATTTTGTGGGCATCTTCGACAAACTGGAGAAGGCGCTGGCCTTCGACAGCGACGAGATCAACGCCATCGTCAAGGACATCGGCCTGCTGAAGCACCTCTTCAAGGCGAAGATGGAAAGCAAGGCACCGGCGTACCTGGCGCTGGTGACGAAGGGGTTCAATGACAAGGACGTGGACAACCTCATCGAGCACTTCCGCGACAAGGAACGGCGCAAGGAGTTCTTCAAGGAATACAAAGAGGTCGAGATGCTCTACGAAATCATCTCGCCGGATGCGTTCCTGCGGCCGTTCATTGCCCCGTACACAACGCTGGCCTCGATCTACGCCGTGGTGCGGAACGCCTACGCGAAGAAAGTGTACGTGGACAAGGCGTTCCAGAAGAAAACGAACGACCTGGTCCAGCGCCACATCGGCGCGTCCATGAATGAGGTCAGCAGCAAATACGTCGTCATTGACAGATCCACGATCGCAACGATCAAGGCGGGCCCAGGCAGCAAGGCGATCAAGGTGATCAATCTTGTGAAGGCCATCGAGAAGACGGCGGAGGAGAACGGTGATGACCCGTTCCTGGTTGCTCTTACGGACCGGGCCAAAGCCGTGCAGGAGAGTTTCGAGAACCGCCAGACGAGCACTGCGGATGCGCTCGCGAAGTTGATGCAGGAAATCGAGAAGGACGAACAGCGCAAGAAGGAACAGGCGGCGAAAGGACTGGACGGGCTGACCTACTTTGTGCTTTGCAAGCTGACCGATGACGGGATTTTAAACCCGGAGCCGGTAAGCAAGAAAGTGCGCGAGGCATTCGCCCGGTTTCCGAACTGGCAAGGCAGCGAAGCCGAGTTGCGCGAGCTGCGGAAGCAAGTGACCTTTGCCATCTTCGCCGAGGAGGACAACCTGGAGAAAGTGACCGCGACGGTCGAAGCCCTCTTCTTCCTTTTGCAAAAGAGCTTTCGACCATGAATGGCTGGCGCGACAAAACGGATTTCAAGACGCGCGTGTTGGAATGGGCCGCCAAGCTTGGCGTGAAAACACAGTCTCTGGCGGTGCGTCCCATGCGCAACAAATGGGCGTCCTGCTCCACAGCCGGTCATCTGAATTTCAATGCCCAGCTATTGGAGTTGGAGCGCGAGGTAGGTGAATACGTGATCGTCCATGAGTTGCTGCATTTCAGCGTTCCCAATCACGGGAAGCTGTGGAAAAGCCTGATGCGGGCGCATCTCGGCGATTACGAGCGGTTGGACGAGCGCCTGCAGCGTTCAGCAGAAGCGGGCGAAAATTTTCATGTTGCGGGCGGCAATATGGACCCAGCGTTGAAAAAACGGCGCGGCGCCGGGCGCCCATCTCATGGCTCGACCCGCCATGCGTCCAACTCCAGTTTCTCGCCGGATTCCATGGATGCTTCCGCATGAATTCGCACGCCGGTCGATGGCTGCTGCCTGAAAGCCGACGCCCCCTCCTTCGACTCCGCCCTCGCCGCACCGGCTTGAGATTGCGGCATTGCATTTTCTGCAACCAACCGGCCGCGAATTTCCAACCGCAACTTCAAGCTTCGACAATCGCCTTTCGCCCGGAAGGAAAAACCGGGTTCCTCATTCCGTCCCCTCGCGGCCTGACGCTCAACCGTGCCCTTGTCGTATTCCTCCTGGGAACGCTCCGGTGATTCCTTGTCGCGCGAAGGCGAAGGCCCCTTGGCGGATGTCGCGCCAAGAGCCGAAAATTCCCTGGTTATCATGGCGTTCCGATCAATCTCTCCCACATAAACCGATCCATCCGAATCCACGATCCGGATTTCGTTTCCTCGCTCTTCGACCTGGAAGGCAGCCAGGATTTGAAACTTCGGCGCCGATTTTTTTGCGGGCCTCTCCCCGAAGCGAAGATCGTTTTGCGCGAACCGCATTGTGCGAAACAACGCGGACGGTTCCGACGATTTTGCCGGCGTGTCGCCCGCTGGTTGCTGAAGCGCTCCGGCGATTTCTCGTCGGCTTTCGGCGGGCGGCCTTGAGGGAGCAGCCGTCTGCGCGACGACAGGCTTCGGGGTTGTGGCGGGCGTTGCCGGGACTTCGCCTTCAACGTTCGCAGCGCGATCTGCAACCGCCGCCTGCGTTGCCTCGCTCACGCTCACGTCGTCCATCGCTCGTGTCCTGTGCGCATCTTTCGCGGCGGTTGCGTCGGAAACAGGACCCTTTGGTTCAAATGATTTTTTTTCCTGAAAATGCGTCTCTGTTTTTTTCGCGAGAATCATGGCCGTTGGCGCCGCTGACGGTTTTAAAATCGCCGCATCCTCCTTCTGTTTCTCATCTGATTCCACACCTTGAATGGCGGGAGCCCGAACCGCTGCCGGGGTCGCCTCCGCCTTTTTCGCGTCGTGTCGCGTGAGTTCCATGGGCAAACCGGGCGGTTTTCGACTGTGAAGAAACAGCAGGCCGCTCAGAGCAAACAAGACCACCAGCGTTCCCGCCGCCGCCAGTTGCGGCCAGAAACTCCATGACAAATGGAACCACGACTTTGCCGCAGCGGGCGGTTTCGCAAAAACGCGGGTCACCTCCGACTGAAGCATCCCGCGCGTGGCGGGATGCATCTCACGGGACGGACCGCTTTCCTGCCGCCGCTTTTCAGCGTAGGCCTTCAGGAGTTGATCCATTTTCGGCGTGGAATCAGGGGGCATACCGGGTTAGACGGAAAAAAGCGGGACTTTCTCCCGCGCGAAAACGTCGCGCGCGATGGTCTCGAGATGATCCAGGCATTTGCTCAGACGCGAGCTGACCGTTTTCAGGTTCAAATTCAGGGACTTCGCAATCTCTTCATAGCTGAGATCCCCGAAGTACCGAAGTTCAATCACCTCGCGACACGGTTTGCCGAGTTGTTCGATCGCCGCCTGGAGCAGTTCCATCCGTTCTGCGCTCAACAGGGCGGCGTCCGGTGTCGGTTCCGGACCGGGCGGATCGATCGGCAACTCGGTCTGCGGATCTTCCGCCTGAAGCGAGACAGTTTGTTGGCCGCCGCCGCGCTTGGCCGCCAGCCGCCGTTGGCGGTAATCGCGCGCCTTGTTGGCGGCGATCTGGAATATCCAGGTTTGAAGCCGGCACTTGCCATGAAACGATCCAAGGTTCCGGATCACCGATAGAAACACCTCCTGGCAGATTTCCTCGACATCCTCCCAGGTGAAGTCGTTTCCCAATTGAAACACAAACCGTCCCGTGGCCGCGTAATGCGAATCGAACAACACATCCCACGCCCGATTCTCGCCTCCCCGGCACCGGGCAATCAACTCGGGTTCATCGTCGGGATTCATGTGGGCGAGTGAAATCCGCCGCGCGGGTGGGTGCCGGCAAGGCGCGCCGCCAGGTTGACGGCCTCGATCATGCTTCGCGGATCGGCCCTGTTCCTTCCCGCGATGTCATAGGCCGTCCCGTGATCGGGCGATGTCCGGATGATCGGCAGCCCCAACGTCACGTTGACGCCGCGATCGAAGGCCAGCATTTTCAGCGGGATCAACCCCTGGTCGTGGTACATGCAAACCACCGCGTCCGCCTTCCCCTGCCGCACGAGCCAAAAGAGGTGGTCCGGCGAGTGCGGTCCCGTGACGTTGTCGCCCAACCGCTTACGGGCGGTTCGCACGGCAGGCGCGATGATGCTGATTTCTTCGCGCCCTTGTTCTTCAGGAACGCCGCCGTGCGGATTGAGAGCGGCCACCATCACGCGCGGCCTGCGGATTCCCAGACACAGCAGCCATGCATGGGTCAGCCCGATGACGCGACCAACGGCCTCGCGCGTGATGAGAGAACTGACGCGGCGCAAAGGCGTGTGCGTGGTGACGAGCGCGACGCGAAAGGAACCGCCCACAAGCATCATGGCGAAATCGCGAGCGCCGGTGCGGTGGGCCAACCATTCGGTTTGTCCAGGAAACGTGAAACCGGCCAGCCTGAGACCGGCCTTGCTCACGGGGGCGGTGACCACCGCCGCGTAATCGCCGCGAAGACAACCTGCCACGCCGGCTTCGAGGGAATCGAGCGCGAATCGCCCCGCCTGCCGGGAAGGCCGTCCGAGGGCGACACGGGGGGCGCGATTTTCCAGGAGCACTTCGTATCGAAAACGGCGGTTGATTTTGCCGGAGCCAATGGCTTTGCGGACCACCTCCGGCCCGATGCCGGCGACGTCTCCGAGCGTGATGGCAATGGTTTTCAAGGGGCCGATCACGGGATGTTGAAACTTCAGTACATCCGGATATAGGCTTTGCGCTTCAACGATTGGAGCCAGCGTTTCTGGAGCTGTTCGCGTTCCTGTTGAATCAGCTTCTGTTCGATCATATCGCGCGCCTCGTCCAGGGTCATCACCTTGGACGGTTTTTTCTCCTCAACCTGCAGGATGTAAAACCCGTCCTTGGTTTCGATGACCTTGCTGATCTGTCCCTGGTTGAGCGAGAAAGCGACGTCGCGCAATTCCTCGCGAAGCGCATCGCGGTTGACCATTCCCAGCAGGCCGCCGTTCTTGCCTTCGGGCGAATCCGAGTAAACCACGGCCAGTGACGCGAATTCCGATCCCGTGCTCAACTTGATCAGGATTTCCTGCGCCAGGCTGCGGGCGCCGTCGGTTTCCTCCGGGGAAGGCCCCTTTTTGATGAAGAGCATGCGAAGTTTGACTTTCTCGCCTTCTTTGAACTCCTCCGTGTTTTCGGTGTAGTATTTCTCGATCTTGTAGGGTGAGATGATGATTTCGTTGCTCACCTCGTGTTGTTGCATGTAGCGCACGATGATTTTATCACGCACGCGTTCCTTATAGGTTTCGAGATTGAGCCCGAGGGCTTCCAGCGTCTTGATGAAGACGCTGCGGTCGCGTCCGTATTGTTCATCAATGATGGACCGGATGTCTTCTTCAACGATTTCATCAGGGACCTTGCCTCCCCTGGCCTGAAATTGCTGGATGATCAGCCGCCGTTCGATCAATTGTTCCAGAGCGTCCTTGCGCGCGTCCTTTAATTTGTCCACCAGGACGGGATCGTTCATGTAGGTCTTGCGGAGCGCGTCCTCGGTCTGGCTGACCATGTTTTTGACGTCGGTGAAGGTGATGATGTCGCCGTTGACCACCGCAGCGATGCCATCCACCAGATCGGATTTGGCGGTGCAACACCAAAAAACCGCCATCATGCTTCCCATGAACAAGGTGGGAAGGCAAACCCGTTTCATATAAGCGACTTGCCGCATGGGGCGCATCATGCCACAAAGGATGGCGTTCTCAATCAAAATTCCATTTGCCGGACAAGGGAATGGCATTCGCTCAAAAAGTCACTTCTTCTGGGACATGATCCAATCACTCCAAACAGTCTCCCAGGTACGCTCGCTGTTGAAGAGGCATTCATCGTTTTGGCTGCAGCAGCTTGAGGCGCATCCAGACGATGTCACATGGCTTTTGGAAGACGCTTCGCTGACCCAGGCGCGTTCCGTGGAGCGTTTGGCGGCGGAATGGCGTTCTGTTGGATGGGAGTCCCTGCCCCTGTCCGGAACTTTTTCGGCGCTTCGACAGGTCAAGCGTCGGGAAATGCTGAGGATCACCGTGCGCGACCTGACCGGTTGCGCGCCCCTGGAGGAAACGGTCGTTGAACTCTCCGCGCTTGCGGATTTCTGTCTGCAAAACGCCCTGGCGTCGGCGATGAAGGAGATGGCCGGCAGACATGGCCGCCCCTGCGCGCAATTCGCGATCTTCGGCATGGGAAAACTTGGGGGACAGGAATTGAATTACAGCTCCGACATTGACCTGATTTTCGTCTATTCGGAGGAGGGCGTCATTGGCCGGCTCACGCATCACGATTATTTCACGCGCATCGCCGAGATGATCGTGGCGGGGATGCGTTCCAATGGGCAGGGGGGGTCTCTGTTCCGCGTGGACCTCCGATTGCGACCCGAAGGAAACGCGGGTCCCATCACCCGCTCGCTCGAAAGCTATGAAAACTACTATGCCGCCTTCGGCGAAGTATGGGAGCGCATGGCGCTCCAGAAGGCGAGGCTTGTCGCCGGGGATGAGGAGCTTGGCTACGAATTCCTCCAACATTTGCAGCCCTTTTGTTTTCCCCGGCATCTGCCCCCTGCCGCCCTTGAGGAAATCCATCAGATCAAGTCGCGCATCGAAACCGAGGTGCTGAAGGAGGACACCCTCGAACGGCACGTAAAACTGGGAAAGGGCGGCATTCGCGAAATCGAGTTTGCCGTCCAGGCGCTTCAACTGCTTCACGGCGCGCGGCAGGTCTTTTCACAGGAAAAAGGCACGCTCAAGTCGCTCCAGGCATTGCAACGGCTCGAACTGCTGCGTCCGGACGACGCGGCGGCTCTCACGCGCGCCTATGTGTTCCTGAGAAGCCTCGAACACCGTCTGCAAATGCGGGAAGATCGCCAGACGCATCTCGTCCCCGAAGATAGGGCGACACAAACGGCGCTGGCCAAAGGCCTGGGATTCAAGAACCATGCGGCGTTTGCAATCGAATGGAAAACGCACCTGGAATTTGTGCGTTCCTTTTTTCACAGCATCGTCCAGCCGAAAGATGAAGATTCTGCGCGCCCGACCATTCCCGACTGGGAAACGCCCACTCCCGAACGCGATGCCCTTCTCAATGGAGCGGGGTTCCAGGATTCCGGCCGCGCCGCGGCCACCTTGCGAACGCTGTCACGCGGTCCCGATTATGCGCACGTCTCACAACGGACGCGCGGACTTTTCGCTCAATTGTCCCCTCACATCCTGACGATCAGCAGGTGTTTGGCGCGGCCGGATTTCGCCTTGCAACAGTTCGAGCGTTTCATCGAGGCGTACGGATCGCGGGCCGCCCTCTACGAACTGCTGACATCCAACCCGAAAACGCTCGAACTGCTCTTTCAACTCTTCGATCACAGCCGGTATCTCACCGACATCCTGGTTCGTCAGCCTTCGCTGCTGGAGGCGATCGCGTTCGAGGGACTGCTGTCATCGGTCCGCAGCCGGCGGGAGGTGGAGGCGGCGCTGGCGGCGGAGACATCCGAGCGTCCCGAAACGCGCCTGCGGTCTTTCCAACAGGCGGAGCTGTTGCGCATCGAGTTGCGCGATATTCTCGGCCTGGCAGCGTCGTTGGAGGAAACATGGTCGGAAATCACGCTCCTGGCGGACGTCTGTCTTGAAGAGGCGGTTCGCATCGCCTGTCGGAGCGAGCCGGGACGTCAGGCGGTTTTGTCAGAGACATCCTTGTCGCCTCGTGATCGCAAACGAAACCGCCCAAAACCCGGCGGCGCGTCCCCGGGGGGGTTCTGCGTGATTGCCCTGGGCAAGTATGGAGGGCGGGACCTCTCTTACGGTTCGGATCTCGATGTGATTTTCGTGGGATCGAACCCTGAGCATGGAGCGCGTGTGATCGCCGCGATGACCCAGGACCTGGGCGAAGGGATCGTCTTCAAAATGGACGCCCGTCTGCGGCCTGACGGCGCGGATGGGCCGTTGGTCCTGCCGTTGAATGCCTTCGCGGTTTATTACGAAAAACGGGCGCAGTTCTGGGAGCGGCAATCTCTCACGCGCGCCCGCCTGGCGGCCGGCGATCCCGAAATCGGCGCTGCATTTCTCAAGATGGTGGATCGCATCATTTATTCGCGGGGGTTGGCCGGAGACGAACTGTATGAGCTGATCGCCATGCGAATGCGCATCGAGAATGAACGCGGCGACCTTCACAACCCCGCGCGCGATTTCAAAACGGGCGCCGGCGGCCTGGTGGATGTGGAATTCCTGGCTCAAGCACAGCAACTTCTTCACGGATACAAACACAAAAGCTTGCGGCGCGCCTCCACTCTCGAGACCTTGCGCGCCATGCCGGACATTGCGGGTTGGACGCCGGAGGAGACCCGCCTGTTAATCGGGGATTACCTGTGGCTGCGGCGGCTCGAGAGCGTTCTGCGGCGTTTCCACAACGCCCCGGTTTCCCAGTTGCCGGTTTCTTCCGAAGAACGCGCTGTCGCAGCGCGGCATCTGGGACTGGAATCCGTCGGCGCCCTGGAAACGGAACTTATGCAGCGACGGAACCGGATTCGCGAGACCGCAACGCGCTTAATGCCGACATGGCAGCCCGCGTCTCAGCCTCCTTCTTCGTAAGTCCCGCTCCCTTGCCGACCACCCTGCCGTGGACCTCGACCTGCGCCTCAAACTGTTTGCGGTGGGCTGGACCGGTTTCCGAGGTGATCCGGTAAACCGGATTCAACCCCACTGCGTGAAGCCGCTCCTGAAGGATGCCCTTGGCATTTTCCGGTTCGGGATTGTCGGAGAGTTTTTTCAAGCGGGGATCAACCTGCGCAATCGCAAAAGCGCGCGCTGCCGTGTAGCCGCCATCCAGGAAAATGGCGCCGATCACCGCTTCCATGGCGTTGGCCAGGTTGGAGGGGCGCTCCCGTCCTCCGTGGGCGGCTTCCGCCTTGCCAAGCAACAGGTGATCTCCCAAGTTCACCTCCTTCGCCATCTCCGTCAGGGCGGAGCGATTGACCAGATGTGCGCGCATCTTGGTCAGATGCCCCTCCGGCATATCGGGAAAGAGATGGTAGAGATGATCGCTGATGGCGAGTTCAAGAACGGCGTCGCCCAAAAACTCCAGCCGCTCGTTGTGAGGCGAGGGTTGCTTTCGTTCATGTCCCCACGAAGGATGCGTCAGCGCCAGTTGCAGCAGCGACGGATTGCGGAACCGATGTCCCAGTTGGGTTTCGAGCGGACAAGCCATGCCCAGAGGGACTACTCTTCCCCATTGCTTTCGTCAATGCTGCATTGAACAAAAATCTCTGCCCGGCTGCTCACAAATTAGAACCAACATGTTGGTCTTGTTCAGGCGGCAAGTTTGAGCGTCCGCAGTGTCCAGAATTGAGCAACCAACTGGCAGGATTCATCCGCAGTTTTTACCACGCGCCATGTGGAACGCACCCGCCTGCCGACGGCGCGTGGCCGTGTGCCATCGGCGGGCAGGGATTGCCGCAGATTATGGAGAACCAAGACGCACCGACTTATGCCATCAATACACTTGGGGTTTACCTGCGCGGATGGCGGATGCAGGTTGCATGGGTTAAGATAATTTACGGCTAACAAATGCCAATTTATGTGCAGTGATTTTGATTGTGAAATGATGCCAGACTGTTAAAGCTTCAAACTTGATATTGGGTGCTCTTACGAAAGAGCAGCATCCCGCAAAGGCGGGAGATTGCATCGCGGCGCAGGGAATCCCGTGAGAATCGGGAACGGTCGCGCCACTGTAACAGGCAACGAAACCCCAAAATGCCACTCGCGGACAAAACGCGGGGAAGGCGGGGCGGTAGGTTGATCGCGCTACGCGCGGTTTGACGCCTGAAGTCAGGATAACGGCTGCGATGCTCTCAATGCGATCCGTGCGTCTGGAAGCGCGTTGCGCTTCAAGATGGTGCGGGTCGAGAAACCTTGTTCGCATGAAACAAGAATTGAATGATCACACATCTATTATCCGTCCGCTGCCGTGACATCACGGCGGGAAATCAGCGTCGTTTGAGCGTCCACGCTTGCCTGGGGCACAGACCGGACAGAGGCGCGCCCGTCCTCGTCCAACGCCCTGGCTCTTGCACATTGCGCTGCTGGGGCCTTGTGGCATTGAGCGGTTTGCTGGCGACGGCGCGGGTGGTCGGCGATTCTTTCATCCGAAACGAAACAAACTCGTTGGAAGCCGGCGCGGGAGTTCGGAGCATCTGGGAGCAGACGCGCTTGGCCGGCGACTGGGGAGGCGCGCGCGATCAACTGGAAACGCAGGGCGTTGTTTTCGGCCTGACGTACACCGGCGAAGTCTTGTCGAACATTTCAGGCGGCATACGGCGCGGCCTCCTCTACGAAGGGCTGCTGGAACTTTCAACCGACATCAACTTCGACAAGCTGACCGGCTGGTGGTCGGGAGGAAGCCTTCATATCAACAGTTTCTGGACCCATGGTCCCAGTCTCTCCAGCAAATACACCGGCAATTTGCTCACGGCGAGCAACATCGATGCGTACGACACCTGGCGGCTCTATGAACTTTGGCATCAACAGGATTTTCTGGATGGCAAAGTATCCCTGCGTCTCGGCCAGTTGGCGGCTGACGAGGAGTTCGCCGTCAGCGAGTATGGCAGTTTGTTTCTCAACGGCACGTTGGGCTGGCCGGCCATGATCTCCGCCAACGCGCCGTCGCCGGCTTATGCGATTGCCGCGCCGGGCGCGCGTCTGCGGGTTGATCCCACTGAAACGGTTTGTGTTCAAACAGCGTTCTACGACGGTCATCCTGATCCCACCGCCGGTTCGGCAACTGATCCGAGCAATCTGAACAACAGCGGCACGCGCTTTCAGATCAATGAACGTGAGGGGTTCTTTTCCGTGCACGAGCTGGCATATAAGCTGAATCATGACCGGACGGAGCGGGATTTGCCCGGCGCCTATAAAGCGGGCGGTTGGTATCACGATGGCACGTTTCAACATAACCGCCTCGATAACCTCGGCGTCTCGCTGGCCGACACCCTGAATTCCAGCGGCGTTCCGCACGGCATCAGCGGCAACTGCGGCCTCTATCTTGTCGCGGAGCAGATGATTTACCGCAAAGCGGGGACTGATGATCAGGGCATCGGCCTGTTCTGGCGCGGCGGCGGGAGTCCGCCTGACCGAAACGTGTTCGAGTTCTACAGCGAGGGTGGTTGTCATGGCAAAGGGCTGATTCCGGACCGCGATCGGGACGTCTTCGGCGTGGCGGCGGCCTATGCGCAAATCAGCCGTCATTTGCGGGATTTTGATCGCGATCGAAACACACTGAACGAAACGGACGATCCCGTCCGTGATTTCGAGATGGTCTTGGAATTCACCTATCTGGTGACGATTGCTGCGTGGTGGACTGTGCAACCGGACTTGCAATGGATTCTGCATCCCGGCGGTTCCAGCGCCACCGGGGACGCGCTGGTGGTCGGCGTACGAACAAAGCTGGATTTTTAACCTGCATATTGATGATCGCCATTCGCCTTTGATGGACATAAACTCAGGAGCATTCCATGAACAGTCATTGCAGCCGAAAATCGAAGAAAGACCGGAACGACGCGAAACGCGCCTTATCGAATCCTTTTCCACGGGAAAGGACCCAAGGTGGGGCGTGCGCCCTCAGATTATCAACGTTGTTCGCGGCATGCGTGTTGATTATTGGATTTCCACCGATCGTTTGTGCCATGCACATCAGCGAAGGGATTCTGCCCGCCCCTTGGGCCGGCTTGTGGTTTCTCGTGTCGCTTCCCTTCCTGGCCTGGGGCCTTCGGGACCTGCACATTCGCAGCGAACGGGACCCCTTTTTCAAACCGTTGGTCGGTCTGGTGGGCGCGGCGGTTTTCATCATTTCGTGCATGCCGGTCCCCGTTCCCACGGCAGGCACCTGTTCGCATCCGTGCGGCACCGGCATGGCGGCGATCCTGATCGGTCCGTCGCTGACGGTTGTGGTGACCAGCGTGGCCCTGACGCTGCAGGCGCTCTTTCTCGCTCATGGCGGCTTGACCACCATGGGCGCCGACATTGTTTCGATGGGCGTAGCCGGGTCCTTGGCCGGCTATGGCGTTTTTCAATTGGCCCGGCGCCTTGGTGTCGCGCCGGTCACGGCTGCTTTCCTGGCCGGCCTTTTGTCCGATTGGACCACTTATGCCGTGACTTCGTTTGAACTGGCCAGCGCGCTGCACGGAAGCGGTTCCATGCTCAAGATGTTTCTGGTCATTGGCGCGGCTTTTGCCCCCACGCAGATTCCGCTCGGCATCTTCGAGGGATTTCTCACGGCTGGCGCGTGGCGATTCATTCAGGCGCGACGTCCCGGCCTTCTCGAACGGGTCGGTAAACAACCCGAAAAAAGCGGGGGCATTGCTTGAAAAAGACGCTCCTTACCGGTGGACTGATCCTGGCGTTGGCCGCGGGGCTTTATTTCACGCTCAAATCGTTCAACACGCCGTGGAGCGGCGTGGACGAAACGGTTGTCGAGAAATTCGCGAGGGAGGCCGGTCGTCCGCCCAGGACGCCGCTCATCAACACCGACCAGGGCGATCTGCTTTTGTTTTTTTTCCTGATTGCAGGCAGCGCCGGCGGATTTGTGGGCGGCTATTATTTTCGCGAACTCTTTCCGCCGAAACCGAATCAACCCAATGTTTGACCTTTTCTCGGATATCTTTGCGCGACGCGGCAATTGCCTGCAGCGGTTGGACCCGCGGACCAAACTGATGACGGCGCTGGCCGCGATCCTATGTGTCATCCTGTCAACCAGACCGGTTTTCCCCGTTTTGATCCTGGTCGTTTGTCTGATGACCGCTCTTGCGTTGGGGATGCCCGTTCGTCTGATTGCAATTCGGCTGACAGCACCCATGGGGATCGTGCTGGTGTTGTTGATTCTTCAATCGCTGTTGCATCCGTCGGCTTCATGGCGGGTCCTGTCCTTGAACGGATGGAGTATTCGCATCAGCCAGGACGGGTTTCATGCGGGTCTTCTGACGTGCTCGCGCGTGTTGGGCGCCGTAAGCGTGGTGTTTTTGTTGAGTTCCGTGACGCCGGCGCATCAGATATTTCATTCTCTGCGCTGGTTCCGCGTTCCCCAGGGATGGGTTGAGGTTGCTTTGTTGATGTATCGCTACATCTTCACCCTGGTGGACATCACCGCCGACATGGTCGCCGCCCAACGATTGCGTCTCGGATACTCCGGCGTCAAGCGCAGCCTGGAGTCGGCGGGGATTGTCGCGGGAACGATCATCCTGCGTTCCGTGGACCAGGCGGCGCACACCCATGAGGCCATGATCCTGCGAGGATGCCACGGACAGATTCCTTTCGGGCGCCTGCCGCCCGTGGACCGGCGAAACCGATGGATCACTGCCCTGGCGATTCTGCTTCTCGGATGCGCGCATCTCCTGGTCGAAAGAGACATTTTTTGCAACTACTCAGGTCATTCCCGCGAAAGCGGGTGCCTGCGGTCGAAGATTCATCCAGTATCATCCGATACGGCTTTACCCGGGCCCTGGATTCCTCCCGCCGTGGCGGGACGGGAATGACGGCA